>JBDSUJ010000018.1:0-18815 GCA_039927815.1 Croceibacterium sp. | reverse complement strand
TTCGAACAGGGCCCGGTCCCGGGGATGAGCCCCAAGGAGATCAAGCGCTACATCCGCTACATCGCCGACTGGCGCCTCGGCCAGCTCGGCCTGCCGGCGATCTACATGGTCGAGGATCACCCGCTCCCGTGGCTCGCCCCGCTGCTCAACGGCGTCGAACACGCCAACTTCTTCGAAACCCGCGCTACCGAATACTCGAAGGCCGCGACCAAGGGCGACTGGAACACCGTCTGGTCCAGCTTCGACAACCGCGCCAAAGCGAAAAAGGGCGAAGCGGCGAACGAAGGCGCGGCGCTGAGCGAGAGCGACGGGCCGGGGCTGTTTGGGGATGCGGGCGTGGGCGCCGGCGCGCAGGCGGCGGAGTGACTCCGATGACGCTGTCTAGAGGCCGCGCGAGGCTTAGGGGCACGTTGGGAATGCATACCTTTCGTCCTCAGGCGGCGAACTGATGATACTCCCGATGCCACGCCAAAAACCGCGGTTGGGGGCGCAGGTTTTCGTTGGCTGGGAGGCGCGCGCGGCGGTCGGAATGGATCAGCTTCTCGACAGTCTCAACGTCATTGATCTTGTGCGACAGCAGGATGTCGCCGGCGTCGCTCAGTGACACCAGCCCGCGATCAAACATCCAGTGCATTGTGCCCGACAGCGCAATGCCGTTGCTGACCCTATCAGGTCCGCCGGCCTCAACGCTCATGATATGCGCCGCCTGGGTTTCAGCTCGTCCGCCGCCGTTGATCAGTTGCATCCCCGTCAGCGCGCAACGCCGGTCATAGACATCGAGGACGCGCTTGCGGAATTGGCGGTTGCGGACTGTGCGGCTGACCAGCATGGTCGGGCGGTTTTCGGGCCCAAGCCACGGTTCACGCTCCTCGCGAACGAGATCGGCGAACGCCTCGTCCTCTTCCGCTTCGTCCTCGCGCGGCAGAAGGTCGGCGTCCTCCACCAGGCCAAGCGCTAGGATGCGATCGAAGTCCTGGTCCGAGATGGGACGGATGGACTGGATAGCCCGACCGTTGTTCAGGCGGCCATCGGTGTTGAGCAAGCCGTGCTCGACTGCTTGGCCATCCACCTGGAACGACACGTCCCGTCCGAATTCTAGAAAGCTGCCCGGCTCTATCAAGGCGAGAAACATCGCGGCGTCCTCGGGATCGCGCACGATGCGGCTCACACGCGCGGCGGCATAATAGCCGCGAGGCCCCGCCCGGCGGGGTTCCTGGTACAGAATCCAGTTGCCGACCACCTGCCGAGCAGCATTGAGCCAGCGGGGCGGGAAGCGATAATATCGCTCCGCAATGTCCGCGTAGATCGAATGCGCGCCGATCACGAACACGCCTTTGCTAGCGCCTTGCTCGGTGATTGATAGAGGCAGCTCGCGCAGCCGATATGTGCCAGAGCCGACGAATGAGATTTCGCCTGCGTCGCGCAACTGCTGCAATTCGCGGCTCAGGGTCATTTCAGGCGTTTTGCCAGTTGAGCCCGTCTCGCTCACTATCCGCGCCAGTTCCGCGTCGATCAAAGTCTGTCGCGTGAATTCGGCATTGCCGTTCCTCGCCGCCAAACGACGCACAGCATCTTCAACCGCTTCGGACCAATCTTTGCCCGCCACCCTGTTGTCTCCCTCGCAGCGGTGGCATCATGCGCTAGTGGCTGGAACAGCGAAAGCACCGAGAATTCAATTCGTTTGTGCGGCCTGCGGGTCGACCGACGTGTCGCGCGATGCTTGGGGCGATTGGGATGTGGCTGCGCAGGACTGGGTGCTGCGCACGATATTCGACCACGCGCATTGCCACCGCTGCGATGGCGAAACCCACCTCGTTGAGGTCGCGTTGGCGAGATAGAGCCTCGCCGGCCAGCCGGACAGACTGTGACCGGGTCGCCGCACGGACAGGCTACTCCGCGCCGAGGCCTTACTTGATTAGCGATAGGGCAAACTAACGCCAATAGTCACGCCGCTCCGCGCCGTCGAAACCGGCCGGAGGCGAGGCAGCAGCGCTTGAAACCGTTGGCCCGAGCCGCATGGGCAAGGATCGTTCCGGCCGAGCTTTTCGAGCAGCTCGATCTCGCCGCCCTTGATCGTGCGCATACCGCGCTTGACGCGCGTCTCGCTCGGGTAACCCTTACGCCGCTTGCTCGTCCGCTCGAAAGCCGGGCTGCGCGTCGGAATTGCGGTACTTTGCCACGGTGGCCTCCTCCAGCTCGCCACCCACGGCCTTCCCGCCGGGGGAGCGCGCCTTTAGTTACGGATGAAATGAAACGCAAGAGAGCCAGATGACCGCAGGCGAAAAACATTTTTCCTACAGGGCCGGGTGCCGCCATGCTCGCGGGCGGCTCTTTCCTATCGTCGTCTCCCTCGTCCCGGTCTTGCGCGCCCGGATCGGCTCGGCCGCACAGCGGCCTGAATGCGCCTTGTGTATGACAAGTGTCACCCGGCCGTTCGGGTCGTAACCGGCGGAAAACACGTTGTTTCATGGCGTGGACCAGGGTGACACCCTGTCACCTTCGTCAACCGATCCGCCCGCCGCCGTGGGTGATGATGGCGGGCATTGCGTGTGAAATTGAAACGATGGCGGTCCCTGCTACAAGCATGTGCCCGCCCGTCGTGGATTCTGAAAAAGGTGAGCCCCGCGCCATGACCAGCTCAACCGACTTGTCCGCGATTCCCTTGCTGGCGCAGCGGTGGATGAACGCGTGGGTGGCGGCGGATTCGGCTTTGCTCGAGCAGTTTCTGGCGCCCGAATTCGCGCTGGTCGGCGCGGCGCTGGCGGGGCAGGCGTTCGAGCGGGCGATCTGGCTGCAAGTCGCGGTCACCGGTTATCGCGCCAGGTGGTGCACGTTTGCCGATCCGCTGGTGCGCCCGATTTCGGATTCGGCGCCGCGGGTCGCGGCGATGAGCGCGGTGTGGACGCAGGACGCGCACTACGGCGATAACGACATGTCGGGCCGCTATTACATCACCGACCTGTGGCGCGAAGGCGGCCCGCTGGGGTGGCAGATCGTGCTGCGCAGCTCGGTCGCGCTCGACACCATGGCGGCGGCGTCACGCGCCTTCGCCGTGCGCTGAGGGGACCCGGCGCGACCCCTTTTCGCGGGCCGCACACGGCTTGCGTCACCTCCACAGGCTCCACGCCACCGTCGCCGCCACTACCGCCGCGATCAGCGCCCACGCGGTCCATTTCGGAGACGGGCTAGGCGGTTTGCGCGGGGGGCGCGGAGGCTTGGGCGGGGTGTGGCCGAAATCCTGCGGGCGGGTCCACTTGCGCGGCTTGCGGAACGGCACGACGTTGTCGGGCTTGCGGGGCATCACTCACGTGTGGGGATCGCGCGGGGCGCTCGCAAGCCGCCTGCGCCAAACTACGCGGATCGGCCGCGACCCGCGCCCTTGCCCACCGCCCTACAAGGCTACGTAATTGCCCCTATTGGGGGCCAAGTGCTTGAAATCGCGGTGAGCGGCGGGAACCTGACGTCGTCCCGGTGATTAAGTGATGCGATGCAGCATCCGCTGCACGCATGAGGCGGTCGACGTGGACAGGCACTTGCATATCTGCTAATCACCTTCCTGTTGCTGGTCTCGTCAGCGATGATCATCCAGTTCACCTGGTATCGACGCGCCTTGCGCGAGATGAGGCGCGGGTCGAGCCGCCAGGTCACCCGCCCGTTCTGGCTGCCCTGAGCGCATCGCCCTGCGTTTTTGTTGCCTGCGGCCCGTTAACGATTGTCAGGTTTTTCAGCACCAGGTGCCACGCTTCCCCCGCCACGGTTCGGCGAGCCCTTCGCTCACTAAAGCGCCGCCGAGACTGTGGCCGTACCGCTCGACCACGCGCAGCAGGCGGCCGTAGCGGTCGCGCTCGCGCACGCGCCCGTTCGCTGCGCTCCACGGGGCGAGGGTGAACGGCCCGGCGTTGAGCAGCGCGGTCAGCCGGGCGGTGGCGGCATGGCCCAGCGCTGCCTCCGCCGGGCACGCCGCGCCGCCGGTTTCGGGGGTGTTGATGTCGGCGATGCGAATCTTTGCCCCGCTCAGCCAAAACGTGTCTCCGTCGACTACGCAATCGACGCGCGGGCCGGCGCCGCACGGAGCGAAGCGCGCCGGTTGCGCGGCAAGGATGGGGGTCGGCGCGGCGGCGAGCGTGGTGATCGGCACGAGCGCGAAGACGAACAGGAACGGTTTGGCCATGCGCCATGGTGGCGTGTCGGCCGCCCGCCCGTCAGTCGGGTCGGCTACCTATCGTGGTGGACCCAATTCGCCCCATTGTGGAGGCAACGCAGGCTTAACCCCTCCCGGCTATCGTGCCGGCATGTTCGCCAAATACCACGCCGTGTTTCGCAGCCGCTGGCGCGCGGCGATGTGGGCGTGCGGCGTTCTCCTGACGGCGTATTGCACGGTCCCGTCGGCGGAACAGACCGAGCGCAAGGAGGAAAAGGCCCGCGCTGCGCATCGCCACGTCAATCCGTGGGCAGTGAGCCAACGCGAATAGGCGAGTTAGCCGCGCTGCGCTGCGCGACGTTCGGCCGCGGCGCGGCGCTGAGCCGCGCGTTTGTCGCCGCCCTCGAACGGACGCTTGGCGACGCGGCGGTCGGTGGCGCGGCGGTCGCCGGCGGTCTTGCTGGACTTGCTGCCGTTCATCAGGGCACCTCACGCATCAGCGATCACAGTGCGCCAGGATCGCCCACCAAGGTTGCAATCGTGTTAACGCTGTTGCGGCAGCCTTTGCAGCGGCTTGGGATAGTCGCTAAGCGCCGTGCGCCATGACCGAAGAACACGACCGGATGCTCGCCAAGGCGGAGACGCTGATCGAGGCGCTGCCTTATTTCCAGCGCTATGCCGGGCGCTGCTTCGTGGTCAAATACGGCGGGCATGCGATGGGCGATCCGGAAGCCGCGCGCGATTTTGCCGAGGATATCGTGCTGTTGAAGGCGGTCGGGATCGATCCGGTGGTGGTCCATGGCGGCGGTCCGCAAATCGGCGCGATGCTCAAGAAGCTGGGCGTCGAATCGCGCTTCATCGACGGGTTGCGGGTAACCGACAAGGCGACCGCCGATATTGCCGAGATGGTCCTGTCGGGTGGCATCAATAAGGAGATCGTCGGCTGGATCGCGCAAGCCGGCGGCAAGGCGATCGGCCTGTCGGGCAAGGACGGCGGCCTCGTCACCGCCAGCAAGGTGACCCGCACCACGCGCGATCCCGACAGCCTGATCGAGCGCGAGGTCGATCTCGGCTTCGTCGGCGAACCCGACGTGATCGACACCACTGTCATCGACACGATGTGCAAGGCGGGCATGATCCCGGTCATCGCCCCGATCGCCGCCGGCCCGAACGGCGATACCTACAATATCAACGCCGACACCATGGCCGGGGCGATCGCCGCGGCGCTGGGCGCGGCGCGGCTGTTCCTACTGACCGACGTCACCGGGGTGCTCGACCAGCAGGGCACGCTTCTGACCGACCTGACCCCGGCCGATATCGCGCGGCTGAAGGACGACGGCACGATCACCGGCGGGATGATCCCCAAGCTCGAGACGTGCGTGAAGGCGGTCGAGGCGGGGTGCGAGGCGGCGGTCGTGCTCGATGGCCGGGTCGGCCACGCGATGCTGCTCGAATTCTTCACCAGCCGAGGTGCGGGCACACTGGTCCGCGCCGGCTAGCGCTGCTACGCGTTTCACCCCTGCGGAGGATCAGACAGCTTGCTTACCATCGTCGGGGTCCTCGGCATCATCGCCAACGTCATCGTCATGTTGGTGATCGTGCAGTTCGTGATCGGGCTGCTGTTTGCCTTCAACGTTGTCAACTCGCGCAACGAATTGATGTGGCAGATTCACAATTCGATTAACGCGCTGCTCGATCCGCTGTTACGGCCGATCCGCCGCATCCTCCCCAACACCGGCGCGATCGATTTTTCGCCACTGGCGCTGATCGTCATCATCAACATCGTGATCTTTGTGCTAGGCGATCTTGCGCGCTAGCCATCTCTTGGCGCTCGCCGTCGGGCTCATGCAGGCCGCGTGCGCCAGCGCGGGCCCGCAAGTGCGCGGCACCGCGGCGCGAGAGGCGCGGGCCGACCCTAGCCGGGTCATCGCCGCGGAACTGGCGTTTGCCCGCCTGGCTCAGGTCAAGGGCCAGTGGACCGCGTTCGCGCGGACCTCGACTAGCGAGGCGGTGATGTTCGTGCCGCAGGCCGTCAATGCGCACCAATGGCTTAAAGGCCGCGCCAATCCGCCAACGGCGGTGACCTGGCAGCCCGCGCAAGTGTGGGCCAGCTGCGACGGATCGCTGGCGGTCACCAGGGGCCCGTGGCAGCGCCCCGATGGAGTGGGCTATTTCACCACCGTGTGGCAGCGCCAGCGCGACGGAAGCTTCAAGTGGGTCCTGGACCAGGGTGACACTCTTCGCCAGCCGCTCGAGGTGCCTGAGATGATCCCTGCCAAGGTGGCCGAATGCCCCTCCGCGGGGCCCGGTGACAGCCGACGCGATCGGCGCAGCCAACTCGCGCGCGCGACGGTCCGCGCACCGGTCTGCGATGGTACCCAGTGCAGCGGCGGCGGCGCCTCGGCCGATGGCACGCTAACCTACGAATACCGCACCACCATCAGCGGCCGCCGCCTCTCCGTCCAGCTGAGCCAGGATGGCGCCTTGCATGAAGTGCTGCGCAGCGACGTTTCGGCTCACTAGGCCGCCGTGCTGGAGTTGTTCGTCTCCGCGTTCGTCACGTTGTTCGTGGTGATCGATCCGCCCGGCTGCGCGCCGATTTACGCGGGGCTGGTGGCACAGGCCAATGCGGCGCAGCGACGTTCGATGGCGGTGCGGGCGTGCCTGATCGCCGGGCTCATCCTGCTGGCGTTTGCGCTCGCGGGCGAAAGGTTTCTGGCAGCATTGCACATCGAGCTCGATGCGTTTCGCATCGCCGGCGGGATCATGGTGTTCCTGATCGCGCTCGACATGGTGTTCGAGAAGCGCACCCGCCGGCGCGAGGAACGCGCCGAGAAGATTATTCATGACCATCCCGGGTCCGAGCCTGAGGATGTGTCGGTGTTCCCAATGGCGATGCCGATGATCGCCGGGCCGGGTTCGATCGCTACGATAATGCTCCTGATGGGCCGCGCTGAAGGGCTCCGGCAATCGTTGGTGATCCTTGCGGCACTGGCCGCGGTTATGGTCCTGACTCTGCTGGCGCTGATCGCCGCGACCCCGTTGCTGCGGCTGTTCGGGGATCGCGTCGAAGCTGTGGTGACCCGCCTGCTTGGCGTAATCTTGGCGGCGCTTGCGGCGCAATTCGTCATCAACGGCATACGCGGCAGCTTCGGCCTTTAGCCGACGAGGCGCTCTGGCCCCTCCTCGAAAGATAGAGAGAGGGGCCAGAGCGCGTTAGATCAGTGCGCCGCGTCTTTCGCCTTGGCCCCGGCGTCCTGCGCCTTGTCGCCGGCGGTTTCGGCGGCCGATCCCGCTGCAGCGGCGGTGTCCGCGGCGGCGGTGGCGGCAGCCGAGCCTGGTGCGGCGGCCGCTGCATCGGCGGCGGCGGTGCTGGCCGTGGCGGCGGCGGCGTTGGCATCGCTGGCGGCCGCGGCCGCTTCGGTGCTGGCTTGGGCGGGGTCCGCCTTGTCCTTTTTGCAGCCGGTCAGCGCCAAGGCGCCGACTGCCAAGGCTGCGATGAGGGTGAGCTTCATGAAATATCTCCTGTTGCCGAATGGGCAGGCAGGTCTAGCCGGGTACCGGGGCCGGCTGTCAGTTACAAATTGGTCATGTCTTGGGCGCCGCGTTTATTGCAACGTCACCCGGCTTTCGTCCGGATCGCCAAGGCCAAAGAACTGCATCAGCTGAACCAGCAGTTCGCAGCGGGCGCGCAAATCGCTCGCTTCGAGCAAGGCCTGCTTGGCCGCGGCATCGAACGGCGCGATCTGGCTGACCCCGTTGACCAGCGCTTCGTCATCGAGCCGGGCGACCGAGCGCCAGTCGACGCTGTAGCCCTGCCGGTCGGCGAACCGACGCGCCTCGCGCTCGAGCCCGGCGCGCTCGATTGGGCTGAGGACCTGATCGCCGGCATCGTCGAGCAGTTCGGCCTCGACTTGGCGGAACGGCGTGCTCACCTTGAGCTCGCGCAGAACGCGGAACCGGGCTTCGCCTGCGAGCACTATGTTGTAGCGTCCGTCCTCAAGGGCTTCGACATCCTCGATCTTGCCGACGCAGCCAACAGCGAACAGCCGCGCCGGCTCCTCGCGCGCGTGGGGCTGGATCATGCCGATTAACCGGTCCTTGGCCAGCGCCGAACCGACCAGCGCACGATAGCGCGGCTCAAAGATATGCAGCGGCAGCTGCAGCCCGGGAAACAGGATCGCGCCCGTCAGAGGAAAAATCGGCAGGCGCGTCACCGTCATCCAAACAGCAGCAGGGACAGGCGCCGGCGCTGGGCGGCGACCCACGGATCTTCCAGACCGACCGCCTCGAATATCTGCAGCAGCTTAGCCTTGGCCGCGCCTTCGTTCCAGTCGGGCTCGCGGCGGATCATCTCGAGCAAGGTATCGGCGGCATCGTCACGGCCGGCCGTGGCAAAGGCGGCCTGAGCGAAAGCGTACTGCGCGTCCATGTCGGCCGGGCGCTCTGCGGCCGCGGCACGCATTCCTGCCAGCGCGCTATCGTCCACCCCGCTGCTAGTCAGAGCCAGGGCCGAGGCCGACTGGGTGATTAGCGGATCGTCCGCGAGCGTATCGGGTAACCCGTCGAGCACGGCCTGGGCATCGTCGATGCGCCCCGCGGCGGTCAAGGCGCGGATCAGCCCGGACTGAACGGGCACGTTGTCGGGCGCGATCTCAACGATCTGCTCGAAGATGGTCACCGCGCGCGGCGCATCGCCTTCGGCCAGCACTTGCTCGCCCATGGCAATCAGCGGGGTCACATCCTCCTCGGGACCGTCGGCCGAGATCGGCAGCTTCTCCAGCAACTGGTCGAGCATCTGCCGCAACTGCGATTCGGTGCGCGCCGAAGTCAGATCAGCGACTGGCTGGCCTTGGAACATCGCGTACACGGTGGGGATCGAGCGCACCTTGAACTGCGCGGCGATGAACTGCTCCTCATCGACATTGAGCTTGGCCAGTAGCACACCCTTGTCGGCATATTCGGCGGCGACCTTTTCCAGCACCGGAGTCAATGCCTTGCACGGTCCGCACCATTCGGCCCAGAAATCGAGAATCACCAGCTTGTCGTGCGAGGGATCGACCACCTCGTGCCGGAACTTCTCGACTGCCTTTTGTTCGTCCAGGTTGAGGCCCATGCTTGCCACGATGTGCGCCTTTTAAGTGCTGATGCGTGCCCGTTGTGTCGGGCGCAATGTGGCCCTTGCGGGTGAATTGTGAAGGGCGCAAGGCGCGCTTTGTCGGTGTTCGCGGCGCTTTTGGGCCAGTCTGCCATCCAAACAAAAAATCACCGGATCTGTGTCGCCTGGCGTGCCATCATGCCGTGAGCACAGCTTAGCGGTGCGGGCCGAAACGGGCCGAGCGATACTCGGTGCCATCCACGCGCTCGTTGCGCCGTCCTTCCACTCTTGGTTAACAAGTTACCACTACGACGATCGGCATGGCGCTGGAGAGAACATTGCCGGTGCGGCTGAGTGTTCTGGGCGCCGCAGCTTCCCTCGCGAGCGTCGTGTTTGCGCTGAAAAGCTGGCCCGGTCCGGTAATCACCCGCTGGCTGTTCCTGCATCAAGACCTCGAGGCAGGCATAGCTATGGTCGCCATCTGGCTGTTGGCGCTTTGTCTCAAGCCGCGCCGGGCGTTCTCGTGCCAGCCGCCGAACCTGGCGATCGTCCTCGCCATTGCGGCCTTGTTCGCGCTGGGCCTGTGGGCAGGGACGCACGCCTTGATGCTCGACTATGCCCTCACCCGCGACGAGTTGATGGCCGTGTTCGATCAAGCGAACTTTGCTGGCGGCAGGCTGTCTGCGCCCTTGCCCGCGCGCTGGGCGGGATACGGTCTGTCGTTGGTGCCGGCGTTCCTGCTCGACGTTCCAGGGCAGGCATTGCTGAGTTCGTCATACGGCCCGGTCAATGCAGCGTTGCGCGCGGGTTTTGGGTTCATGGCCGATCCTGCCTTGCTCAATCCGTTGCTGGCTGCAGTCGGGCTGGTGGCGCTTCATCGGATCGTCCGGCGCCTGTTCGCTGACAGTGCCGGTGCGCAATGGCTGGTGCTAATCGGCTACGTGCTATCGGCGCAGATCGCCGTAAACGCGATGACAAGCTACGCGATGACGGCACATCTGGCGTTCAATCTGGTCTGGCTCGCGCTGTTTTTGCGCGACAGGTGGTGGAGCCATGCGCTGGCAATGGTTGTTGGCGCGTTGGCCATCGGCCTGCACCAGGTGATATTCCACCCCCTGTTCGCCGGTCCGTTTATCTTGTGGCTGCTGGCCGATCGTCGATGGCGTTTGGCCGCTGCCTACGCCGCCGCCTACCTGGCCGCGCTCGCCTTGTGGATGAGCTGGCCGCATATCGTGAGCCTGACCGGGGGAGTACCCATAAAGAGCGGGATCATCACCGGAAGCGGCGGGTTCATCGCCACCCGCGTGCTTCCTCTCCTGCTGAATTATGACAGCGCGGACCTGCTGCTGATGTTTTACAATCTGGTGCGCGCGGTGATGTGGAACGCGGTATTCCTGGTGCCGTTCGCGCTGCTGGCCATTCCAGCCATTCGTCGGCGCGAGGGGCTTGCGATCCCGCTTGCCGCAGGCGTGGTGCTGACCATTCTCGCAATGGCTGCTCTGTTGCCATATCAGGGTCATGGTTGGGGCTACCGCTACATCCACGGTGTTCTGGGCAATTGCCTGCTGCTCGCCGGCTATGGCTATCGCGAGTTGGCGCGCAGGGACAAAATCTTCGCACCCGTATTTGCCGCCGTGCTCGCAGTAGCAACCCTGCCGATCACTGCCTGGCTTCTGACGACGACCCATTACTTCATTGCGCCATACGCCTTGCTGAGCGAGGGGATCGCGCGCCAGGACGCCGATTTCGCTATCGTTGAAAGCGACGGTGAAGACTTCGCCGTGGACCAGGTACGCAACCGGCCCGACCTTACAAATCGCCCGCTCCTATTCTTGAGCGCCCGTCTGGCACCGGCTCAGGTAATCGAGTTGTGCGAGCGCGGCTCGATCGTCTTGATCCGTCGAAGCTTGATGCGCAGTGGCGATCAGTTTTTGCGCCTGGAACCTGCTCGCAGCGCGAGTTACGACAGACAGGTCTTGCCGCTTGCCGGCCGCAGGTGCGTGCGGCCTTTTACTGCCTTTTAGAGCTGCTGGGTGCCCGCTGTGTCAGGCGCAATGGCGCGCTTGATTAGCGCTTGCGGCGCCACAAGGCCGATGCTAACCGCCCCGCTCCCCCGGGGGCGCAAGCTCTCCGGACGCTGGTGAGCGGGCGTAGCTCAGGGGTAGAGCACAACCTTGCCAAGGTTGGGGTCGAGGGTTCGAATCCCTTCGCCCGCTCCAGTTTTCCTTGATCTCGACACAGTCGCCGCAAGGCGATAGCGCCGCTTTCGCAGGGGAGAGCCGGGATGGGCATGCTCAACGGACAAGTCGCGCTGGTCACCGGCGCCGGGCGCGGGTTTGGGCGCGTGATCGCCGAGCGGCTAGCGGCTGAAGGGGCGCGGGTCGCGGTATTGTCGCGGACACTTGGCCAGATTGAGGACGTGGCGGCCGCGATCTGCGGGGCCGGCTTCGAGGCGACGGCAGTTGCTGGCGATGTCACCGATCCCGGATCGGTCGACCGCGCGATTTCGCAAGTCGAGAACCAGTTCGGCGGGGTCGACCTGTTGGTCAGCAATGCCGGCGTGCCAGGGCCGTTCGGACCGATATGGGAGGTTGATCCGGACGCGTGGTGGCAAGCGCAGGCGGTGCACATCCGCGCGCCCATGCTGCTGCTCCGCCGCGTCCTGCCAGGCATGATCAAACGTGGGCGCGGCCGGGCGGTGTGCGTGTCGGCAAAAGCCGCGCGAATCGTCGCGCCGTACATGTCGGCGTACTGCACCGGCAAGATTGCGCAGAACCGCGTTGTGGCGGAAGCCGCTGCCGAGCTCGCGGGGACCCCGCTCGCGGTGTTTGCGATCGACCCTGGGTTCGTGTTCACCGCGCTCGCGGGCGAGACGCTGGGGGACCCTGCGGCGCAGAAGTATCTCGCCCCGATGATGGGCCGCCTGCGCGAGAAGCAGCACGAAGCGCCCGATGACCTCGCGAGGTGCGCCCAGCGCGTGGTCGACCTTGCCTCGGGCCGCTACGACGCGCTGTCGGGCGGCTACTTCGAATTGCCCGACGATCTCGACGCGCTGCTGGCGGAAAAAGCCTCAGTTTTCGAGTGATCGTCCAGCTCGTCGCCCACCAGGGTGACGACATGGACCAGGTTGGTCGAGCCCGCCGCGCCGAACGGGACCCCTGCAATGACCGCCAGCTTGCTCCCCGCTTCGCCGAATCCGTGGCGCAGCGCCATGCGCTTGCCCTTGGCGATCATCTCCTCGAAGCTGCCGATATCCTTGGTCGCGACCGGGTGCGCGCCCCACAGCAGTGCCACCTTGCGCCCAACCGTCAGCGACGGCGTCAGCACGATCAGCGGCACAGCCGGGCGTTCGCGGGCGACGCGTCGGGCGGACGACCCACTCACCGTGAACACCGCGATTGCGCTGATCGGCACGGTATCGGCGATGGTCATGCAGGCATGGGCCATGGCGTCCGCCGTGGTCGGATCGGGCGGCACGTCGAGCAACCGCATGCGCTGTCGGTATAGCTCGTCGTGTTCGACCTGGCGGGCGATCGAATCCATCATCAGGACTGCTTCTTCGGGCCATTGCCCGGCCGCGGTTTCGGCACTGAGCATGACAACGTCGGCGCCATCGTAAACCGCGTTGGCGACGTCGGACACTTCGGCCCGGGTCGGCGCGGGGCTCTCGATCATCGATTCGAGCATCTGCGTGGCGACGATCACCGGCTTGCCAGTCAGACGCGTGGCGTTGACGATCTTCTTCTGCAGCGGCGGAACTTCCTCGGGGTTGAGCTCGACTCCCAAGTCGCCGCGCGCGACCATGATCCCGTCGGCCATCTCGATGATCTCGGCCAGCCGCTTGATCGCCTGTGGCTTCTCGATCTTGGCGCACAGCGCGGCCCGCGGGCCGTGCGGCCCCATCATCAGCTTACGTGCCTCGGCCAGATCCTCGGGCCGCTGCACGAAGCTGAGCCCTATCCAGTCGGCCCCATTGTCGAGCGCGAACGCGAGATCGCGCCGGTCCTTGTCGGTCAGCGCCGGGATCGGCACTTCGGCATCGGGCACGTTGACGCCCTTGCGGTCCGAGATCACCCCGCCGACTTCCGCCGTGCAAACGATGCGCCGGTCATTCGATTCGACCACCCGGAGGCGGATCTTGCCATCGTTGATCAGCAGCCGCTGGCCGGGGTGGAGTACCTTGAACAGCTCCGGGTGCGGCAACTCGACGCGGTTCGCGTCGCCCGGCGCAGTCTCGCGGTCGAGCACGAAGCGCGCGCCATGGGCGATCACCGCCGTGCCGTTCGCGAACGTGCCCACGCGCAGCTTGGGGCCCTGCAAGTCACACAGGATCGCAATCGGCCGGTTGAATTCCCGCTCCAGCAGCCGGATCGAGTGGATCGTCTCGGCGTGGGTCGCGTGGTCACCGTGGCTGAGGTTGACGCGAAACGCATCGACGCCAGCGCGGAACAGCCGCCGCAGCATGTCCGGATCGCTGCTGGCCGGCCCGACCGTGGCGAGGATCTTGACCTTGCGGCCGCGCGGCTCAAGCTTGGTAGTCATCGAGCCGCGCCTATGGCACAGCTGTGCGACAAACAAGGACGACAACGCCCGTGACCACACCGGATCCACTCGACCAGCTGCCCGATGCCGTCGCCGCGCAGGCGTTCCGCCGCATGGTCCGCCACTTGCGCCACCGCCATGACGCACAGAACATCGAGCTGATGGGGCTGGCTGGCTTCTGCCGCAATTGCCTGGCCGACTGGATCAGTGAAGCGGGTTATGCCGAAGGCAAGGATGCGGCCCGCGCGCTTA
Organism: Croceibacterium sp.; assembly: GCA_039927815.1. Taxonomy (GTDB): domain Bacteria; phylum Pseudomonadota; class Alphaproteobacteria; order Sphingomonadales; family Sphingomonadaceae; genus Croceibacterium_A. Next base: position 4,782 of record JBDSUJ010000018.1, on the reverse strand, counting down.
TCCACGGCATGCCCATGAGCGAGTGGAAAACCCACCACCAAAACGACGCGACGGCCGAGCAGGTGGCGCGGATGGAAGCGAGCCTGCAACTTAATCAGGGTAGCTAAAAAGTTCTCCACACCGGTTTTCGCGTCCGCGCGGGCTGGCTAACGCGGCCGCAACCGATTCTGATGGAGACCACGCTTGGCCAATGCCACTGATGACCGCCTGCGCCTGCTGATCGAGCGCGTCGAACGCCTCGAGGAAGAAAAGAAGGGCATGGCCGACGACATCCGCGACGTCTACGCCGAGGCCAAGGCGGTTGGCTACGACGCCAAGATCATGCGCCAGATCGTGCGGCTGCGGAAGATGAAGCCCGATGATCGCGCCGAGATGGAAGCGATCCTCGACACGTACAAAGCCGCGCTCGGCCTCGGCTAGATTGGAAACGTCGGCGCATTGGTCCGGCATGACCGAGCCGGATCGCGCGCACGACCCGGGAAATTCCGACAGCTGCCAAACGCGGCCAGAATCGGCGTGCATCAAGCGATCGGCTTTACCCCGGCGAATTCGCTGGAAGCTGGAAGCTGGGCGCGTGGCGCAATTTGGGCCGGTGAGAGCGTCTGCGTTAGGTATAGGCTAGCCAACGCCCGCCACCAGCAGCAGCATGAACAGGCCGTTATGCGTCGCGTGGAGCAGCATGCTGGACCATAGGCCGAAGCGCACTCGAACGTATCCAAGCATCAGCCCGATGCTGAATTGGGGCAGTGTCAATGGCACCAGGGTCCACGCCATCGCGCCAGTGAAGTTGGTCATGTGCGCGAGCGCGAACAGCCCTGTCGCGGCGAAGTAGAACGGCGCGTAGTGGCGCTGGAACCACCCCATCGCGGGTTTCGCGCGCCCCCGCCGCAACCACCACAGCGCGCTGCCTAATCCGACCAGCAGGACCGCCGCCGCGCCGGCCGCGCGCGGAACCGAGTGCCCCGCGCCCAGCGTCACGCCCGCCAGTGCAAGCGCGCCCAGCGCGATCAGAAGGGCCCCGATGTGTCCTGCCCTACCCGACTGCCAACTGCGGAACAGCAGCTCTTCTGCCACCGGCGCACCCAGCGCGAGGGCCGCGAGTACGAGCGCGCTGGGCTTGATCTGTTCCAGCAGGCTGTGCGGCGGCACGAACCCGAGGCGGGTTACCGCAGCCAATGTACCGGCCAGAACGAACATCACCAGCACGTCGAGAGCGAGCAGCTTGCCCAGCACCGGCCAAGCCTCGGCGCACATGCCGGTGGCGCGGTCAGGCAGGGTCGGCCGGCGGACGAAAGCGAAGAACTGGGCCCACACGCCGTCCCGCAAGGAGGCATGCTGCGGGCTTGTGGCGGCAGCGGTCATGCGGCTAACGAGGCCCCCGATAGTAAAAAAATTCACGATGGAACGCAGCACAAGTCATGGCAGGCCATTCGAAGTTCAAGAACATCATGCATCGCAAGGGCGCGCAGGACAAAAAGCGCTCGGCCGCATTTTCCAAGCTGAGCCGCGAAATCACCGTTGCGGCCAAGTCTGGCATGCCCGATCCGGACATGAACCCGCGCCTGCGGCTGGCGGTCAACAATGCGCGCGCGGCCTCCATGCCCAAGGACAACATCCAGCGTGCGATCGACAAGGCGACGATGGGCGACGGCGCCGATTACGAGGAAATCCGCTACGAAGGTTATGGCCCGGGCGGCGCGGCGCTGATCGTTGAGGCCCTAACCGACAACCGCAACCGCACCGCCACCAACGTGCGGACCGCATTCTCAAAGAACGGCGGCAACATGGCCGCTACCGGCGCCGTCAGCCACGGATTTGAGCGCAAGGGCATGATCGAATATGCCGCCGCCGCCGGTGACGAAGACAAAGTCATGGAAGCCGCGATCGATGCAGGCGCGGACGATGTCGAAAGTACCGCGGACGGCCACACTATCTGGACTGACATGGAGGGCTTGCACGACGTCGCCAAGGCGCTCGAGGCGAGCCTGGGCGGGCCCGACAGTGTCAAACTGGGATGGAAGCCGAACCTGTCGGTCGATGTGCCCGACAACGACGCTGAAACACTGTTCAAACTGGTCGACATGCTCGAGGACGACGACGACGTGCAGACCGTGTGGGGGAATTACGAAATCTCGGAAAGCGCGATGGAGAGGCTCGGGTGATTAGCTCCCGATGTTGATTCTGGGCCTCGATCCCTCGCTCAACTGCACCGGCTGGGGGATCGTACGGAGCGAAGGCGCGCGGCTGAGCCATGTCGCCAACGGACGGGTTCCGACCGACGCAAAAGCCGCCATGCCCGAGCGGCTGCACCATCTGGCGGACGCTATCTTTGCGGTGATCGGGGCTTACGCGCCCGACCGCGCGGCGGTCGAGGAAGTGTTCCTCAACAAGAACCCGCAATCGACGCTCAAGCTCGCGCAGGCCCGCGGCGCGGTGCTGGCGGCGTGCGGGCGTGCCTCGCTGCCGGTTAACGAACATGCCGCGCGGCTGGTCAAGAAAGCGGTGGTCGGGACCGGCGCGGCCGAAAAGAGCCAGGTGCAGGCGATGCTCAAGATCCTCCTTCCCGGCGCGGTTATCGAAGGCGCGGACGCGGCCGATGCGCTGGCGGTTGCCATCGCCGACGCGCACCTCGGGGCTCGCTGATGTTCCTGGCCGTGTTCCGCAACCATAAGCGCCCCGACATCGACAGCGCCAGCTATGCCACGGACGCTGCAGCGATGGAATCGCAGGCCCGGGCGCAGCCGGGCTTCGTATCGTTCAAGAGCTACGCCGCCGATGATGGCGAGGTAGTCGCGATATCGCAATGGATGGACGAAGACGCGGCGCGGGCGTGGGGCCGGGTCGAACAACACCGTGGGGTCCAAGCGCGCGGTCGGGCCGAATACTATGCCGAATACACGCTGTTCGCTTGTGCTGATCCGCGCGTGCACCATTTCACCTCGCGGGACCCACAATGATCGCGCTGTACGGAATAGCCAATTGCGACACGGTCAAGAAAGCGCGCGCTTGGCTCGGCGAGCGCGGCGTGGCTTACGCATTCCATGACTTCAAGAAACTCGGCGCAGACCACGCAAGGCTATCCGATTGGAGTGATCATGCCGGGTGGGACAAGCTCCTCAACCGCCGCGGCATGACCTTTCGCGCGTTGCCCATGGCTGAAACAGCGGACCTCGATCGCACCAAGGCGCTGCGCCTGATGCAGGCCCATCCCTCGCTGATCAAACGGCCGGTGGTCGAAATCGGTCGCGGCTTGCTGGTCGGGTTCGATCCAGCCGCGTGGGAGCGCGCCTTCGTCTGACCACGATAAGGCACTCCATCGCGGTCCGGCCGTTCGGCTTGGGGCCTCGGGAGCGTGGTCAGCCTTGCAGTCGTTTGGCGGTCACGATGAAATCGAGCGAAAGGTCGTTGCCGAGGCGCAGGCCAGTAATGGGTGAGAACGCGATCCCGCGCGGTTCGCCCATGACAAGGGCCGTCGCTGCCAACAGGTCCGCCAGTTCGCCGGGGGTGACGAAATCGCTCCAGCGGTGCGTGCCCTTGGGAATGCGGCCGAGCGCCTCGGCCGCGCCGACCAGCAACAACCGCGCTTGCGGCGTACGGTTGGGCGTCGACACGACCATTAGCCCGCCAGGCGCGAGCCGCGCCGCCAACTGGCGCATGAAGGCGGGCTTGTCGGCGACATGCTCCAACACTTCGAGGCAAGTGACGAGGTCGAACAGGCCGTCCACTTCGGACAGCTCGCCCGCGCGGTAGGCGATCGACAGTCCGGACCCGGCCGCGTGCCGCGCGGCCGCCACGATGCTCTCGGGCGCTGCATCAAGCCCGGTCACTTCCGCTCCCAACCGCGCGAGCGGTTCGCAGAGCAGGCCCGCGCCGCAGCCCACATCGAGCGCGCGCATGCCGGCGAGCGGCTTCAGGCTTAGCGAATCGCCTCCCCAGTGAAGGTCGATCGCCTCCCGAATGAAGCCCAGCCGCACCGGATTGAGCCGGTGGAGCATGGCCGAGCTGCCGTTGGGATCCCACCACTGCGCGGCCTGCGCGCCGAAATGCGCGGCTTCTTCTGGGCGGATGGTTGCAGTTGCGACAGTTGCATCGCTCATGCCCGACCCCTAACAGCGCGCCGAGCCCCGCGCCAGCATCAGAGAGACCTTCCCGTGGCCCGCATTGTGATGAAATTCGGCGGCACGTCGATGGCCGGGACCGAGCGGATTCGCCGGGTCGCCGGGATCGTCCGCCGCCAGCAGGCCGCCGGGCACGAGGTGGCGGTCGTGGTCTCGGCAATGGCGGGGGAGACCGACCGGCTGGTCAACTTCTGCCGCGAGGCCAATGCGCTGTTCGATCCGGCCGAGTACGATGTGGTTGTCGCCAGCGGCGAGCAGGTCACCAGCGGGCTCCTCGCGCTGACGCTGCAGGCGATGGGTTGCCGGGCGCGCAGCTGGCTCGGCTGGCAGATTCCGATCCACACGCTCGAAGCGCATGCCAAGGCGCGCATCGCCGCGATCGACGCTGCCGCTGTGATTGCCGCGATGCAAAGCGGCGAGATCGCGGTCATCCCCGGCTTCCAGGGCCTCGCCGAGACCGGACGCGTCACCACGCTTGGGCGGGGGGGTTCGGATACTTCGGCGGTCGCGATCGCGGCGGCGATCGAGGCCGACCGGTGCGACATCTACACAGATGTCGACGGGGTCTACACCACCGACCCGCGGATCGTCCCCAACGCGCGCAAGCTCAATGAAATCACCTTCGAGGAAATGCTCGAGCTCGCCGGAGTCGGAGCCAAGGTCC
>JBDSUJ010000017.1:0-16577 GCA_039927815.1 Croceibacterium sp. | reverse complement strand
CTGATAGACGTTGGCGAGCGTCTGCGCCTCGACCCCTTGCGCTGCGTCGACCACCAGCAGTGCGCCTTCGCACGCGGCGAGGGAGCGGCTGACCTCGTACGCGAAGTCGACGTGGCCGGGGGTGTCCATCAGGTTGAGTTCGTAAGTCAGCCCGTCGTTGGCGGTGTAGTTGAGGCGCACCGTCTGGGCCTTGATGGTGATCCCGCGTTCGCGCTCGATATCCATGTTATCAAGCACTTGCTCGCTCATCTCGCGCGCGGTCAGCCCGCCCGTGTGCTGGATCAGCCGGTCGGCGAGCGTCGACTTGCCATGGTCGATATGGGCAATGATGCTGAAGTTGCGGATGCGGGACAGTTCAACCATCCGCCGCCCTTAGCCGCACGAAACTTGCGTGTCAGCCTTACGCCGCGCGCTTGGAGCTCATCTGCACATCGACTTGCATGAATTGCGGGCGGCCCGCCGATCCCCCCTCACGCGGCGGGAGCGCGTAATGGCCCGCCGGGAGCGACTGGAGCGGCATCCCGTGCGCGGCCAGCACATAAGGCGAGATGCGGTGGCGGGTGCACAGGCCGTCGGCCCCGTCGCTGATCAAGGGAGTTTCAAACTCAAGCCCTTGAGTTGCTTCCCGCGTGCGCCGCACTACTCCCACTGCCAGTTGGCCCTCTCCAAAATCCACGACCAGCTCGGTCGCTAGGGGAACATCAAGCAGGCCCTCGATCATGCATCCGGTGCGCGATAGGTTGCGGAGGACCACTTCGTAACGGTGATCCTCGTGAATGACGCCGATACGCCGGAACAGCGTGCGCCGCTCGGAGCGATGCTTGTCCGGCCCATTCGCTTCATACTTCAGATCGCCGCTTTCAAGCTTGCTGAGAACTTCGTCATGCGGCACCGCGCGGGCGAAAATGAAGCCTTGGACATTGGTGGTCCCGAGCTCGCGGACGAGCGCCAGCTCGTCCATCGTTTCGACGCCTTCGGCGGTGGTGACCATGTTCAACGCGCTGGCCAGGCTGACGATGGCCGTAATGATCGCGGAGTTGGCATTGTCGGGCTCGGTACATCCGCGGACAAATCCCTGGTCGATCTTGATCTTGTCGAACGGTGCCTTGCGCAAGTAGCCGAGCGAGGAGTAGCCGGTACCGAAGTCGTCGAGTGACAGTTTGACGCCGATACTCTTGAGCCGGGCAAACATCTTCTCGACCGCGAACGCATCGCCCATGAACACGCTTTCGGTGATTTCTAGTTCCAGGCGCCGCGGGTTAAGACCCGATGACGCTAGGGCGTTGGTCACGATCATGGGCAAGGTATCGGACGTGAACTGCTGCGCGGAAACGTTGACCGCAACCCACAAGTCGCCCGGCCATTTCGCCGCGTCGGCGCAGGCCTGGCGAAGCGCCCATTCGCCTAACGGCACGATCAGGCTGGTCTCCTCGGCGATGGGAATGAACACCGATGGGCTGATTGCGCCGCGGTCGGGATGATTCCAGCGCATCAGCGCCTCGAACCCGGTGACCATGTTGTCCGAGGCACGAACTACCGGCTGGTAATGCATTTCCAGCTCGCCGCGCGCCAGCGCATCGCGCAAGTCCTCCTCGATCGCGCGCTGCTCGTGCGCGGAATCCTTCAGGTCGTTGGAATAAAATCGATATTGCCCGCGCCCACCGCCCTTGGCGGCATAAAGCGCCAGGTCGGCCGACTTGATCAGTTCGTCCGGCTCGATGCCGTCATAAGGCGCAATCGCGATACCGACCGAGGTCCCGATGATCGCCCGGCTGCCCTCGATCGAATACGGCTGCGAGATCATCTGGATCATCCGCTGAGCCAAGTCGCCGAGCTTACCGCGGTCGTCGAGGTCGGGCAGAATGACCTGGAATTCATCCCCCCCGAGGCGGCCTATTTCCGAACCCGCGGGGACAATCCGCGTGAGGCGCTGTGACACCTGCTTGAGCAGGTCGTCGCCGGCCGGATGACCGAGCGTATCGTTGACCTGCTTGAAACGGTCCAGGTCGAGCATGACCAGAGCGCAACTGCGTTTCGCGGCTTTGTAAGCCGTCAAGGTCGCAGTCAGCCGCTTCAGCATGCGATGACGGTTCGCGAGGCCGGTCAACGAATCGTATTGCGCCAGCCGCGAGGCATCGCGCTGCTGCTCGTAGACATTCGAGATGTCCTTGGCGCTACCACGATAGCCCAGGTATTGATTGTCTGGCCCAAAATGAGGCTTGCCGGTTAGCGCCCAGAATAACTGAAGATCGCCGTGGTCAATCCGGACTGTCAGGATTGCGCGCACTTAGCAGGAACGAGAATGGCCGCTCGGGTGCCTCTGCGTCGCGTTCGGAGACCGGCACGCCAAGGGCCGTAAGTGGTTCGCCGATGACACTGCGGGTTGGGCCCAGCTTTTTCAACGCCGATGGTGACAGGTAGATCAGGCGATTGTCGCTGTCTGTCGCCCAGAACCAGGCCAGGTCAGCTTCCTCGAAGGCGTCGAGCATCGCCAAGCGTTCCTGCGCCGCTATTGCGGCGTTATGCCCGTTCGCCAGCGAGGCTGATTTCCCTCCAAAGTGGCGCAACATTTCCCGCATGATGCCCGGTGTCCCGTTATCCGGCGGAACGCGGCCGCGCGGCTCATCTCTGTTACTCGCTCGTATTTACTAAATGCCTAAGCCTACGTAATTCCACCTGCCGAAGCGAACATGCCTCGTGCCGCGGATGCGGGAGCTGTGGCCTGTAACGCCGCGATTGCGCCCGACATATCGCGCTCCAGCAGCGTGGCGAACTCGACGCCCATGCGGTCTTCCTCGCACCACCGCGCGGTCGCGACGACCTGGTGGCTATTCGACAACTCCAGCTGGAAGGTGGTGCCGATTGGCACACTCCACAGGCCTTCGATCAGTGCGCCGCTGGTCGAAATGTTGCGGACCGTCCCGTTGTAGACCTGATCAAGATGACGCAGCACAACCTTGCGCACGGAATGCTGGCGGGGCGCACGCGCTTCGCGCGGGGCCCGGACGCCGGCCGACAAGCCGGTTTGCAATCGTTCGGTCGCGGCCGCCGCGGTCAACGGACGCTCGTAGATGAAGCCCTGCACGTGGCTGCACCCGTGCATGCGTACCAGGTCGAGTTCATCCAGCGTCTCGACGCCTTCGGCCGTCGTATCCATCCCCAAAGCGTGGGCCAGACTGGTGATCGATGCGATGATCGCCCCGTTGCGGCTGCCCGCCTCGGTCGCGCCCCGCACAAAGCTCTGGTCGATCTTGATTTTGTCGAACGGCGCCTTCTTGAGGTAACCGAGCGATGAATAGCCGGTGCCGAAATCGTCGAGCACGAGCCGCACGCCGATACCCTTGAGCGCCGCGAACATCGCATCGGCGCCTTCATCGTCGCTCAGGAACACGCTTTCGGTGATTTCGAGCTCGAGCCGGCCGGGGTCGATGCCGGCCTGCGCGATGGCGCTGGTCACGATTATCGGCAGGTTGGGATTGGCGAACTGGAGCGGCGAGAGATTCACCGCACAATGAATATGGTCGGGCCATTGGGCGAGGTCATGACAAGCGGAGCGCAAGGCCCACTCGCCGATCTGAGCAATCAGTCCGCAATCCTCGGCTATGCCGACAAAGGCGTTGGGCGGGATCCACCCCTGGGTGGGGTGCAACCACCGCAGCAACGCTTCGAACCCCGTGATTTTTTCAGACGCCGTCGACACGACTGGCTGGTAGTAAAGCTCCAGCCCGCCAGTCGACACCGCATCGCGCAAGTCCTTCTCCAGCGCAGCGCGGGCCTCGGCATCGGCAAGAAGGTCATGGGCATAGAAGTGGAATCGTCCGCGGCCGCCGTCTTTAGCCGCGTAGAGCGCCAGATCGACATGCCGGATCAGCATCTCGCTCGACGTGCCATCGTCGGGACTGACCGCAATACCGATCGATGCGCCGATCACGACGCGCTGGCCCTCGATAGCATACGGCTGCGCCAGCGAACTGATGATGCGGGTCGCGAGCTCGCCCAGAGCATCGCGCTCAATCGCTCCCGGCACGATGATCTGGAATTCGTCGCCGCCGAGCCGTCCGACCTGCCCCGTGTGCCCGATCGCCTCCTCGAGGCGCCGTGCGACCTGAACCAGCAGCGCGTCCCCGGCGGGATGGCCGATAGTATCGTTGACCTGTTTGAAGCGATCGAGATCGAGCAGCAAGACCGCACATGAGCGCTGGGCTTCCTGAGGCATCGCCAGAATCCGTTCCAGCGCCTGCGACATCTGAAAGCGGTTTGCCAGCCCGGTCAGCGAATCGTAATTCGCCAGTCGAGAGGCATGTTCCTGCAGGCGCTTGCGCTCTGTCAAATCGGCGCCGGAGCCGCGGAACCCGACGAAGTTATCAAAGTCGTCGAAGATCGGTCGCCCGCTCACCGACCACCATCGTTCCTCCGACGTGATCGCAGAGCGGACCGGGAGTTCCTGGAAGGGCGAGCGGGCGGACAAGTGAAATACCAGGGTGCGCTCAGACTCCTGGTCGGAATCGGTGAAGTCGAACAGCTCGATCAAGCGCTGGCCGATCATGACCTCCGGCGTGCTGCCGAGCGCTTCGGCAATCGGCGGCGAAATGTAAGTTAAAGTTGCGCGACGGTCAGTTTCCCAAAACCAGCCCTGCCGAGTCCTTTCATAGTCGGCGAGAATGTCGCGGGCTCGGGTCTGCACTCGGTCGCTAGCTTGGCGCCGATGCTCGGCCTCGCGCATCTCGCGCATCTGGTCACGCACGACCATCGCCGCCACGATCAGCGCGACAAACAGCGTGACCGCCGCGGCGAGCGACTCGTGAACCAGCGCGGCGGCAGCCCACATCGCCAGTTGGGCCGCGAATGCGACCGCCGGCTTGCGCCGCAGATAGACGGCGGCGATGCTGCCGACCCACAGCAGCGCGGTTACGGCAATATCCCAGCGTAACCCCTGTCGCACCGTCCACAGCGTCATGCCCAGGCCGAACAGGAACATCGGCACGATCACGAACACCAGCGCGGCCGCGGCCTGCCGGTGGATCGCATGTCCGCGCGCCCAGTCGGAACCGAACCGCAAGGCTGCCGTCAGCAGGATCGCCATAACCAGCAAGGCCCCGCTGTCAGGCCCTGGTAGACAGCGCGCCGCGAGCGCGCTGCTCGCGACCGCCGCCGACAGGCACAACACCAGGTAGGGCCAGCGCCGGGGTATACACTGGCGCTCTTCGATGGCCGCCGGGGTTACCGCCAGCGTGCGGTCCGCCTGGCTAGCGCGCCGTATCGCCTCGCGCCGCTCGGGCATCGCATCCGAATCGGGGGCAAAACTTGCAAAGGGAACGGGTTCACACCCAGCGTCAGCAAGCGCCCGCGCGGGATAGAATCTGGGACGCTTGCGGAGCCTTTGCATCGTGGCGCAATGCGCGGGTTGTTTACAAGGATCGGTTAAGCGCCGTTGCTAACAACGCCTTACCACGCCTTGTCGTGCGCGACCCGCACGCTAGGTTCGGCACCCGGCGTGGAGGACAATGGCGCATGCGGCATATCGCGATAATCGGGTCTGGACCGGCAGGCTACTACACCGCTGAGGCGGCTCAGAAATCGCTCGGTCAGGACGTTAAGATCGACGTGTTCGACCGTTTGCCGGTACCCTACGGGTTGATCCGTAGCGGGGTCGCTCCCGATCACCAATCGATCAAGGCGGTTTCGCGCCGCTACGAGAAAGTGGCCCTGAGCGAGAATGTGCGTTTTGTCGGCAACGTTGCCATCGGCGTCGATGTCACCATACCCGAGCTGCGGGAACTTTATGACGCCGTCGTGCTGGCAACCGGGGCTCCGCATGACCGACCGCTCGGCATTCCAGGTGAGGAACTGTCCAATGTGTTCGGGAGCGCGGCCTTCGTGGGGTGGTACAACGGTCACCCGCAGTTTGCCGCACTCAACCCCGACCTGTCGGTCAAGAGCGCGGTGGTGATCGGGATGGGAAACGTGGCGCTCGATGTCGCCCGCATCTTGTCCAAGACGCCGGCTGAGTTTGCCGGCAGCGACATTGTCGGCCACGCGCTCGACGCCTTGGCGAAATCGCGGATCGAGCACATCGTTATCCTCGGCCGGCGCGGGCCGCATCAGATCATGATGACGACCAAGGAACTCGGCGAGCTGGGTGAATTGGAGCGGGCGGCGCCACATCTTGCGCCGGACGATTTGCCACCCGCGGAAGAAGACGCGCTCCTTGAACCCGGCCTGCGCAAGTCGGTCAGCCACTTGCGCGGTTTTGCGGCCACGCCTGCTGAAACGCGCGCAAACAAGCCCATCAAGCTCGAATTTGCGTTTATGTCTGCACCCAAAGCGCTGATCGGAAGCGAGAAGGTGGAATTCCTCGAAGTCGAGCGCACTCGTCTCGTCGACGGCCGGGCGGAAGGGACGGGCGAGTTGAGTCGGATCGAGGCAGGGCTGGTGGTGAGCTGCATAGGCTACCGCAGCTCGCCAATCCCGGACGTGCCGTTCGACGAACGCCAGGGCCGCTTCGCCAATGCGGACGGGCGCATCCTGCCGGGGCTGTATTGCGTCGGGTGGGCGCGCCGCGGTCCTTCGGGCACGATCGGCACCAACCGACCCGACGGCTATGCCACCGCCGAGCATATCGCCGAAGATATCGACGCGGGGGTCATTGGAGCAGGCAGCAAGCTGGGCGGTGACGGGTTCGACGCGCTATCCGCCGCGCGCCGTCTCGACGTCGTCACATTCGCCGACTGGAAGAAGATCGAGGTCGCTGAAGAACGGGCCGCCCGCGAAGGCTCGCCGCGCGAAAAGTTCGTTGATATCGCCGCGATGATCCGGGCGCGGGATTAAACCCGCATTGGCATCAGCACGTAGAGCGCAGCGCTCTTTTCGTCCTGGCGGATCAGCGTTGGCGCACCGGCATCGGCAAGATGCAGTTCAACGGTATCGCCGTCGATCTGGCCGAGGATGTCCTTGAGGTAATTGGCGTTGAAACCGATCTCGAGCGCTTCGGAGCTGTAATCGGCCGGGACTTCCTCCGCCGCGGTGCCGTTGTCGGGGCTGGTGACCGAGAGCGTGACCTTGTCATGCTCGAGACCCATCTTGACCGCGCGGGTCTTCTCGGTGGCAATGGTCGCGACGCGGTCGACACCTTGGTAGAAGCTCTTCGGATCGAGCCTGAGCAGCTTGTCATTGCCCGTCGGGATGACCCGGCTGTAGTCGGGGAACGTGCCGTCAATCAGCTTGCTGGTCAGCACCACCCCGCCCTCGCCGCCCAGCGTGAAGCGGATCTTGCTGGCCGACAGATCGACCTGAACGTTACCATCGAGCGTTTCTTCGAGCAACTTGCGCAGTTCGGCGACGGCTTTGCGCGGCACGATCACATCGGGCATGCCGTCGGCGCCGTCGGGCACCGCCAGGGTGAACCGCGCCAACCGGTGGCCGTCGGTTGCCGCCGCCTTCAACTCGCCGTCGGTGACGTGGAGGAAGATGCCGTTGAGGTAATAACGGGTTTCCTCGGTCGAGATCGCGAACCGCGTCCGGTCGATCAATTCGGCCAGCGTGCGCGCCGGAACCTCGAAACTGGTCGGCAGATCGCCTTCGACGATCACCGGGAAGTCGTCGCGCGGCAGCGTCGGGAGCGAGAACCGGCTCCGCCCCGCCTTGACCGTCATGCGGTTGTCCGCCGTCTCGAGGCTGACCTGGCTGCCGTCGGGCAGCTTGCGCGCGATGTCGAACAGCAAATGCGCCTGGACGGTGATCGCGCCCGCGGCCTCGACCGAGGCTGCATCGAAGCTCTCGATCACTTGCAGGTCGAGGTCGGTCGCCATGATCTTGACCGTGGCGTCAGCGCTCGCCTCGATCAGCACGTTCGCAAGGATCGGGATGGTGTTGCGGCGCTCGACCACTGATTGGACGTGGGACAAACAGCGCAGCAGCTTGGCGCGTTCGATGGTGGCTTTCATCAGAACTCAGACCCCCTAGAGCACTCCGCGGCCGGAATCGCCCGCAAGCGCCGGAAATTGTCCGCTCATCCTTACCGAGGCAGCGCCGAGCGGCAAGGCGCAACGCCGAGCGCCCGGTATTGGCTGGGGAAAAACTAGGCGAACATCGCCATGCCGCCGTTCACGTGCAGCGTCTGTCCGGTGATGTAGCCCGCCTCCCGGCTAGCCAGATACGCGACGGCGGCGCCGATCTCCGCGCCCTCGCCCATGCGGCCCATCGGAATCCGAGCGTTGAGCGCGTCCTTCTGGGCCTCGGGCAGGACCTCGGTCATCGCCGTGCGGATGAACCCCGGCGCGACGCAATTGGCGGTGATGCCGCGCGTGGCGACTTCTTGGGCGTAGCTCTTGGTCAGGCCGACCAGGCCTGCCTTGGCGGCCGCGTAATTGACTTGACCCGGGTTGCCGGTCGCGCCGACCACGCTGGTGATCGAAATGATCCGCCCGAAACGCGCTTTCATCATCGGCCTGGCCGCCGCGCGCATCAGGCGGAACGCCGCCTCCAGGTTAATACCGATGACCTGGTCCCACTCTTCGTCCTTCATCCGCATGGCCAGATTATCCCGGGTGATGCCGGCGTTGTTGACGAGGATGTCGAGCTTGCCGAACGTGTCGACCGCGGCCGGGACCAGTTCCTCCACCTGCGTGACGTTGCCCAGGTCGCAAGTAATCTCGACGTGGTCGATACCCGAATGATCGTTCAATTCGTCGCGGAACGCGCGCAGCTTCGCCGGGTTCGATCCGGACAGCGCCAACCGTGCCCCCTGCGCCGCCAGCGCCCGGGCGATCGCCGATCCAATCCCCCCGCTCGCCCCGGTGACAAGCGCGGTCATTCCGGTCAGATCGAACATGCTCACAGTTCCTTCGCCAGCGCTTCTATGTCCGCCATCGTCACCACGCTGGCGATTGTGACGTCTTCGACGGTGCGGCCGATCATCGGGCCGAGGACTTTGCCGCCGAGTTCGATGTAGCGGGATATACCGGCGTCGCGCATCGCGATTACGCTTTCGCGCCAGCGGACGCGGCCGGTGACTTGTTCGACCAGCAGGCGTTGTTCGTCGGCCGGATTGTCGACCGGCGCGGCGGAGACGTTGGCGAAAATCGGCAGGTGGAACGCCTTTGGCGGAGTCCTGCCGAGCGCCTCGGCCATCGCGTCGGCGGCGGGCTGCATCAGGCTGCAATGGAACGGGGCGGAAACGGGCAGGATGACCCCGCGCTTGATGCCATGATCCTTCGCCATCGCGACCGCGCGTTGGATGGCGCCCGCGTGGCCTGACAGGACCACTTGCCCGGGGTCGTTGTCGTTGGCGACTTCGCACACTTCGCCTTGGGCAACCGCGTCGGCCAGCGCCTGCGCCTTGTCCACGTCCGCGCCGAGCAGCGCGCACATCGCACCGATCCCGACTGGCACCGCCGCCTGCATCGCGCGTCCGCGCAGCTTGAGCAGCCGTGCGGTATCGGCCAGCGAGAACGCGCCCACCGCGCACAGGGCGGTATATTCGCCCAGCGAATGGCCGGCGACGCATTCCCCCTTGGCGGCAAGCGACAAGCCGCCCTCGCGTTCTAGTACTCGGAGTACCGCTATGGCATGCGCCATGATCGCCGGCTGGGCGTTCTCGGTCAGCGTGAGCTGGTCTTCGGGCCCGTCGAACATGACTCGCGACAGTTTCTGCGACAGTGCCTCGTCGACTTCCTGGAACACCTCGCGCGCGGCCGCACTGGCTGCGGCGAGCTCGGCGCCCATGCCCACTTTCTGGCTGCCCTGCCCGGGGAATACGAACGCTGTCATCGGCCTCTCCTTTGAGCGTGGCGGTTATGAGCGCGGCGGCGTTCGGGCAAGGCCGAAGGGCACGATCTTGTTGTCGGCGTCGTGGCCGATGTCGGCGGTGCCGAGGAATGCGATGCCCGCACGCGCGCACCACTCGCGCACGACCGCCTCCGGCTCGGCGCCGAACGGTCGATCGTTGTCGGGAATGGCGCTGAGGCGCCCGAGCCGCAGCCCCGCGATCCCGCGCACGTTTTGAGTGACGTGGTAGAGCAGGCGATCGATCGCATAGAGGTGCTCGGCCACTTCCTCGATCATGACCACGTGGCCCGCCAGATCGGGCATCAAGTCGGTGCCGCACAGCGTGGCGAGCGTGATCAGGTTGAACGCCACGGTAGGGCAATTGTCGAGCGAGCTCTCCAGCCCAGCAGCGTCGCCCGCCAACCACGCCAGCGCGCGGCGCACGGCCGCCTGGCCGCCCTCGCGCCGGATATCGACCGGCATCGGCCCATGGACCGGACGGCCGATGTCCTGCCGATAGAGCGCGGCGAGCAGATAGCCGTTGTCCGAATAACCGAGGAAGGTTTTGTCATACGCGGTGCGGTCGAAGCGCACGAGCGCATCGGCGGCGATGCGGTTGGCGCCGTAGCCGCCCTTGGCGAACCACACCGCATCGATCGCCGGATCGTTGGCGCATTCGACCAGCGCGGCCAGGCGTACCGCGTCGGGCCCGGCAAAATGACCGTCCTCGATGAAGCATTGATCGTGGAACAGCAGCTGGAGGTCGGGAAACTCGCCCGCAATCGCGCCTGCAGCGGCGGCGATTTCGGGCATGATCGGCGTGCCCGGCGCGCAGATGGCGATGCGAGTGGTCATGCCTCACACTAACCCCGCGCACTCCTCGCGTCATCCCCGACGAGGTTGTGTTGGATGGCGAGGGCTAATACCGAATGGGTATGAAACCCTCACCCGATCTGACATCGCACCCATGGTTCTTCAGCGGCATCGGCGGATCGGGCATGCTGCCGCTGGCGCTGATCCTCAAGGGCATCGGGGCGGTCGTCGCCGGCTCGGACCGCAGCCGCGACCAGGGCCGCACGCCGGACAAGTTCGCGTGGCTCGAGAGCCAGGGGTTCGCGTTGGTCGCGCAGGACGGCAGCGGCATTCACAGCGCCGACCAGACCCTCGTCGCCTCGGCCGCGATCGAGGACACCGTGCCCGAGGTGATCCGGGCGCGCGCGCTTGGCTGCCCGCGCATGAGCCGCGCCCAATTGCTGGCGACGCTGTTCAACGCCGCGCCGGTCGGGATCGCGGTCGGCGGCACCAGCGGCAAGTCGACCGTGACGGGCATGCTCGGGTGGATCATGCATCAGGCCGGGCGCCAACCGACGATCATGAACGGCGCGGTGATGAAGAACTTCCGCTCGGCCGAAGTACCGTTCGCCAGCGCCCGGGTGGGCACCGGCGAGGTGTTCGTCTCCGAGGTCGACGAAAGCGATGGTTCGATCGCGCTTTACCGTCCCCACGTGGCGGTGCTGCTCAATGTCAGCCTCGACCACAAGGAAATGGCCGAGTTGCGCGAGCTGTTCGGGGATTTCCTCGCCGCGGCGGCGCATGCGGCGGTCAATCTCGACGATCCGGAAAGCGCCGCACTCGCGATGCGCGCGCATACGGTGATCGGCTTCGCACTCGACGCGCGCGAAGCCGACATCTCGGTCAGCCAATGGACCGCGGGCGCGACCGGGCTGACGGCGACGGTGATCGACCGGCGCGACGGGTCCGAGCATGCGCTGGCGTTGCAGATGCCCGGCCGGCACAACCTCGCCAACGCGCTGGCGGCGATTGCGGGCGCGGCTGCGGGGGGCGTGCCGGTCGCGGTAGCGGTCACGGCTCTGGGCAGTTTCGCCGGGCTTGCCCGCCGGTTCGACGTGCTCGGGACTTCACCATCCGGCGTCACGGTGATCGACGATTTCGGCCACAACCCGGAGAAGTGCCGCGCCACGCTGCGCACGCTCAAGGCCACGCCGGGGCGGGTGATCGCGTTTTTCCAGCCGCACGGTTACGGCCCGCTACGACAGATGGGCCACGAACTCGCGCGCACTTTTGCCGACGAGCTCGGCCCAGAGGACGTGACGCTGTTGTGCGACCCGGTCTATTTCGGCGGCACCGTCGACCGTACCCAAGGCAGCGAGCGGATCGTGCGTTTGATCGAAGATCGCGGTGCGCGGGCCGAATATCTCCCCACCCGCGAGGCGTGCGGCGCGCGCATTGCCGCGCTCGCGCGCCCCGGCGACCGGGTGGTCGTGATGGGCGCGCGTGACGATACCCTCACCACGTTTGCCACGGAGTTGCTGGCGAAGCTCGCCTAGTTGTCGAGCCCGCCGAACCGGTTGTCGGGATCGTCGAGCTTCATCGACGGGCGCCCCTTGTCGTCGGCGGCGTCGCGGTTGTTCTCCTGGCACACGTACTCGCGCATCTCCCAGTCGGGCTTGAGCGTGTACTTCTGGACCATTGTGTAGGGTTCGGCGAACAGGCCCGGGTCGGCAACGGTCATCTCGTCGGTCAGGACATCGCCATCACGGGTAATCCGCTCGTGGAACATGGTGTTCTCGGTCGCATGGAGCCCGGCGACGACGTAGATGGCGGGTGTAAACCCGTTGGTGTCGACAACCAGCGTGTCGCCCTCCCAGTGACCCACGGAATGGCCGTTGTAGAACGGATCGGGATCGCTAGGCAGCGTCTGGCCCACATAGATGCGGCGCGTCTGGCTGTATGTCTCGATCATGATGTTGACCCGGCCCGGCGAGTAAGTGAACTCGATCGGATAGGGCAGGCGCATGATTCCCGGCATGCCGTTGGGGACGCAGTTGGCCGCGTCGGTCTGGGTATTTTCGCCGCTATCCTTGGCAGCGTTGAAGGCGTCGACGAGCTTCTGCGCGGCCGGGGTCAGCTTGGGGGGTGTGGGTGTGGTCCGGCTGCCGGAACCGACGCCGGGCGACCATACCCCGCCCCAGTCCGGCCACTTGGCGAGCTCGGCATAGCCGTTCGCGCGCGGCGCCTGTTGCGCCCCGGCAGGCACAGCCAGCGCGAGCACGCCGAACGCACCGAAGATAGTTGTGAGAACCTGCCGCATGACCACTCCCGGGAATCGTTCTTATTGGGAGTGTAACTAGCGGATGATGAAGGCACGGCAACAGCCGCAAATGTCAGACGATCGAACCTGCTGTGGCCGACAACACGATAGCGGGAGCCAATCCGATCAGTGTCGCCAGCGCGAACCGACCCGCCTTCAACGGCGACAGCGCACACGCGCTGCTGACCAGCAAGTGCGGTGCCCCGATCAGGCGCAGGCCGATTAGGTACCAGAACCCGCGCTTGGCCAGCTCTCCGTCGAAGCGCTCGAGGCGGTGGCCGAAGCGTTTGCGGATCGGCACCGCCAGCCACCGGCGCGCGACTACGAACAGTGCCTGGCTACCGAGCACCGCGCCCACCAGCATGACCGCGATCCCGACTCGTCCGCCCAGCAACATGCCCGACGAAAACGAGATCGGCAGCAACACCCAAGGCACCCCGAACGCCATTACGGCGGTGGTCAGGCCCAGGAACGCGAACGCGAGCGCGGCTTCGCTGTCGAGCATCGTCGCAAAATTGGTAATCAGGTCGAGCACCATGAGCCTGTCGTTACGTTACCTGGGTTGACGTTTCCTGAAGACCAAAGTTCCCGTTTGCACACCGCCTCTCGCCCAACCGCGCGCTTCCGATGACCACTGTGGCAAGCGGGTGACTCGGCATGTTCGGCGAAGTCCCCCTCGCCGCGGCCTTCCCGCCCGGACTTGCAATCGGGAGGGAACGCTGTAAGTGCGCCGCTTCCGCGAGGCCCGAGGGTCGGCGGAAACCCGCACAGAAAGCCGGAGGGGCCCCTGCAGGTGCAGGATCAGCCAGCGATCGGCATGAACTGAAAGGATACGCGCGCATGCCGCTTTACGAGCATGTCTTTCTCGCGCGCCAGGATCTGAGCCAGGCTCAGGTCGACGCGCTCGCCGCCTCCGCCACGGAGATCGTCGAGCAGGGCGGCGGCAAGATCACCAAGACCGAATCGTGGGGCCTCAAGAGCCTGGCGTACAAGATCGACCGCAATCGCAAGGCGCACTTCGTGCTCCTCAACCTCGAGTGCCCGGGCACCGTGGTCGCCGAGCTCGAGCGCCAGAACCGGATCAGCGAAGATGTCATCCGCTGGCTCACCGTCAGCGTCGACGAGCACGAGGAGGGCCCCTCGGCCCAGATGCGCAAGAACGAGCGCGACAAGAAGCGCCGCAGCGAGCGCGAGGAGCGAATCTGATGGCCCGTCCGTTTTTCCGCCGCCGCAAGGCCTGCCCGTTCTCCGCCAAGGACGCACCGGTCATCGATTATAAAGACACGCGCCTGCTGCAGGGGTTCATGTCCGAGCGGGGCAAGATCGTCCCCAGCCGCATCACCGCCGTCTCCGCCAAGAAGCAGCGCGAGCTGTCAAAGGCGGTCAAGCGTTCGCGTCATCTGGGCTTGCTGCCCTACGTCGTGAAATAAGGAGCGGCCGCCATGCAAATCATCCTGCTCGAACGCATCGAGAAGCTCGGGTCGATCGGCGACGTGGTGTCCGTCAAGGACGGCTACGCGCGCAACTTCCTGCTGCCCAACAAGAAGGCGCTGCGCGCCAACGATTCCAACCGCAAGGTCTTCGAGGCCAACCGCGAGCGGCTCGAGACCGAAAATGCCGAGCGCCGCACCGAAGCGGCCAAGTCGGGCGAAAAGGTCGACGGCGCGGAAGTGACGCTGATCCGCGCTTCGTCCAATGCCGGCCAGCTTTACGGTTCGGTCAACGTGCGTGACGTCGCCGATGCGCTGAAGGCGCAAGGGTTCGACGTCACCAAGGGTCAGATCATCCTCGGGCGCCCGATCAAGACGCTCGGGATGTTCGAAGTGAAAGTCGCGCTGCACCCCGAGGTGAGCGTTGCGGTCAAGGTCAATGTCGCCCGGTCCGATGACGAAGCCGAGCTCCAGCGCCAGGGCATCGACGTCCTCAGGGAAGCCGCCGCAGGCGACCGTGCCGAGGGCGAAGGCTTCACCGAAGGTTTCGATCCCAACCGCGAGCCGGGCGAATTGCCGGCCGACGACACGGTTGCCGAAGACGCTGCCGCCGAGAACGACGCGCCTGCCGAAAGCTGAGCGTTTCACCCATTATGATTGCGAGGGAGCGCCGGGCAACCGGCGCTCTTTTCGTATGTCTCGGATTTTCGCATCCGGGATCAGAAGATCGAATAGCCGCCGTCGATCGGCAGGGTCACGCCGGTGATGAAATCGGATGCCTGGCAGGCAAGGAACACCGCTGCACCCGCGCATTCGTCAGCCTCTCCCCAGCGCGCCGCCGGAGTCCGCGCCATCAGCATGGCATTGAACGATGCCCAGTTGGGATCGACCCGCGCCACTTCGGTCATGTCGGTCGCAATCCAGCCCGGCGCGATGGCGTTGACCTGGATATTGTGAGCGGCAAATTCGATCGCCATCGACTTGGTCAATTGCACGATCGCTCCCTTGGCGGCGCTGTAGGACGGCAGGAAGCCCGATCCGAAGTACGAATACATGCTGCCGACATTGATGATTTTGCCGTGCCGCCGCACCAACATCGATTGCGCGGCGATCTTGGACAGCAGCATGGTGGCAGTCAGGTGCGTGGCAATGGTGTGGTCCCACGCCTCAAGGCCCTGGTTGAGAACCCCGCCGCTGATGTCCGCTACCCCGGCGTTGTTGACCAGGATATCGATCCCGCCCAGCTCCGCCTCGACTTCGCCCAATGCGCCCGCCAGCGTGTCACGTTCGGTCACGTCGACGCGCAACGCGTGGGCTTTCGCGCCCATGGCCTGCAACTCGCTGAGCACGGCGGCATTCTTGACTTCGTTACGGCCGAGGATTGCGATCGACGCCCCCGCTGAAGCCATGCCCAGCGCGATCGCGCGGCCAATTCCCCCATTGCCCCCAGTCACGACGGCGACGCGCCCATGCAAATCGAACGATGGTGCCGGCATGGGCTGTTCTCCCGTCTTGCAAGACTGGGGTGACGTTTGAATTCACCGCCAACGCAGGCTAACGGTGGTCATGGATTCTGCAACCGCCATTGCTGAACTGACCGCGATCTACGACGCGGCGGTCGACCGGCTGCGCACCGACATTGCGCATTATGCCAGGAACCGCGAGATCCCGCCGGACGAACGGCGCCGCGACGGCAGTTACGCCTACCCCGAGCTGCGGGTACACTTCACCTACACCGGGTTCACCGGCGACCGCACACGCGCATTCGGCCGCCTGCACTTGCCCGGCACTTACACCACCACGGTCACCCACCCCGAGCTGTTCGCCAATTACCTGACCGAGCAGCTCGACCTGCTGTTGAATGACTACCACGTCGACATCTCGGTCCACCGCTCGCGCCAGGAAATCCCGTTTCCCTACGTGCTCGATGCCGAGCGCGGCGCGGCCATGCTGGGGGTCACGCCGACAGAACTGGCGCGGCATTTTCCGACCACCGAACTGGCGCTGATCGGCGACGAGCTGGCGGACTGCATCAATTTCGGGGATGCGGGCCAGCCGATGCCGCTGTCGCTGTTCGATGGCCTGCGGACCGATTTCTCGCTCGCCCGGCTGACGCATTATTCGGGTACTTCGCCTGCGCACTTCCAGCGCTTCGTGCTGTTCACAAACTATCATCGTTATATCGACGAATTCGTCGACTGGGCGGGCGAGCAGATCGGCCTGGGGTTTTATACCGCGCTTGCCGGTGCGGGCGGGCTGATGCTCGATGC
>JBDSUJ010000016.1:0-14230 GCA_039927815.1 Croceibacterium sp. | reverse complement strand
AGGATTTCAAGCAGGCGCTGTACCATCACAAGATGCTGTACCTTAAGGACCAGCACCTGACCCACGCCGAGCATGAGGCGTTCGGCGCCCGGCTCGGACCGTTCGCGGTCGACGCCTATACCCAGGGCGTGCCCGGGCACCGCGACGTGCACCCGATCATCAAGGAAGCCGACACCAAAGTCGCCAGCCTGTTCGGCGGGGGGTGGCATACCGACAGCCCGTTCCTGCCCGAGCCGCCGGCGATCACCACGCTGCGCAGTGTCGAAGTGCCGCCCTATGGCGGCGACACCAGCTGGGCCAATTGCGCGCTCGCCTTCCGGCACCTCAGCCCTACGTACCAGGATCTGCTGCGCCGGCTGCGGGTGCACATGTCGGCGCGCAACAATTACCTAACGCAGTCTGTCCTGCTCGACCGGCCGATCGAGTTCTCCAGCGAGGAGACCAAGAAGGCCGGGCTCGAAGGCCGCTATCATCCGCTGGTCCGCACCCATCCCGAAACCGGGGAGGAATCGGTCTACATCTGCGACACCTACACCGTCGGCTTCGAAGGCATGACCACGCAGGAAGCGCGTCCGATCTACGATTTCCTGGTCGCGCACTGCACCCAGCAGGCGTTCACCTGCCGGCTGCGGTGGGAGGCGGGCATGGTCGCCATGTGGGACAACCGCACCGCCATGCACCTCGCCCCCAACGACTACGACGGCCACCGCCGCGAGATGTACCGCACGACGACGGCCGGGACCGCGCCGGTCTGATGCCACCAGGGCTTGTTAAAACTGGCCAAGCGACTTGCTACAGCCGGCTGCGCTCGCACTCATACGACGCTTGCTAGGGCCCGCAGCCCGAGCGCGATAAGGAGCAGGCTCGCCAGCAGGAACAGGAGCACACGAACCGGCTGACGATTGATGGTTGCCTGCCACACCGAGTGCGCTACCCGCAGGGCGACATAAATCCAGGCCAGAGCCACGTCGGTGGCGGTGAATCCAGCCAGCGCGAGGATGAACACAATCGGGTAGAAGATGGTCGGCTGCTCAAGCAAGTGCTCGTAATTGTGCGCCTTCCAGTTGGTCCTTTCGTCGATGATTCCTTCTAGGTCAGCCCCGCGCGCGCCGGTCTTAAGCCGGTCAGGTGCAAGCTTGGCGATGGCGGGGCCGCGCGTAACCGCCATCCAGACCAGCATGACCAGAGTCCACACTATGAGTGTAGCGGCCGGGGCAAGAATCGTGTGCGTCATCACAACTTCCCGCAGTGACTGGCCAACGCAGTTGCACTAATCGGACACACTCTGCCTCGGACCATCAAGCGGGAACGGCCAACAGCTCGGCATAGCGGCGCAGATAGAGCGGCCAACCTTCGTCGCTTGCGACGCCGTCGCGAACGCCTTGCCAGCCTTCGCCGTGGCGCTCTAGATGGCGATGCTCGATCTCGACGCGTGTGTGCCCGGGCCCCTCGGGGGTGAAGCGCACTTCCCATTCGCTGGTCTTCTCGGGGTCCGCCTCGAGTTGCCACCGCGGACTGATGTCCCAGCTCAGCAGCACGCGATGCGGCGGCTCATACGCGAGCACGCGGGCCCAGCGGCATTCGGTGCCGTCTACCCCCCGATCATACAAATAGCCGCCGGCATGCGGCTCGAACACGGTTTGGGCGATCTCGACCCCCATGATGTTGTGCTGCACCGGCTTGAACTTGCCAAAGTCCTCGGTGAATATCTTGAAAGCCCGCTCGATCGGCGCCGCGACTACGATCTTGTGTCTGACAGAAGTGTTGGCGTCTGTACTCATTGTCACTTTCCCTTGCGTTGCTCCACAGCCTCTTTGTAGGCCGTGAGCGTGTGGCTCCAGAAACGGTCCAGCTCCTTGCGCAAGGCGGCGAGCCCGGCGGGGTCGACCTGATAAAGGCGGCGCGTCCCCTCAACGGTGACCGAGACTAACCCGGCCGCCTTGAGCACCTGCAAGTGCTGAGACACGGCCGAGCGGGTCACACGCATTCCGCTCGCTAGGTCCCCGGCATAGCGAGGCCGCTTGCGCAGCCGCAGGAAAATCCGGCGGCGAGTACGGTCGCCAAGCGCATCGAGCGCCAGCTCGGCGTTGATCATGGGAGCCTGCCGAGTTGAAATTGCATCACTCGCTACATTGGTAGTTTGTACTAACGAAAGTCAACACTAAAATTCGGTCGCCGCTTGATCAAGTCCTAGCTCGGATGTCCGTGCCCATATTTTTTCTGGAGGCCCCATCCGTCGCCCTCACACACTCAACGCTTTGAAATTGGGTAGAATCATAGGGCGACACCGGCTGTTGGACATTTCGCTTGTGTCGCCCTCCGTTGGATTCCTCTCCGCCTACCTCAATCCGCAAAGACATTCAGCTCGAGCAGCACGGTGTTGGGATCGGGCAGGTCGATCGTCATCCGGTTACGATTTCCCAACGGATTACCGGGCCATCTTCCGGATCGACCCGCTGTCCGGTGCGGACAAAGCCGTTTCGTTCGAACACTCGCTGTGAGGCGGGATTGTTGATTGCCGACTCTCCTCTGACTGCGACGACCCGGTCGTCGGCACGCGCCCACTCGAGGATGTTCCTCACCGCTGCCGTCGCGAAGCCCCGCCGCCGCCTTGTCGGCGCAATGCCGAAACCGATGTCGATACCGGCATCGCCGGGCTGCCTGACGAGCGATGCCAGGCCGACAATTTCGTCACCGTCCACAATGAGCCAGCCCGCCGGCACGAAATAGGGCCGAATCGATTGCGCCAACCCGCGTAGCATTTCGAGAACCTCACGGCATTCAACCGGTCCGTCCGGTAGCTGCAGGTCCGCAGGAGCATGGCCTGCAACCAGCGCGGCAAAGGCATCGTCGCTGGCTTCGCGGATCGACAAATAGTTGCGCTCAATCCGCGAAGAAGTTCAGTTCCAGCAACACGTTGTTGGGATCGGGGGTGAACAGCTGGCGCAAGTTGATCGCGGCAACCAAGTTTTCCTGGTAGTTAGCGCCCATCGCGTCGAGCCGCGACTTGACCTCGTCGTAGCCGGAGCATTTGAGCGCCACGTGGTGGAGCGCGCCAGTCAGCTGGCCAGGAGTCACCTCGCGGTCGTAAGTGCGCTGACAGTCGAGCGAGTTGATGTGGATGATGGCGCGGTTCTCGGCGTCGAACATCCAAGTGGCGGTCTGGGGGGTGAGCGGCGGGGGCGCATCCTTGCGCACCAGCCCGAGCAACTGGCCGTAGAATTCCGCCGTCTCGTCGAGTCGGTCGGTGATGATATTGATGTGGTCGAGCGCTTCGACGTTCATGGCTCTCGCCCTCTCTGGTTTGGTCTCGAAATCCCCTTGCACCCATAGCTGGGTAATGTATGGGCGCGATACCAATTTCGTATATGTGATTCATTCACAATCATGGAGAGAGCTCTGATGGCCCAGAACCTTGAACAGATCCTGCAGAACACCCCCGACATCGTCGCCAAGCTGCGCAATTCGCAGATCGGCGCCTATGTCTATCCGGTTGTCGCCCCTGAATTCTCGAACTGGCGCTCGGAGCAGTGGGCGTGGCAGCACAGCGCGGTGCTGTTCGACCAGTCGCACCACATGTTCGACCTCTATATCAAGGGCCCCGACGCGCTCAAGCTGCTGTCGGACACGATGATCAACAGCCCGGCCGGCTGGCAGGTCAACAAGGCCAAGCAGTACGTCCCGACCACGCCCTATGGCCATGTCATCGGCGACGGCATCATCTTCTACCTGGCCGAAAACGAGTTCGTTTATGTCGGCCGTGCACCGGCCGCCAACTGGCTGATGTTCCAGGCCCAGAAGGGCAAGTACAACGTCGACATCATCAACGATCCGCGCAGCCCGGCGCGCCCGATGGGCAAGCCGGTCAACCGCATTTCATGGCGCTTCCAGATCCAGGGCCCGCAGGCCTGGAACGTGATCGAGAAGCTCAATGGCGAGCCGCTCGACAAGCTCAAGTTTTTCAACATGAGCAGCATGAAGATCGGCAACAAGACCGTGCGCACGCTGCGCCACGGCATGGCCGGTTCGCCGGGCCTCGAAATCTGGGGTCCGTACGAAGAGCAGGATTACATCCGCGACGAAATCCTCAAGGCGGGCGAAGAGTTCGGCCTGATCGCGGTCGGCAGTCGCGCCTACCCCTCCAACACGCTCGAATCGGGCTGGATCCCCAGCCCGCTGCCCCCGATCTATTCGGGCGACGAGCTCAAGGATTACCGCGAGTTCCTCGCGGCCGACAGTTACGAGGCAACCGGCGCGATCGGCGGCTCGTTCGTCGGCAAGTCGATCGATGAATACTATCTCAATCCGTGGGAGCTAGGTTACGGCCCGTTCGTCAAGTATGACCACGACTTCATCGGCGCCGACGCGCTCAAGAAGGTCGACGTCGCCAGCCAGCGCAAGAAAGTCACGCTAGAATGGAACGCGGACGACATGAAGAAAATCCAGGGTTCGATGTTCGACCCCGAGGGTGAGCAGTACAAGTTCTTCGACTTGCCGCTCGCCAACTATGCCAACAGCAACTACGACGCGGTTGTCGATGCCGATGGCAACACGGTCGGCCTGTCGCTCTTCACTGGCTATTCGTACAACGAGAAGAAGGCGCTCAGCCTGGCGACCGTCGACCACGAGATTCCCCTCGGCACCGAGATCCACGTGCTGTGGGGCGAAGAGCCCAACACCCAGAAAACCACGGTTGAGCCGCACAAGCAGATGGCGGTGCGCGCGATCGTCTCGCCTGTGCCGTACGGCAAGATGGCGGCCGATACTTACGCCACCGGCTGGCGCACCGACCGGGTCGCCGAACCGGCGTAACGCACGGCTACGAATAGGCGCTTTACGAACAGCCCGCGAACCGCAAGGTTCGCGGGCTTTTGTGTGGGAGACGGCAATGGCCAACTATGTACTGGTTCATGGCGCCTGGGGCGGCGGGCAGACTTACGGCGAGGTGCCGGAACGGCTGCGCGCCGCCGGCCACCAGGTCCACGTCTGCACGCTGCGCGGGCTGGGCAGCCGGCACGCCGAACTGCATCCCGGCATCACCCTGACCGATCATGTTGACGACGTGTGCCGGCAGGTCGCCGAGGCCGGGTTCGAGCGCTTCGTGCTCGCCGGCCACTCGTATGGCGGAATGGTCATTACTGGCGTGGCGACGCGCCTCGGCGGGCGCATCGACGCGATTTGCTACCTCGATGCATTCCTCCCCGGCGACGACCACAGCCTGTGGGACATAACCGGTGAGTTCGAGCACAACTGGTACGTCGACAGCCAGCGGCATACCCCGGGCCTGGTCGCCCCGATCGGCGCGCTCGATTTCGAGCCGGTACCCGGGATGGTCGGCCTGCATCCGCTGCTGACCTTGCTCGAGGCGATCCCATTTACCGGCGAGGAAGCCAAGATACCTCGCCACGCTTACGTCCTGGCTACCGGCTGGGAACCCACGCCGTTCCGCAAGTTCGCTGCCCAAGTGAAAGACGATCCGGCGTGGGAGTACCACGAGGCCGCGACCGACCACTTTGTGATGACCGGCGCGCCGGAGCTGGTAACAAACGTCCTGCTCGGACT
Source organism: Croceibacterium sp. (assembly GCA_039927815.1). GTDB lineage: Bacteria > Pseudomonadota > Alphaproteobacteria > Sphingomonadales > Sphingomonadaceae > Croceibacterium_A. Next base: position 8,668 of record JBDSUJ010000016.1, on the reverse strand, counting down.
GGCCTCGACATGAAGGCTCGCCTCCTGGCGCTGTCCGGTGCGCTGATGGCAACGGGCGCGCTGGCCCAAACCGTGCCCGGCGATCTGACCATGCTGCCAGCGGTCCCAACCAGCTATGTGCCCGGCAAGACCGCGTGGGGCGATCCCGATCTGCGGGCCCAGTTCTCGCTGGACAACGTTGGCAAGGTGCCGTTCGAGCGGGCGGACAGCGCGGGCGACCGCGTATGGCTGACCGATGCGGAATTCGCGGCCCGGCTCGCGGCGGCCAAGACATCCGACGCCGCTTATTCGGCCGACAACGCCCGCGGCACCAAGGGCCTGGCGGCGTGGACGCAGGCCGAACCGTTCGCTCGGCGCACCGCCATGCTGGTCAGCCCGCAGACCGGCAAGCTGCCCGCGCTCACGCCGGACGCCGAAGCGCTGCGCAAGGCCGGCCGGTCGAGCTGGGTTCCGGGTGGCACATACGACTGGGTCGACGATTTCGACACTTGGGACCGCTGTATCAGCCGCGGCTTCCCCGCCTCGATGATGCCGTTCCGCTACAACAACGGGGTGCGGCTCTTCCAGTCGCCCGGGTTCGTCGCCATCCACTTCGAGATGCTCGGCGACCGCATCATTCCACTGCGCCAGGGAGGCCACTGGCCGGCGGCGGTCGAATCATGGATGGGCAGCAGCCTTGGCCACTGGGATGGCAACACCCTGGTGGTCGAAACTCGCAACATCAAAGCGGGCGACGACACCACGCGCGATGTGCCGCGTCGTGCCGCCTCCCCGCTCAACGTCGCGACCGGCGTGAAATCGAACAACGCGATCCCGGTCAGCGAACAAGCAACCGCAGTCGAGCGTTTCACCGCCACCGGGCCCGGTTCGCTGGTCTACGAGCTGACGTATTCCGATCCGCAGGTGTTCACCGCCCCGTGGACTGCGCGGGTGACGTGGACGCGCGACGACAGCTACCAGTTCTTCGAATACGCCTGCCACGAGGGCAACGTGTCGATCCGCAACTACGTCGTCGCCTCGCGCACCGAACGCGGCCTGCCGGTGCCGAAGAAGACCGCGGAGATCAAAGTCCCCTGATCAGCCCGCTTTCGGCGCCGGAACAGCCGCCGGCTTCGCCGCGACCGCAGGCGCGTTGGCGGTCACCCGCCAGATCACGTTGCCGACATCGTCGGCCACCAGCAGCGCGCCCGTGCTGTCGAACGACAGCCCGACCGGACGGCCGAAGGTATCGTGGCCCTTGCCGATGAACCCGCCGACGAACACTTGCGCCTTGCCCGCCGGGGTTCCGCCGGCGAACGGCACGAACACGACCCGGTAGCCGTTCGGCACTTGGCGATCCCAGCTGCCATGCTCGCCGACGAACGCGCCGCCCTTGTACGCCGCGGGGAAGCCCGAACCGTTTTCGAAAATCAGCCCGAGCGCCGCGACGTGCGAGCTGAGCGCGTAATCGGGCGGAATCGCCTTGGCGACCATGTCCGGCCGGCCGGGGTGGACGCGCTTGTCGACATGCTGGCCGTAATAGCTCCACGGCCAGCCATAGAACGCCCCCGGCTTCACCGAGGTCATGTAGTCGGGGACCAGGTCGTTGCCGAGTTCGTCGCGTTCGTTGACCACGGCCCACAACTGGCCCGAGGTGGGGTTGAACGTCAGCCCGTTGGGATTGCGCAGCCCGGTGGCGTAAAGCCGCTTGGCCCCGTCCTCGGCATGCACTTGCCAGATCGCGGCACGGCCTTCCTCAGCCTCGAGCCCGTTTTCGACAATGTTCGAGTTCGAGCCGACTCCGGCGTAGAGCATGCTGCCATCGGGGCTGATCGCGAGGTCCTTGGTCCAGTGATGGTCGATCGCGCCCTTGGGCAAGTCCGCCAGCCTGACTTTGGGGCCGAGCGCGGTGTCGCCGGGATTGTACGGCCAGCGCAGGATCGCGCCGGTCTCGGCGACGTAGAGATAGCCGCCGTGAACGACGATGCCGAACGGCGAATCGAGTTTGTCGGCCAGCACCTTGCGCATGTCGGCCTTGCCATCGCCGTCGGTGTCACGAAGCAGCACCACTTCGTTGCCCGGCTTGCCCGGCCCGTGCGCCTTGCCGATCACGATGCCGAACACGATGTCCTTGGGTCGAGACACCCCGTCGAGGCCGGGCCCGCCCGATTCGACTACCAGCACATCGCCATTGGGCAGCCCCAGGACCCGGCGCGGGCTCTTCAGGTCGCTGGCGAACGGGGCGATGGTGAAGCCCGCCGGAACGCTCGGCATCGCGCCGTTCTTCCACCCGACCGGATGGGCGATGCCCATCGGCGGAAGCAGGAATTGGTGCGGCGCGGGCAGCACCGGGTTGGGCCCGATCTGCTTGTCGGGCGAGATGATCGCCTTTGAACAACCGCCCAACGCCAGCGCGATAGCGCCGGCGGTGATGAACAGGCGCGCGTTCACGGCGCCACCTCGCGCGCGACGTGGCGATAAGGGATCGAGTGGCCGAGGAAGCCGGTCACGATCAGCGCCAGCACGGTCAAGATCGACAGCGTGAGCCCGGTCGGCACGACCGACGTCCACCCGTCGCGGGCGTGGACGAAATTGTTGAACAGTGCGAGCACCAGCACCGTCGTGCTGCCGATCCAGTGGAACCACCCGATCCGCGGCCGGACCGGGCCCGCGAGGAGAAAATCGAGCATCCCGAACAGCGCCGCGATGACCCCCGTCAGCATCCCGAACGCCAACAGCCAGGCGGAGAAATTGGTCCACATCATCGCCGCAGTCCTGGCGTAGACAATATCGGTCAGCATCGCGCCGGTGAAGCACACGATCGGGAACGGGACCAGCATCGCGTGGACCGGCACCCGGCCGATCGCAACGGAAGGTCGAAATAGTCTTTCCATCGGCTCGCCCCTGTCGTTGCGCTCGTTGCCCCGCCACTACGGTTGGGACCCTAGTTGGTTTCGCAGCCGCCCGGCCCGCGGTTACGACGCCGCCAACGCGCGGGCGATATCGGGCGCGGCGCGGCGACCGTCGGCCTCCATCCGCGCACGCAGGTCGGCCGGCAGCCACGCGAACAAGGCGGGCTCGAAGCTCGGTCGCGCCTGGACCCGGTCCCACCACCGCGCAACCGGCGGCAGGTCCGCCCACAGCCCCGCCAGCCCGAGCATCGCAAGGCGGTTAAGGTACGGCGTCAGTGCGCCATCGGCGAGCGTATACTCGGGCCCGGCGAGCCATTCGCGCTCCGCCAGCGTGCCGGCCATGTCCTGCACCAGCGCCACGAACACCGCCAGCGCATCAGCCACGTCGGGCGCAGCGAAGCCCTGCTCAATCCAACGCCGTTTGCGCGCACGCCAGCCGGGGTGCGGGTCGCTGGCGATGTGCTCCTCCACCGCCGTCGGTCCGCGCGCCAGGATCGCGTGGCGATGGGTGACGACATAGGTCAGCGGGCGCGTCGCCGGGTGCACTTCCTCGTCCACCCGCTTGGTCCACAGCCGCATCCGCGCCTGGCCCAGCGGATCGGCGGGCCGCAGCGCCGGGCCGTCGAACGCGCTATCGAGATATTCGCAGATCACCGTGCTTTCGGTCAGGATCGTCCCGTCGTGGACGATCGCCGGCACCGCGCCGCGCGGGTTGATGGCGAGATAGGCAGGCGTGAACTGCTCGCCGGCGAGAATGTCGAGATAATGCCCGGTCCACGCGATCGCTTTCTCGGCCAGCGCCAGCCGCACTTTGGCGGCGCATACCGAAGACCCGTGGTGGTACAGCTCGAGCACTCGCTAGCGGCGGCTCAGCGCCGCCTCGCTCTCGGCCAGCAGGTGCTCGATGATTGTCGCCACCGGCTCTTCGTGGGTAACCATGCCGACCGATTGGCCGGCCATCAGGCTGCCGTGCTCGACATCCCCGTCGATCACCGCGCGGCGCAGCGCGCCGGCCCAGTAATGCTCGATCTGGAGTTGGGCTTCCAACATCTCCACGCCGCCGTCGTCCAGGGTATTGGCGACTTCGCGCTGCTTGGCATTGAACGCCTCACCGCCTTTGTTCTTGAGCGCGCGGACCGGGATTACCGGCAGGCGCGGGTCCATCTGGACGCTGGCGACCGCGTCACGGGCATTGGCGCGAAAGAACGCCCGCTTGAAATTGGGGTGCGCGATAGATTCGGTCGCGCAGGCAAAGCGCGTGCCGAGCTGCACCCCCGCGGCGCCCATCTCGAGGTAGCCGGCGATGGCTTCGCCCCGGCCGATGCCACCGGCGACGAATACCAGGTGCTCCTCCGCCAGCGCGGGTAGAAATTCCTGCGCCAGCACGCTGGTCGAGACCGGGCCAATATGGCCGCCCGCCTCCATGCCTTCGATCACCAGCGCATCGGCACCCCCACGCAGCAGCTTTTTCGCCAGTGCGAGAGTGGGCGCGAATACGATGACTTTGGCGCCGGCCAGCTTGAGCGCCTCGACGCTCCCCTTGGGCGGAATCCCACCCGCCAGCGCGACGTGGCCGATGCGGTGGCGCGCGCATACCGCGATCAGCTCGAACAGCATCGGGTGCATGGTGATCAGGTTCACGCCGAACGGCTTGGCGGTGAGCGCTTTGGTAGCGACGATTTCCGCGTCGAGCAGATCGGGTGTCATCGCCCCACAGGCGATCACCCCGAAGCCGCCCGCGTTGCTGATTGCGCTGACCAGGTGGCGCTCCGACACCCAGCTCATCGCCCCGCACAGGATGGCGTGCTCGCTGCCGAGGAATTGCGCGCCCCGCTCCATCAGATGCGTCGTCTTGGGAAACTGTTTCATGGCCGCGCGTCTAGTGACAGAGGGTCGAGGCAGCAAGCAATCGGGAACGGACACCGGGAGGGAAACGCGCAAACTCGGGCGTAACGGCGGAGAGCGCTACCCGGCTCACGTCATCGCATAGCTCGATTCGGAACGCTTACGGCTAGGGGCGGTTCGCAAGATTATTTGAGGGACCGACCGCGGCGAACTGAAAATTGTCGCGCGTGTAGGGGTCGGCATGGAACGCGATCTGACCAGTACCATCGGGCATCGCGGTCAGGTACGTGATGTAGATCGGCACCGGCTGCGGCAGCGCGACCCTCTGCTCCGCGCTCTTGAGCCCGATCGGCAGCGGCTTGCCCATCAGCCAGCGATGCATCCTGGCGGCGTCCTCCATCCGTACGCAGCCCGAGCTTAGTTGGCGCGCTTCCTTGAACATTAGCGCCTTGTCTGGGGTGTCGTGCAGGTAGATCCCGACCGGGTTGGGGAACTCGAACTTGACCTTGCCCATGAAATTGGTGCCGCCCGGCATCTGGCGCACATGGACCACCGCGGTGCCAACGCGAATTGCGCGCCAGTCGAGCTTGGCCGGACTGAGCGGCGTGGCCATGTCGTCCCAACTCTTGAATACCTGATACCCATTGGCGGTCAGCCATTTAGTGCCATTCGCCAGCACGTTCTGCGCGATGTTGGTTCGCACCAAGTCATCGGGCACGTTCCAGTAAGGGTTGAGTATCGCGGAGCGGACAAAGCCGGCCATCATCGGGGTCTGCAATTCGGGTTTGCCGACCACGACTTTCATCCAATCGACCGGCTTGTTGTCCTCGTACATCCACAACTTCGCGCCGGCGGCATCGACCAGGATGTGGCGTCCACCCGACAGCGCCGGAATGGCCCGGACCCGCGCCAGATTGGTCGCGATCAGCCGGCGCTCATTTTCAGTGTAACGCGGATCGTCCAGCGCCTGCCGCAGCGGCGCGTAGAGCGGGTGCATCCACTGCATCCCGGCTACGTAATCGTCGAGCGAAGGCGCCTGGCCCGCAGCCTCAAGTGTCGAGACCGAGGTTGGGACGACTGGCTCAAGGGCGACGCTCTCGTACGTCATCGGTACGTGCGCGGCGCCGCGCATGGCGCTGACATAGCGAGCGAACGCGCGCGACAGCTCGAGTTCGGCCTCTGCCACATTGTCCATGTCGCCGCTCCGCGTCTTGTCTAGCAGCCTGGCCAGGCGATCGGGGCGGAACATCGCGGAGTCTATGGCATCAAGTCGCGCCGAGCGCAGATCCTCGAGGAATAGCGCGGCGGCCGCCGTTGGCAGGCCTGAGGTCGTGAACCACAGCGGCCGATACTGTCGGGCCGCATAAAAGTTGCGCAGGTCCTTCACGCGGCCGGCGATTTCGGATTGAAGCGGAGACACACGATCGGCCCAAGCTTGCGCCTGGACCGAAACGGGCAGCAGCATGGCAAGTGCCGCCAGTAGTAGCACGGCCGGGCGGAGCCACCGCTCGCGCACGTTCGCGGTCATGCTTCGCCCTGCACTATGTTGGCGACCTAGCCGCGCTCGCCGGTATAGGCGACGGTCCGAGTAGCCTGGATCATCGGGCTGCCCGAGTAGTAACGGCCTTCACGCACGTAACCGTCAGCGCAGCCATCGTTGTTGGAATCGGCCCACACCGCGCCGGCGAGTCCGCCGACCGCGCCGCCGATAAGCGCGCTGGCAAGCAGATTCGTGCCCGCTATCGCGCTGACACCTGCGCCAAGCGCCGCGCCGCCGAGAGCGCCGACACCCGCCGAGCCCGCGACCGAGGGGCCGCAACGCGGCGCGCTGGCCACTGGCGTGGCGTAGGTGCTGCTGTTGTTATTGTACCCGGTGGGGGCGCCTTCGTAGTAGGTTCCGTTCTGGACGTACCCGTCGCTGACGCCGTCGTTATTGCGGTCGGCCCACACGGCGCCGGCTAAACCGCCCACCGCTGCGCCAATCGCTGCGCTAGCCAGCAGGCTGCCGCCCGTTGCAGCCGCGATACCCGCTCCGCCGGCCGCACCGATGGCGGCGCCGGTACCGGCCGTGGCGAGGGTGTTGTCGGAAGGATAAGTGGCGCACGCGCCCAACGGCAGGGCCGCAGCCGCCACCCAAAGAATTGCCTTACGCATGTGAGTTCTCCTGTGAAGCGCCCCCGGCGGCCCCAACGGCGCACGGGATGGCCTCCCGGAAATTCGAACGGGACTCCGGCCTATCGGTTCCGACCGCGGCCCGGTGAGTAACCCGATTCTTGCGACGAATTGATACAAACGGCAGATGAGGCGAGTTACCGGGGTAGCCAGGTGTAGTCAGTGCGGACGGTCCAATCGATCGCGCGGCCGCGATCGTCGAGGGCCGGACGGAACCTGAAGCGTTGCTCTATCAGCCGACAAGTCGCCTGGTCGAACGCGGAGTAACCGCTTGAGCCAGTGATGGCGCAGCGGTCGGCCGCGCCATCGCTGCGAACGCGGAAACTGACAACTACCGTACCCGAGGCACCGCGTGGAGCCCCCGCCTGGCGATAATCCGCATTGGTCAAACCGCCGGCGACGTGCAGCGGAGGCGTCACCATGCCGGAGCCGCGACCGGCGCCATCGGTCCCCGACCCCGTGCCGGCGCCGTCGCCGCCCTGCCCCCCGCCCGACCCGGCCGCAACACCCAGTCCGCTCGCCTGCTGGGGGCCCGGATCGACCGGTATCTGAGCCGGGGTGGGTGACGGCAACGGGCGCGGAAGCGGCGGCGGGGAGGGTGCTGCGGTCGCGCCGCGGCTGGAGGGCGCCGCAGCGCCCGACTCCTTCTTGTTAGGTGGTGGGGGGGGCGGCGGGGGCGGCGGCCGCGACACATCGATCGCGACGATCGTGCGGCGCGGCGCGTGCGCCGACATGGTCGGGTCCGGCGCCAGCCATACCAGCACTGCGATCACGATCAGATGGACCGCGACCGTTCCGGCCAGCCCGATCGCCCGGCGCCGATGTTCTTGCACGTGTACGGCCATCGCTCAGCCTGCGCCAATTTCGCAGGTCAAACGATTACGCGGCCCTCACGATCCTCAGGTCGCGGGATCCTCGGCGTCGAGACCGTAGGCGGTGTGGAGCACGCGTACGGCCAATTCGGTCTCGTCCTCGTCGATCAGCACGCTGATCTTGATCTCGCTGGTGGAGATCGCCTGTACGTTGATGCCGCGCTCAGCCAGCGCCTTGAACATCGTCGCGGCGATCCCGGCGTGGCTGCGCATGCCGACCCCGACAACGCTGATCTTGGCGACCTTGCTGTCGGTGATTAGCCGGTTGAACCCGATCACCTCGCGCTTGTCCTCGAGCAACGCCTGCGCGCGCGCCAGGTCGGCCTGCGGGACAGTGAAGGTCACGTCAGTCTCGCCTTTCTCGCGCCCCACGTTCTGGATGATCATGTCGACATTGATCGCGGCATCGGCCAGCGGCCCGAAGATCGCGGACACCGCGCCGGGCCGGTCGGGCACCCGGGTCAGCACGATGCGCGCCTCGTTCTTGTCATGCGCGATGCCGGTGACCAGCTGGCTTTCCATCTCTGTTTCCTTTGCGATCTTGGCCATTTCTTCGTCCGAGACGATCATCGTGCCGGGCAGGGTATCGGCCGACGGGGCATCCTCGCCGAGGAAGCTGCTGAGCACTTGCACCCGCACGCGCTCCTTCATCGCCAGGCTGACCGAGCGGGTCTGGAGCACTTTGGCGCCGACCGATGCTAGTTCGAGCATCTCTTCGTAAGTCACGTACTTGAGCTTGCGCGCGCGGGCCACGATCCGCGGGTCGGTGGTGTAGACCCCGTCGACGTCGGTGTAGATGTCGCACCGGTCGGCTTTGATCGCCGCGGCAATGCCGACTGCGGACGTGTCCGAACCGCCGCGGCCGAGCGTGGTCACGCGTCCGTCTTC
>JBDSUJ010000015.1:0-32689 GCA_039927815.1 Croceibacterium sp. | reverse complement strand
CGGCTATCAGGGTAACGCCCGGGAGCGTAGCCGATTCAAACTGGCCGTTAGGCCCAATATTGAATGCAGTGGTGGTGACCGAGTTATTGAAGAATGCGGAAATGAAATCCAAATTGGTCAAGGGGTTGGAAAGTGTAAGGGTCGATCCGCCCTGAGCGGAAAGGGCGTTGTACCCCGTCGGAGTGATGAATGTTCCCATCGTCGTAAAGCTACAATTTGTGGTGCCGCCAGAGGTGCAAAACACATTTGCATCTGCAAACGTGCCGGCGGGCACCGAGGTGTCAACGGTAATGGCTGCGCTGGCGGGAACGGCCATGAGCCCTGCGGCACCCACCGCAGCTGCTAGTAGATATTTCCTCATTGTAATTCTCCTGAACTCGGCAGCGGAGCATCATCTCATCAGTGCTCCCGACTCGATTCAGCCGTTGGAGCAATGCTTTAGTTAGTCCTAATTTCGGTTCGCTGGCACACGCAGTTGCACGTGTTCCAATTTAGGACGGACCGCCCTCGCGACCATAGGCGCTCAAACTGAGAGGAAGACTTGCCGTCTGTTCTCCATGTGTTCCACAGGGGCTATGGGATTCCGCCGAATCGAAAACCTGATGGACGTGGCCAAGGCAGGCTATTGGGTCGAGCTACGCTGTCTCTGCGGCCAAGTAGCGCGACACGACCCGATGGTCGTGATCGAGAAGTTGGCCCAGCGCGGTGGCGATCTGAGACTTCGTAACCTCCACAAAACGATGAAGTGCGGCAAATGCGGCGGGAAGGACTTCACCGCCGCGCATTGCCAGGGGCCGGAGATTTGGAGCGGATGAACCCCGCGAGGGCCCATTGGCTCAATATGGCACGTTGGCTCCAAGGCTCTTGAGGGACGCGGAGGTTACCTCAAGATCTCTGAAGATTGCCGAGATTTATATGAAGCTTGGGTCGTTCAGGCGCAGCCAAATTCTTGAAGGTATAGCCGCGGCTCCAGATCGGAGTGGGCGCGCTCGTGACAGGCGGAGCGCCTATCGCTGGTTGCCAAATCCAGGGCAGGGTCGGCCCACAGTCGGCGGAGCCGCGGCTCGTACCTTCAACGTGGGCCTAGGCGGCCTGCAGGTGGCTGCAGAGCTCGCCTTGGACGTTGGTGATAGCGTACCGGTCAAGTTCGGTGGGAAGCCGGTTCGTGGCGCCAAGATCGCTTGGAAGCGAGGCGATTTGATGGGCCTGTCAATCACCGCTGGACCGGAGGCTTAGTCCTCCACCTTCCCGAACAGCCGATCGGTTAAGAAGTAGACAAACTCCACCAGTTCAGACGGCTCTACCCGGTGTGATAGATCCGCGACGGAGCACCGGCCGAGAGCAGCAATAACGTCGTCTTCTGTCACAGCGCGCAGGCGGGCAATGGGATCAGCGCTCAAAGATGAACCTAAACTAGAATCTCGATTAAGAGATGCGACACTTAAGCGCCTCTAGGGAACGAGAGCTACCTGGGCACCGCGTAATGAGTGGTTCCGCGGACCCAGGTAGCGCCTCCCAAAAGTATCGTATGCTGCACTGTGCCGAAAGAGGCCGGTAGCGCGTGCGGTTCGCGCAACGTGCACATCAGCCCCGTGGCGGCGGAGTTCTGATATAGCCTCTGGCGCGGGCTGTTCCAAAATTGACCTCGGGCAGTAGCTTGACCGCTACCTCCGGTAGTGGCTTGACGGCAGGAAGGGGCTCCAGCGAGCTCGGGGCCTTTGGTGCGCTGTCATCCACCCAAGGCATATCGATGCTGCGCTTTCGGACCCTCATGCCGTATAGTTGCCAGCCGCCCCGGAGGATCAGCAACAGCCCAATTAGGATACTCGCGATTGCCGCCCAATACATTCGTGCGCCCTTCACCGTAAACACTGCCGACGCAGGCCCGAGAGCTTCCAATCTAACCCGGACGTTTCTCGGGATTTGGAATGATTTCCACGTCCCCAATGGAATCAATGTCCTGACCTACCCCTTTTACGGTGTTGCGCCCCGGGCTGCTAAGCAGGGTCCCACAACTAAGAACGATTAAGGCGGCCCGCCGGCACTGCGACGCGCTGAAGTTGGCCATTTAACCCTCCTCCGATCATGTTCGAACTTAGCGGCCAACGCGTGACGCGGAATTACGGCGACGTCTAGGTGCGGCGGGCTCGCACAGGAATCAGCGCTTGGGCAAGCGAAGCGCTACGAGGCGCAGGATGCGCCGCAGACCTTCCGGCCTACTCTCGGCGGGCGCGTTGGCGGCAAGCCAGAGGTCGAGGGCTTCGAGGTCATCTGGCGGCAATGTCACATGAAGTGAAGTTGAGCCAACAGGGGGCCGCCCTCTTTTTCCCGTACGGGATATTGCATCCGCCATAATTTACGCGTACTCGAAAAGACGAGCCGAGGGAAGGTGGCTGCCTTTCCCCGGCTCTGATCGCAACCCACAACTGACGAGGGCCACGACTATGACCACTACTACCACCCGGCGCGCGCTACTAAAAGCCGCGCCCCTTACCGCCATCGCTGCGGCAATGCCTGCGGCTGCGTTAGTCCCCGGCGGCGATACAGCACTGACCGAAGCATGGAACCGCCGCGTGGCTGCGTTCAGCGCCTATAACGAGCTCCCGTACAGCGACACGGACGGCGAGCCCTACACGCCTGAGGAAGCGGCCCAGTGGGCAATCATTAACGCGGCGGAGGATTTAATTCGCTCCACCGACGCAACGACGCCCAACGGTATCGCTATTCAGCTGTGGACGCAGTTCTCGCACAGCGTCACCGATCGCATGGACGAAGCCGCAACCCAGCGCCGGGACCTCGCCTACTTCGAGGCTCAGGGCGATCGGCTGGACTGGACGGAGCGCCTAACCCTTGCCGCGCTACGCTCGCTCCAGACGATGGGGACGTGAACATGGCCACACAGCTCCAATTCCCCGCGCCAGCCGCAATGCCAGCGGTTGCCCTTATCCTCGCCCGATATCAGCGCCCACAGCTCGAAGCGTTCCTGTCCATTGCCCTGGACCTGCTCGACACGATGGACGGCGATGGAGACGCGGAAGACGACGCACCCGAGGCCAATGGTGACGAGGAGGACGGCAGCATGGGCGAGGATGATTTCTGCGAGCACAATGCTGGCACTGACCCCGGCCCGGGATGCAAACTCTCCGATGCCGACGTTGCAGCGGACGACATCGGCTGCGACGACATCAACGACGACCGGGAGGAGGAGTCCGGGCTCGTGCCGTCGTACGGTGTGGACCAGTCGGCTGGACCCCTGCCGCCGAATTTCTGGGGCCTGTCTACCTGAAGACTAGCTGACCTCCGTAGCCATCACAGCGCCCCGGTCTCACCGCCGGGGCGTTGACTATTGGATCACACCGGCCGCGAATGCGGCGGAGGCGTCGGGACTACATTAACCGGTCGCCCCGGCGTGACCGCCGGAACCGAGATCATCAGCCAGATGATATACACCGCCAGCAGGGCCACGAGAATCCAGATTATGCGCTTCATTGGTCGGCATATAGCAGCTCAACGTCGGGCCGAAACTAAGCGATGTCATGCCAACCGGACTTAGAGATTATCCGACCAAATGCGCACATTAATGGTCCGATACAATGAGAACGGCCGTAATGCCCCAATTCATCGTCCGCCAATGATAGGTTTGGATGCGATATAAAATCGACTTGTTCCAGCTGAGATACAGCGAACGGGATGACCGAGGCGCGTACTGTCACCAACGTATGATCGAAGTTTGATGCCTGGTCGCTCAGAATGAAGTGACGCGGCAATTACCTCCTGCTCACTCAGGCGACAGCAAACCAGACGTTGCAAGAGTGCGACCATATCCGGTTCAGAGAAGTCGCCAGGAATGCTCTCCTCGAACAACTTTGTCGCGCCGTCGAAACCTTCTAACGTCCACGATGGGTGTGCTTGCATGCGTTATTTCAGACCTTTTTCGATGGAAAACGGAACTGCCGCAGAGACGATGGGCAAAACTGGCGAACGAAGTTGCTCAGCCAAAGAGACGCCTGAACCAGCTTCGATCGTGACGGTCTACTGCCGACTGACCGGCATGCTTGATCAGATAGGACCCGAGAACTGCCGCCTGCTGTTTGGTCATCAGCACCCGAAAGATATCGGGATCATGGCGGTCTGCCGCATCCAGAGTCCCAATGGTCTCAAGCCTGATCATCAAGCTGCCACCGGTATCCTGATGACCCCACCCGACCAACGCGCCATGGCTTTCCATTCGTTCCTCCCAGAGAGCGGCACAATCTGGCGCGGGTATCGAATGTCCGCAATGGCTTGTCGCAGTTGCGGCACAAAGTGGGCCGCGTTCGGCGGAGCTTAATGGTGCGTCCGTCAATGGCCTGGGAATGCAGCTCCGCGACCTTGTTGGCTACGCCCTTATCGCCATCGCCGTGGTCATCGCCGCGGGGGGCATTTGGGCCGCGCGTTACTACACTTCTGCTCGGCAGTATGAGCGAATGCGGGCAAAGGAGCGCCGAGGCGCTCGCGCACAGCACAAGCCAGATGATATCTAGCTCAGCTCAGGACGCCATCTTTGCCCGCTCGAATGCGCCGATGAGAGCTGCACGATCCTGACCCGCTTGCGGGTTTTCTTTGGATGCCGAACTGCAAGTGACACAAAGCCGACATCAGATGACCATAGCTTTTCGGTGCGTCAGCCCTTGGCCCGTGCCTGACGAAAAGCACGAACAAACTCCCGCTCCGTAAGCGCACCTTCGACAAGGATCGGCCCGATCAAATATCCGGGCGTTCCTTGCAGACCTAGGCTTGATGCTTCTCGGCTGTTGGCGGCCAATTGATCGGTAATCTCTGGCCCATGATCCACCAAATCGCCCTGGAGCTGCTGCCAATCACCACCTGCGCCTTCGACAGCAGCGCGCAAGTCAGCGTCGCTAAACGAACGCGCATTCATCAACCGGTGGTGGACCGATGGGTATATGCCTTGCCGGCGCGCGGCTAGCGCCACTTTTGCCGCTTGTTCTGAGCGCTCGCCAAAGATCGGCCAGTCTTTGTAAACGAGCCTTACATTTCCGTCGCGAAGCAGGGCGGCTCGCAGAGATGGATCAACCCTTCGGCAAACAGGGCATTGGTAGTCGGTGTACATCACCACCGTCAGATCCCCCGCGCCCTGCACAGTCTGAGGGGAACCGCTGCCCGTTAAGGCTTGGATAGCGGACGGCGACGTAGCGACATCCTGACCCAACGGTCGCATGCGCTCAAGCAATTGAGATGCCATAACTCCGAGCAGAATAAGCCCGACAAGAGGAAGCATCTGGCGCCAGGACATCGGGCCGATATAATCATGCGTGTAAGAACAGCGAGTAGATTGGTCTTTCAGACCGTCGATGTAGTTCGAGTGGCCAAACAAGGTGACCTGACAGCGGCTTGGCCCCCCACCGGGCAACAGAACTTGGGCACTAAACGCGGGCCTGGGTTTCTTGTCAAACGTCGTCGTCATTCCACTGGCGCGCCGCAACTGGCGCAGTCAAATTCACGCCACCTTCAAACCTCCGTATCTCGGCTGAAGAAATTCGAACAAGTGTCCCAGGCCGAAAAGCCTCTAACCTCCCATCCGCGATCAGCGTCCGGATCAAGCCCTCGCTGCAAGACCAGCGCTCGGCAAGCTGCCGAACCGACCAAGAACGTTCCTCTGTCACTTGTCTGACGCTCTCCAGTTGCTGTCAGATGCTGCTTGCGCGGGCGAGGCAGAACAAAATGCCGGCCATAAGAGAGAGGGAAATGTTATCTCTAGCTCACGCGCGCAAGCAGCATCTGACAGCAACTAGCCCTGCAACGCGTCACGCAAGGCGTCCCTTGCCGCCTCACGGCGGATCGCCTCATTCCTCGCTCGATCGGCAAACAGTTCATGGGCGAGCGGGTTTACCAGCCACCGGGGCGTGTTGCTCTTCGGCCCAGGCTCCGCCTTTTCAAGCCAACCGAACGCCTCCAGCTTCTCGCAAAGCAACCTAAACTGTTCCGCGGTCATGTGGCGAAATGAGTGCGTCGAGCTCTGCGCATCTCTCGCCTTCACTTCATCCAGCCCCTTGGCGACGATGTAGGAGGCAAGGGCAATCAAATCGTCATGGCCTGCCGACAGACCGAGCGTGCCAGCGTAGAAGGCAATCGCCATCGGTCTCAGGAACCGTTCCATGAAAGCGGCGACTTTCTCGGCGACGGGCAAGCAGATTTCAACGGGTGGCTGCATCGAATCCGCGTGTTCGATGCAGTGCCAGAGCACGCACAACCTGGCGAACAGTCCATCATATTTGCCGAAGTGTGCGGCCAGCTTTGGCGAGACGCCTTCCAGGGATCGAACGAGGTCAAGGTGGCTTACTTCCAGTTGCTCCCGCACCCGGCGCGCACGATCATCGAAACGCAGCGGCTGTGGGCGATCATCGCCATGCACCAAGCCCCCACGCGCCGGTGGGCGCATCAGTTCCAATCGTTCAATCAGCCGGTCATAATCCTCCACAGCCCGGTCGGCAGGCACATCCCTGCCCACATCGCCGGTGCGCAACAGAACCGGCAAAAAGCGCTGGATCAGGCCATCATCGTTCATGTCGCTGGCGATGGCCCGCAACGGTTCCGGCTGGATGCCTCCAAGAACGCAGATCGAGCAGTTGGGGATATAGCTCGACCCGCGCGCGATCCGGCTGATGCTGTAAGGGCCGCCGTTGAACGCTTGCAGCCAGAATGCGCGGTCCGCCATTGAGCCCTTGCCAGGCGCATATTTATCCATTGCCCCAAACCAGCCGGACAGCTCGTCTTGAGAGGACAGCACGCCGCGGGGGGAGTCTTTAAGTACCTCTTGCGCAGCCTCCACCGTGGCGTCCGCTATGATGCGCCGCTCTTGACGAGGACGCTCCGCTTCCTTGCGCTCTTTGGGCGTCAGGGTCTCGAAGCTGTCTTGCCTCTCCGTATATGCGCGCATCAGAACACTATCGATGCGCCGAGCCGGACGTAACGCCGCCGACATTATGGGCGTTTTCTTCGCGCTGGGCACGCCGACCAGGCCCACCCACAGGCGCGCACTTTCCTTCCAGGTTGGATCGTGCCGCTTAACCTGCAGGGTGATCTCGTCGGTTATAATCGAAGCGCAAACGGTGAGCGCCGCCATTGCTACGCCTGCAGGGTCAGCGCCCATGACCGTTCCGTGTTTCAGAGCGAAGGCGGCGATTGTTTCGGGCAGCAATTCGGCTGGTAGCGCGGGCGGTTCGTAACGCGCCCAAAGGTCCATCGGCTTCGCACTCATCGAATGGCTGGGTGGCCCAGCATTGTTCTCGAGTACCTCGCCCGTCTCAGGATCAACGCGAACACGGGGAGCCCCGCCGCGGCTAATAACGCCTTCTTTCGGTCCGCGCGGGTTTCGGGCACCATCATCAAGACCGCGATCAACTTTCCTCTCGATGATTACCGGCGTCCACGGGCTACGCGGATCGAACGAAGTCATGTCCGTCCCGGCGTCGATCAAATTCGCCCGTGCTGTCTCCCTACTCACTGACCCGCCAGCTATCAGCGCACCGATCTTGAGCGCGGCTTCATTCAGCGCGGACTCTTGCTCACCATTGCCCGCTGCGCGGATCAGTTCACACTCAGCCTCCAGCGCCGCCAAACCATAAGCCGTATCGCGGCCGTCACTTACGTACCCCGAATCCGCTAAGGGCGGCTGGCCGTCATTGGCTGGCACCTTGCGGACGATGGAGTAGAGCCGTGCAGGGGCATCGCTCATCCCAGCATCATCGTGCCACTGGTAAGTACGCCCGGCCGGATGGATGGAGGGGGGGACGATAACGTAACCGCCTTCGCCACGGGTCTCTGCGCCCGGCAATTCAGCGAAGGGCCAGCCGCGCTTAACGTGGCGCTGACTGTTGCGGACTTCCTTCGCCGGGTCCCACTTGTAGAGCAGGTGATAACCCTTGCCGGTGTCGCAGCGGCGGGTGACCGGCAGATCAAACCGACAAGCAGCCTCAAACATCGCAGGATCATCCACGTCGAGCACCCAGAACCCCGTGCGCTCCCCGGTTGGCATCCCGATCATGGCGTCGGGCCACCGCACCCACCAGCCGCTCACTGTGTCCTTATCGGCCGAAGCCGCGAGCAGTCCGTTTTTGATCAGCGGTGTTTTGTCGCGCGGGTTGCAGGGGAACACGGGCAACCCTTTGGCGACGTAGCCTAGCGCCGCGTCGAGCAGGGATGCGCCATCATCGAAAGCGGGCGCAGTGCTCACAGGTCCACCACGAGCACGTTGATGTCGAGCGTGCCCAGGAAGTCGGTCCTGGCGCGCTTGTAAGCGTGGAACATCTTGCGCGCCGCCTTGGGATGGGGAAAGTCGGGGCTCCACTCCACCCCGAGCTGCCCGCCATCCAGAACAAACTCGGCGGTGTATTTGGGCGTGAGTTTGTAGCTGCGACGATACGACAGGTCAGTCACTCAGCAACTCCCGTGAAATCAACTTTCGCGATGCCGAGGACCATTTTTAGCCCCCCGGCCGCACCCCAGGCGCTGCGCTTATCCGGATAGGATTGGAGCGGGTGCTCGCCATCGGGCGGCTCAATGCCGACGGTGAACATGCCGCCGGATGCGGCTCGGACGGCGATGATCGGGCCGTCCATAACTAGGCCGCTTCCGCAGGAGCCACGGGCTTTACGACGCTGAACACGGTGCACGGATGGCCCAGAGCCCCTATCCGCTTACCGACCGGGTATAGCTTACCCTGCTTTTCAAGCTCGCTGGCCCGCGGGCGGACTACGTGAACCGGCAGATGCAACACTGGGCAAATATCGTCGCAGATCGCGCCAGCAGCCCCGTAAGGCTCGAAAGCGTCCAGCACCTGGCGCTGGCGACGCCCGAGGTCTTTGCCGACCGCTAACGCAGCCTGCCACCCCGTGGACTTATTGCCCTTCCAGCCCGCCGCAGTTCCGTCGCCATATGAGTTTTCGTCGGCCATGTTCATGCCTCCAGAGTGAGACCGGCGCGCTCGATCAGAGCTTCAAACCAGATTTGTTGATTGGGAGTGAGCGGGGTTGGATCGAAGGCAATGCCGCCGAGGAACTGCCCGCTGCGTCGATTGAGCCCGTCGCCATTGTTCAAGAGTGCCAGCGCCAAGGCCCGCCGGGAGTTGAAATCCGCCGTCATGCCGCATCTCCACCAAATGGCGGCCACGGCTGAGGGCAGAGCACTTAGTTCAACCGATCGCTGCGCTTCTGCCGTTCCGCTTCATGCCTGGCCTCGAAAGCAAGCCGCTCACGCCGCAATCGCGTACGAATGCGCCAATCGGACACGTGGACTACTTCCTCTCTCATGGCCGCACCCCATGGGTACGGCGCCGATCACGGACAGGCGCCGTAACGCTTGCGTGGGGAGGTGTGTTGCAGTAGTGAAGCACCAGTCCCGCCAGAGACATTTCGAGCCGCTGCACCCCAAGGGTGTGGCGGCTTCGGTGTTTAAGGGCACCGAGCCTTTGAGATTGGACCATGACTCAAGCTGCCATCACTGGCTTGATCGGCTTTTCACCGCGGGCCATCGCCAGGCATTCGTCGTAATCGTGAAAGATACGGCCCCCCACGATGATTGCCCGAGGACCCCAGCCTCTTGTCTTCCACTCAGCCAATGTTTTCGGGGTCCTGCCGAGGATGCACGCCGCATCATGTCGGGTAACCCGTCGGTCAGGTAGCACCCGCACTTTAACTGTTTCGACGACTCGTTCATTGACCTCTCCTGTTCTTGCAACGTCCGCATTGCACATTCTTATGCCATGATCGGTTGACGCGCAAGGGGTCTCGCAATACATACGTTGCGGAAACATCAGGACGGTTGTGGATGACAAGCCAAGGGGTCGCCAAGAACGCCGGAGGTCGGCCGCTCGAAAGAAGCGAGGCCAAGCGCGCAGCTATTGCAGTCAGGACAACTCCGACGATTAAGGATCGGCTGGCCCGATCCGCCGAGGCGCGCGGCAGATCGATTACCCAGGAGGTCGAAGCGCGTGTGGAGCAGTCGTTCGAGCTTGATGACTTGCTTGGGCACGTCGAGACCAAACAGCTGCTCGTTGAATTAGCCCGGCAGATTGCCAAGGCAGAAGCCGCCACCGGCAAGTTGTGGTCAACCGACGTAGCGACTCATGAAGCGGCTACGGTACTGATGAAGCACGCAATACGAACTGCACGTCCGCTGCCGCCGAACTACCAGCAAACCGCAGAGCTTCGGACGAAGCTGGAAGCATGCCTTGAACGCAAGAGCTCGCTTACGGTTTTTCTCCTGAGTTGTGGTGCGATCGCCGACAACCGCGGGCTTGCTGCCCTGATCGGATTAGGCAAGCCATTTTACGCCGAAGAGGACGAGGCTCATTGGCGCCATCCAAATACCAATGAGGAGCCCCTGAGTCCGGAAGACAGGATTCTTCTGCATGATACCCTTGAGGAATGGCGCGGCCTAGATCAGCTTGAGATCAACTCCCTTGAACAGATGCAAGAAAGTGTCGGACCCCACATTGATGCCCTCAAAGCCGGGGAGAGCATAGCCGAGACGATCTTGGGCGGAGATTTTTGATGGCGCTTCGTTTCCAACGACTAACTCGCCCCGCAATCCGCACTCTCCAGTCCGGCGAGCGCTTGGCCGAACACGGCATCACCGCTGAGCGCTAACGCAACGGCGATGTTCGATACAGCGTCAACATCATGGTCGATGGTCAGCGCATCCACCGAGTTATCGGCCGCGAAAGCGAAGGCGTCACCCGCGAGCAGGCCGAGCGCGCGATCGAGAGCATGCGGACCAAAGCGAGGGAAGGGCGGCTGGACCTACCAACTGGACGCAAGGTCCACCGGAGCTTCGCCGACGCGGCCACCGAATATCTCACCAGGCTGGAGCAGGTTGGTGGCAAGGGCATTAAGATAAAGCGCCGGCACCTGAGCCAGCGGCTGACACCCTACTTTGGCAAGCAGCGTGCGGATAAACTGACCGACTTCGGGGTGCAGAACTACATCCGCGCAAGGTTGGGCGAGGGCGCAAAGCAGGCCACAGTCAACCGCGAGTTGGCAACGCTCAGTCATATGCTCAATCGGCTGATTGCGTGGAAGTGGATCAAGCCAGACGCCCGGCCCACGATCATCAAAGGCCCAGAGCCCCGCAAGAAGATCGTTGTCCTGTCCCCCGCCGACCAGCAGCGCCTCATGACCGCAGCCGTTGGCGATCAGGACCCGGCTGCGTGGCTGTTCGTGGCATTTGGCTTGCACACTGGCATGCGGCACGCTGAAATCCTGCGCGTGCGCTGGGACGAGATAGACCTTGAGCAGCGCCGTATCTTCATCGGCCGAGCAAAAGCAGGCCAGCGCGAGCAACCCATCACTGCAGCTTTGGCATCAATGCTATCTAAGGAACGTGACCAGCGTGAGGATCGCACAGGCTTTGTGTTCGCTGCCACCCGGGCGGATAAGAAGCTTGGTCATCGTGCTCGCATGTCCCGCCAGTTTGAGCGCGTTGTGGTCCGGGCCGGACTCGAGCCCGCCAAGGTCACGCCTCACGTTATGCGGCACACTGCGATAACCCAGCTTGTGCAGGCGGGCGTTGACCTCCCGACCATCCAGAAGATTAGCGGACACAAGACGCTCTCGATGGTCCTGCGCTACGTCCACCTTTCGGGTGAACACATCGACACGGCGATTGCGGCGCTGGAGACGTCTTTTCCTGACGCCATTGCACCAGCATTACACACAGAGGCCCAGGTGACTAAGCGCGGAGCGGCGTAGATCGCGCCACAAGGCTAGCTTTATCAGCAGCTTAAGCGTGGAGGCCCGAGCCGGAATCGAACCGGCGTGCGAGGATTTGCAGTCCTCTACGTAACCACTCCGCCATCGGGCCGGAGGCGCGCCCCTAGCGAAACCCATCTGGGGGCGCAAGGCGCGTGGTCCTAAGCGGTGACCGCTTCGGCGCCGTCGGCCAGCAAGGGCTCGGCAAGGGTTCGCTCGGCGTTGAGGCGGCGGGCGAAATGCGCCAGCACCAGCAGGCCGATCACTACTCCGACCAGGCACACTCCGGTCGCGAAGTAGCCATCCAGCACCGCCTGCTTGCTGCCGAGGAAATAGTAACCGCCCAGAATTGGCGCCCCAACGGCTGCGAACTTGGCCATGAAGCTGGCCCACCCGCCGCCGGTGGCCCGCACGGCGCTTGGGTAATAGATGCTGGTGATCGAGATGACCGCGGCATGGCCGGTCCCGATCATGATCGCACCGAGCAGGATCACCGGCAGGAAGGCCGGGCCGCCGAGGAGGACGCCCGATCCGATCACCAGCGCCAGGGGAATCCCCAGCAGCGGTGCCAGCGCGATCCATCCCGGACCTCGCCGTTCAGTGAACCACAACAGCAACACCCCCCCGATGGCACCCAGCAGGCCCCCGATCGAACTGAGGTTGGCCGCGGTCACGCGCGCGATTCCCAACTGTTCGAGGAACAGCACGCCGAAACTGGTCTTGAGGTAGATGGCGAAAGACGAACAGAAATAAGTAATCCAGATGAGCGGGGTGATCACGGCCAGCGTCCCGCGGAACAGTTCAGCCGACTTGGCCCATGGCGATTCCTTGCCCGCGCTCGCCTGTTCATCGGACAGTATCACCGCATCGTAGCGATCGATCTGGAGCGAGGGTACGAACCGCCGCAGCACCGGGAGTACTTCCTGGGCCGAGCGCCCCTTGGCCACCATCCACCGGGCGGATTCCGGCATCAGAAAGAACAGCGCGATTGCCAGCACCATCGTGGCTGCGCCGCAGAAGAAGAACACGCCTTCCCAGCCATACTGGGGCGCCAACCAGTTGGTCACTTGCCCAGCGGCCGCGCCGCCGGCGCTGAAGCCGAGCATGATGATGGTGACCGCGCGCGCCTTTTTTCCCGCGGGCATGCTTTCGATGTTGATCGACCATGCCGGTGCCAACAACCCGCCGATCGCCAGGCCGCCGATGAGCCGCAGACCGATGAGCATCTCGGGCGTGTTGGCAAAGCCGGTTATGAAAGTCAGCGCCGCACTCAGAATCGTGCACCAGATGATGACCGGCCTGCGGCCGAGGATATCGGCGATGTACGAGCCAACCAGCGAGCCGATCATCTGCCCTGCAAAGGCGGCCGAACTGACATAGCCGGTCATCACGTCGCTGAGCGCCATTTCATCGCGCAGGTAAGGCAGAGTGAACGAGATCAACGAAAAATCGAGGCCGTCGAAGAACGTGACCATTGAGCAGATCAGCAGCAGCCGCACGTGATAACGCGACCACACCAGCCCCTGCAGAAACTGCGCCACGTCGAGCGTGCGGGTGTCAGCGGTAGTCGCCATGCCTGTTTGCCTCTCGATTTGCTTAGCTGGGTAAGCTTGTCTGCGACAATGCCCGTAACTCGGCGCGCGTCAACCGGGCACCGCTGCCAGCGCATGGTCCCACGACGCGATCCGGCTTTGGCGCTCGTCGACCGACATCGCGGGCTCGAATGTGCGGCCCGGTCCGATCATCGCCGTCGCGGCGGTTTCGAGCGAGGGGTGGAGGCCCCCGCCGACCGCCGCCAGCATTGCCGCGCCGAGCGCAGTCGTCTCGACCAGATCGGGGCGCACGACGGTCAGACCGGTGATGTCGGCAATGTCCTGCGCCATCCAGTTGTTGGCCGCCATGCCGCCGTCGATCCTGAGCGTGGTCCAGCGCGCGCCGTCGGCAGCGAAGGCAGTGGCCAGATCGCGAGTCTGGTGCGCCATCGCCTGTAAGGCTGCGCGCACGATGTGAGCCTTGCCGGTTGCGAAGCTGAGGCCGGTGATCAGCCCGCGCGCGTGTGGCCGCCAGTGCGGCGCGCCCAGGCCCGATAGCGCGGGGATCACCACCACACCGCCGCTGTCGGGTATCGAGCGCGCCAGCGCTTCCGTCTCGGCCGAGGTATTGATGAAGCCGAGCGCGTCACGGAGCCACTGGATGAAGCTGCCGGCCACGAATACCGACCCTTCCAGCGCGTAAGTGCGCCGTCCGCCTAACTGGTACAGTACGGTTCCGAGCAGGCGGTTGGCCGAGCGCGGGATACTATCGCCCTCGTTCGACAATATGAATGCGCCGGTACCGTAAGTGGCCTTGGTCTCGCCGCGCGTCAGGCAGCCCTGGCCGATGGTCGCAGCCTGCTGGTCGCCTGCCAAGCCCAGGACCCGGATCCGTGCACCGAACAGATCCGTCGTGCCGAGGTCCGCCATGCTGTCGATCACTTCGGGCAGCGCGCCGCGGGGCACGCCGAACAGGTCGCACAGACCGCTGTCCCACTGGGCGCCGGCGAGCGGGAGTAGCAGTGTTCGACTGGCGTTGCCCGCGTCGGTTACGTGCGCGCCGGTCAGCTTGAACACCAGCCAGCTCTCGATCGTGCCGAACGCCAGCGTTCCGGCCTGCGACGCGGCGGCCACCGCGGGCTCATGGTCGATCAGCCAGCGCATTTTGGTGGCCGAGAAATACGGATCGAGCAGCAGACCGGTTGCATCGTGCACCGCGTCCTCATGCCCCGCTTCCCTGAGCGCGGCGCAGGCATCGGCAGTGCGTCGGTCCTGCCACACGATCGCGCGTGCCAGTGGCTCACCGCTGGTGCGGTCCCACGCCACGACCGTTTCGCGCTGGTTGGCGATGCCGATCCCGGCAAACTGCTCGGGCCCACCCGCTGCCCCAATCACCTGATGGGCGCAAGCAAGCGTCTTGGCCCAAATCTCGCCGGCGTCGTGCTCGACCCAGCCGGAGCAGGGGTAATGCTGGGTCAGTTCGGCCTGCGCTGTTCCGCGCAGTTCACCGGCGGCGGTGAAAACCATCGCCCGGGTCGAAGTCGTGCCTTCGTCGAGTACCAGGATCAGGTCGGACATTGCCCGCTTGTGCCAAACCCGCGGTCTTCGCGATAGCCGGAACGCTGCGCCCCTTTCGCTCGTTTGGCACACGATGGACGATCCCACCCGTACCAATCCGACCCGTACCAATCCGACGATCCTGTCGCCCGTGGCACAGGATCGCCAGCTCGCGCGCCTGCAGGCAACTCCGTGGCTGCTGTTCATCGTCGTGCTGGCGCTGGCGGCATGGCTGGCGTGGCGCGCCTTCGGGCCCGAGGACAACGGCGACCCGATTGCCACTTCGCTGGTCGCCTTCGAGAAGCAGAACCGGCTGACGGTATTTTCCGCCCAGCTTTCCCCGGTAGTGGCGAGCGAGGACAGCCGCCTGTTCGGTGTGTTAAAGACCAGGCAGGTGGCAGTAATCCCCGCGCGGGTCGACTACGCACTCGATCTAAGCCGGATGGACCGAACTCGCATGGCTTGGGATGAAGCGAAGGAGACACTGTCGGTCCAGCTCCCCGCGCTCGGCATCGGCCGGCCAAATCTCGACGAGGGCCGGGCGCAGTATTTGCGCGAAGGATTGCTGTTTACGCGAGACGCGCAGGATAAGCTGACGCGCCAGAATACTCGGCTGGCCGAGCAG
Source organism: Croceibacterium sp. (assembly GCA_039927815.1). Lineage (GTDB taxonomy): Bacteria > Pseudomonadota > Alphaproteobacteria > Sphingomonadales > Sphingomonadaceae > Croceibacterium_A. Next base: position 17,225 of record JBDSUJ010000015.1, on the reverse strand, counting down.
CAGGCACAGGAACAGGCGGCCAACCCCATCCTTCTCGGCCTCGCCCGTTCCGCGGCGAAGGACGCCATCCGCCAGAATCTTGCAATCCCGCTGCAGGTGGCTGGGTTTGGCGACGTCAAAGTCGAAGTCCGCTTCGATGGAGAAGCGGTCCCAGCGGGCTGAGTTGCGCGCCGAAGCTCGTTGGTTCTCCAAGGCCGCTCGCGGGTGGCGGGCTTGCGACGCGGGTTGACTCAGGTACGACGCAAAGGCACCAAGTGCGCGAGGTTGCGTCGCGGTAAGTTGGGGGCTTTCTGGCCATGGCGACACTCGTCTCGCGCGATTCGTCGGCGATTCAGAAAGAGCGCCAGTTCTTTTTTTATATGGCGCTGGCGGTCCTCATGACCGCCTTGGCGGGCTTCGGCTCATTCTTCGCGATCGGCGCGTCCAGAATTGATTCGCCGTGGTGGGTGCACCTGCATGGCATGTCCATGGTCACTTGGGTTGGGCTCTACGTAACACAAAACTGGCTCGTCGTTCGCGGCAACATCACTGCGCACCGCGCTCTCGGACCGCTCGCCGCGGCTTGGAGCGTGTGGATCTTTGGCCTCGGTGTCTGGGTAACCGTTATGGACCTGCGCACCGGCCGCGTGCCGCCATTCTTCACCCCAAACTACTTCCTGGTAATGGACTGGCTGAACATGCTGGCCTTCGCTGCCCTCGCCTGGTCCGCGATTAGCCTCCGAAGAAAGCCCGACTGGCATAAACGTCTGATGCTCGGAGCGATGATCCAGCTTATCGCGGTGGCTTGGGGCAGGATGACGTTCCCCTACATTTTCGACCAGCGCGCCAATTGGCTCGTTATGGTCATCCTGCTCGGATACTTCGCGGTCGGCATGCTCTTTGACCGGCGAACGCGCGGTGCAGTTCACCCGGCATACTTCTGGGGCGCCGGTGTGCTTGTTGGCTACATTTCGCTGAGCTACGTGCTGTCCGGACTGCCGCCAGTTCTGGCGCTAACCAAGTCGCTCAGCGGTTGAAGCCATGGCCCAGAGGGACCATTTGCACTCAATGACCAGCCAGCCCGCCACTTCGCTCTCCGGCACTGACTTGCGCGCCGAGATCGACCGACTTCGCAAGGACCGCAACGCGGTAATCCTGGCGCATTATTACCAGAAGCCCGAGCTCCAGGACCTGGCGGATTTCGTCGGCGATTCGCTCGAGCTCAGCCGCAAGGCGGCGGACACCGATGCCGACGTGATCGCGTTTTGCGGGGTCACCTTCATGGCCGAGACCGCCAAGATCCTCAGCCCGCAGAAAATCGTCGTGGTGCCCGACATGGACGCCGGGTGCAGCCTTGAGGATTCCTGCCCGCCGGACAAATTCCGCGCGTTCCGAGCCGCGCACCCCGATCACATCGCGCTGACCTACATCAACTGCTCCACCGAAGTGAAGGCGCTCAGCGACGTCATTGTCACCAGCTCGAGTGCGGAGACGATCCTCAGCCAGATCCCCAATGACCAACCGATCATTTTCGGGCCCGACCGGCACCTTGGCGGCTATCTCAACCGCAAGTTCGACCGCGAGATGCTGCTGTGGCCGGGCGTGTGCATCGTGCACGAGGCGTTCTCGGAGCGCGAGTTGATTAAGCTGATGGCGCAGCATCCCGGGGCCCCGGTCGCCGCGCATCCGGAATGCCCGCCGCACATCATCGAACACGCCACGCTAGTGGGCTCGACCAGCGCGATCCTGCAGTTCGCTAAGACGTTCGTGGGCGATACCCTGATCGTCGCGACCGAGCCGCACATCATCCACCAGATGGACAAGGCGCTGCCCGAGAAGCGCTTCATCGGCGCGCCCGGGGCGGACGGGAACTGCAACTGCAACATCTGCCCGTACATGGCGCTCAACACCATGGAGAAGCTCTACGTCAGCTTGCGCGACCTAGAGCCTCGGATCGAGATCGAGGAAGGCCTGCGCCTGCGCGCCAAGAAGAGCCTCGACCGCATGCTCGAAATGGCCAGCGGTACGATAGGCAAGGGGGATTTGGGGCGGGTGGGCTGACTTCGGGCCGACCGTGGTGATCACCGCGGCGTCAGCGGTACCGGTCCTTGCGCGTCATATTGGATTGGACAACCGGAGACGAACCGCCCGCCCTGCTCGGTGGTGCGGCAATATTCCACGGCTGCCGCAATCTGCTTGCGGTTGTTGGTGAGGGTCTGCTCGATCGACAATGGGCCCGAGCCGTGAACCGCGATGTTGGTTGTCGGCGCGATTCCGTATTGTTTGATATTCGCGGTAAGGGCGCTGCCCCACCAATGTAGCTGCCAGCTCTCATCGCCAAAGTCTCCCTCCATGCTTATCCGATCGCGCGGGAGATAGGCGAACACTGCGTTGGGCATGTGGCCATGCTCGACCACGCGGTAAATCTCGAGCCGCTGTTTCGCATCCTCGATCACCAGCTTCTCGTCCACCGGGGTGAAAGTGAGCGGATGCGGGCTGCGGGCGAGAGCGTCCGGATAGAACCGGGCCGGGCGGCTGGCCATCTCGCGTATGATGCCTTCGTTGCCCCGCTGAGAGATGACCTCCAGCCCGCGCGACAACGCCGCCCTCAGGCCGCCGGTGTGATCGAAGTGATGATGAGTGACGATCACCGCCTCGACTTTCTTGCCTGGAACCAGCGCGTTGGCGGCGTCAATGCGGGCCAGAGTTTCTGCCTCGCTGCCATAGGCCTCGAACATCACCAGCCGCCGGGCGAATTCGATCACTGGTCCGCCGGCGTTCGCGACGCGCACGTCCCACACGCCGTCCGCGACCTTCTTCGCTGTGGCCGCGACGGCAGCGATCGCGACCGCAGGCGGCGGGGCGGGAAACTGCGGAAGCTGGGCCGAGGGTAAGTCGACCCGGTAGGAATCGACCTGGAAGGTCAGGCTGACCTGCTTGCGCCAGTCCATCTCGTTGACCAGCCCCATCGGCAGCTGGACTCCGCTAAACGGCATGTAACCGGTGAACCAGGCGGTCGTGGTCACATCTCCCAGCGTCGCGCTACCGCTGATCCAGCGGGTAAACTTGGGCAGATGCGTGGCGGGGTCGATCCCGATCCACGCCTGGCTGGGCGATCCGGGCGGCGTGAACTCAACCACCGTCACCCCGTTCTCCTGAGAAACCGCCCCAAGCCGGGTGCCCGGCGCGAGCGCCTCGAGCAGCGCGGGCAGGGGATGATCGAGCAGCATGACGCCTGTCTGGAGCGTCGTGGTCCGCGCGAAATTCAGCCCGAACAGGCCGGCGAAGGGAAATTCGAACGCGCGGCGTTCCTGGTTAAGGGCGCGGCGGCGAGGCAGATCGAAGGTTCGCTGCGCGTCGGTAACGGCCTGCCACTTGATCGGCGAGTGTTCGTCGCCAGTCTCGTTGCCGCCGCCTTCGTGATAGAGGCGCTGGCCGAACCCTGTCAGCACCACGTTGTGCAGACCGCGCAGCCTGTCGAGGCCGCCCATCGCCTGGGCGGCCCGATCCAATTCCACGCGGGCGGACGCGTCATCTTGGGCCTGCGCCCCGGCCGCCGCAGTGAACAGCAGCATGAAGAGGCAGAGCCTGATGACAGCTTTGTTCATTCCGCTAACTCCATTCCGGTCTTTCGCGGGGCGGTTTCCTTCAGGAACAGCGCGATCACAAAGCCCGCGATCAGGCTGGCGATGGTGAAGGTAAAGACGTGCTGGATGCCGCTTGAAGCGGCGATATTGCCGGCGATGATCGGGGCTACGCCGCCGCCGAATACCTCGCCCGCGCCGATCACCAGACCGGCCACCGACGCAACCATGCCGAGCGGAGCCGCTTCAGCCGCGATCGGCCCGGCGAGGATCGCCAGCGCCGAGAAATTGAACAGTGCGGCGAAGAACAGCAGCACGAACAACGTCGTCAGGTTGGCAGCGCCGGCGTGCGCGAATAGGTAAGTGAACACTGCGGCCAGGATATACGACACCAGCGTCGCCAGCTTGCGGCCGATGAAGTCAGACACGGTCGGCATCCCGAACTGCCCGATCGCGCCCCCGAACCCGACCGCGGAAAATACGAAACCCATGTTCTGCGGCGAAAGTTTGAGATAATCGGTCAGGTAGCTGGGCGCCATCGCCGCCAGCACGAACACCCCGCCCATCGCGCACATCAGCGTCAGCATCGCCAGCGGCACGTTGCGGTGCCTGAACAGATCGGTGAAGCTGGCGCGCGCTGTCGGCGTGCTGCCGGCCGGCGCCGTGGCCGGCTCGCGCACCACAAAGAACATCGCCGCGGCCATGATCAGGCCAGGAATGCCGACCAGCAGAAACACCGTACGCCAGCCGGTCACCAGCAGTAGTTGGGTGGCAATGATCGGCCCGATGGCGTTGCCCATCAGCGAGATCATGCATTGGAAGATGCCGTTGTTCATGCCCCGCCGCTTGGGGTGCGAGGCTTCGACCGCGACCGCCACGCCGATCGATGCGACCGGGCCTTCGGCCAGCCCCATCACCGCGCGTATCATGAGCAGGCTGATCAGCCCGCCAACCATGCCGGAGAAGGCGGACATTAGAGAGAACACGATCACCGCAGGGATCAGCACCTTGCGGCGGCCGACTCGATCACTGAGGAAACCCATCGCAAAGGCTGAGATGCCCCAGAATACCGCCAGGATGCCAACCAGGTTGCCGAGGTCCTGATATGTCAGGCCCAGCTCGTTCATGAACGCGGGGAACAATACCGGCAGAATGAAGCGGTCGAGCCCGACCAGCCCGAAAGTCAGGCTGAGGATCAGGATGATCTTCCATTCGTAGCCGGTGTCCCAGCGCGCGGCCTCGGTGTCCTGCTGCATCTCGCCCCCGTGTGTTATTTCTGTTTCTCTTATCGGGCAGGTCTATCAGCGGACTTCGGCGGCGTCGATTCCCCCGCCGCCCGCGACAGCACGAGTGCCGAGCTGACCAGCGCGATTCCGACCAGGTCGCCCGTCGAGAGCACTTCATGAAAGGCGATCCAGCCGGCCAGCGCGGCCACCGCCGGCTGGCTCAGCAGGGCGATGCCGATCACGAGCGGCGGGAAGTGCCGCAGGGCGTAGACCAGCAGACCCTGGCCGATCAGCTGGCTGATCACCGCCAGTCCGATCACCGGCCACCAGTTGCCGGGCACGATGCGTTCTCCAGCCATCAGCGCGATGGCGAGCAGGACCGGCGCGCAGGTGGCGCTCGACCACGTCAGCAGGCTCCATCCGCCGAGCGCCTTGCGTGCATCGTGCAGGATCAGCAGATACCCGGCGTAGAGCATCCCGGCGGTCAGGCAGAACAGATCGCCAAGCAACGTGCGCGGGGAAATCTCGAAACTGCGGCCCATCAGTATCGCCGCGCCGATCACCGCAGCCGCCAGCGCCGCCCATTCGGCGCCGCGGGGTAGCCGGCGCCAGGCGATGAAACCCCACACCATCAGCACCAGGCTGCCGGCGTTGCCGAACAAGGTGGCGTTGGCGAGCCGGGTCAGTCCGATGCCGATATGCCAGCTGGCGATATCGAACGCGAACAGGACGCCGCTCAGCACGACTGCCAGCGCCACTTTGTTCGGCAGTCCGCCGAGCCGCTGGCGGTTGGCCCGAGCGAGCAGCGCCAGAACCGGCAACGCCAGTGCCAGCCGCCAGAAACCGGTGGCGACCGGCCCGGTGTCCGCCACCCTGACAAACCACGGCCCCATCGCCAGCGCCACGTTGCCGCCGATCAGCGCCGCCAGCGGCCCCACGCGCTTACGCTCCATCGCGCTTGTCTAGCGCGCGGCCCGCGCCGGGCTATAGATAACGCCTTCAATTTCGGGGGAAGCACGCAAAAATGACGCACCGTTCGTGGATGTTCGTGCCAGGCGGCGACGAGACCAAGCTGGCGAAGGCGGCGAGATTTGGGGCGGACGCGGTGATCGTTGATCTTGAGGATTCGGTGCTGCCCGACAACAAGCAGCGAGCCCGTGGGTTGGCGGCCCAGTGGCTTGCCGCGCATGGCCGACAGGTGGTGACCGGCGGCGGCTTCGCCCGGTGGGTCCGGATCAACCCGCTCGACACTCCCCTGTGGCGCGACGATCTGGCGGCGGTCATGACAGGGCGTCCGGACGGCATCGTCGTGCCCAAGGCGACCGGACCCGAGCAGATCCAGATGCTCGCCGTGGAAGTCTGCGAGCACGAAAGCCTCAATGGATTGGCCATCGGCGCGGTGCAAATACTGCCTTTGGTCAGCGAGACCGCCGCCGCAGCGCTGGCCATCTCTCGCTACGCCGATGTCGCCATTCCGCGGCTGGCCGGGTTGACTTGGGGCGCTGAGGATCTTTCCGCCGCGATCGGTGCCTTGCGCAAGCGCGACGGGCGTGCGGCGTGGACCGACGCCTTTCGCTGGGTGCGCGCGCAAGTTCTGCTGACAGCGCATGCATGCGAGGTGATGGCCGTGGACACGCTCTACAGCGACTTTCGCGACCTCTCGGGCCTCGAACGCGCGGCCCTCGATTCGTATGCCGATGGCTTCACCGGCATGCTGGCGATCCATCCCGACCAGGTGCCGGTGATCAACGCCGCGTTCTCCCCCAGCACCGAGGCACTTGCACGGGCGCGCGCGATCGTGGCCGCCTTTGCCGTCAACCCCGGAGCTGGCGCGCTGTCGCTCGACGGTGACATGATCGATCAGCCGCACCTGACCGCGGCGCGGCGGTTGCTCGAACGCGGGAGCTAGCTACTCGGGGGGAGCGGCCGGGGGCGCTTCGCTGGGCAGCGGGGGCGCTTCGACGTCGGCTTGAGAGTCGCCGGCGGCCGATTTTTCGGTGGTTACCTTTTTGGCGTCGATCTTGGCCGCGGGCCCCTTGCTCGGCGTCGCTTCGGGTTCCGCCAGCGGTGGTTCGGATGTGACGGTGTCGACCGGCAGCATGGCATCGCTGATCGTGCCTTCAAGCACTCGCCCAGTGGCTGAGTGACTTGAATCGTCGGACTTATTGCACGCGGCAAGCGCTGCGAGGATCAGCACTAAGGGGGCAATGCGCAGCATGGTCACTCCGTCAGCCCCGCCAGAAACGCCGGGGAACCCGCGCGCAATGCCTCATCCCATGCCTCGGGCGCAACAGGCACGCCGAGCCGGGCCAGGCTGGTGACTCCGTAATCGGCGATTCCACAAGGTACGATGCCGCTGAAATGGGTCAGATCGGGATCGAGATTGACCGCGAATCCGTGCATCGTCACCCACTTGCGCACCCGCACTCCGATCGCCCCGATCTTCGCTTCGGCGCCGCCGATGTCGCGGGTCCAGATACCGATCCGGTCAGGCACTGACCATGCTTCGACTCCGAAGGTCGAGAGCGTGGCGATGACCCAGATCTCGAGGCCGTGGACGAACCGCCTGACGTCGTGACCGCGGCGGCCGAGGTCGAGCAGGACGTAGCCGACCCGCTGACCGGGTCCATGATAGGTGTATCGGCCCCCGCGCCCGGTTTCGACAACCTCGAACCGCGCGTCGATCAACTCGTGCGCCGGGGCGCTGGTGCCGGCCGTGTAGACCGGCGGGTGCTCGAGCAGCCAGATCAGTTCGTTCGCGTGGCCAGCGGCGATTGCCGCATTGCGGGCTTCCTGCTCGGCCAGCGCCACGCGATAGGGCACGGGCGCGGCCGTGCCGCGCCACTCGAGCGCATCCGGTGTTACCGGGATCGATTCACGGGGCGGCGTTTGCATCATCGCGAAAAGGCGGGTTATGGCATTCGCGGGCATTGGGGGAGCGTAAACGTGCAATTCGACATGAACCGCACTTGGTCGCAGGCGATGGCGATGGTGCGCGCCAATTTTCAATTACTGGCGCTGATCGCGGGCATCTTCATGTTGCTGCCCAGCCTGGCGCTGGTCGTGGCGATGCCGCAATTGTTCGAATTGGCTATGCCAGGCGCGAATCCCGAGGCGGCGCAGGCGCGGATCCAGTCAATGCTTCCGGGCTTCTTTGGGGCGATGATGGGGCTGATGCTGGTGTCGTTGATCGGGTATGCCGCGATGGTCGCGCTTATGGGGCCCGAACGGCCGACAGTCGGCGCGGCAATTGGGCGCGCGATCAGGGCCTTGCCGTCTCTGATCGGGGCGTTCCTGCTATTCCTGGTTGGCTACATTGCGGCGGCCCTGGTGGCCGGCATCGTTCTGGGTTTGCTCGCGAAGGTCCTGAGCCTGGCCGTTGGCACCGGCGGGGCCAGCGCGCTGACGGTGATCGTGCTTATACTCGGGGTCGGGTACGTTTTTACACGCCTGTCACTGCTGTTGCCAGTCGTGGTGCTCGAAGGCGCGCGCAATCCGTTCAAGGGCTTTGCCCGCTCGTGGCGGCTGACGCGACCCGCGCGGTGGCGGATCTACGGCTTCTTCGTTCTGCTGCTGATCGCCTATGCGGTGATCTTCCTGGTCCTCACCCTGGCGATGACCGCACTTGGAGCAGCAGCGGGCGGCAGTGGGACATTCCTGTTCGGGATCGTAACCGGCATCATTGGCATGCTGGCTGCGATGCTGATCAGCGCGCTCCTGGTTTCGATGCACGACCAACTGGGCGGGGCGGGCTCCCCCAGCGTGGCCGAAACGTTCGAGTAGCGTCTAGGCCTTCCATCCCCACGCCAGCAGGCATGGGGGGACGTTGACCCAGGTGAACCCTGTCTCGACGCGCTCGAAGTGGCGGGCGGTCAGATCGCGCGCCACGGCGCTGAACTGGTAAGTTAAAAACGCACCGCCAGCGCGCACGACACGATAAGTGGCGGCGGCGATGGCCGCCCCAACGCCGGGTGGCAAGGTGGAGAACGGCAGACCGGACAGGACGTAGTCGGCTTTTTCATGGCCGATCGACTTGACGATCTCTTCGACATCCTCGGCGCTGCCAAGCACGGCGTGGAACCGGCTGTCGCGGATCGACTTGCGCAAATAATCGACAAACAACGGGTTGGTGTCGATCACCAGCAACTCGCCCCCGCGCGGCAAGCGATCGAGCACCGGACGGCAAAACGTGCCCACTCCGGGACCGTATTCGACGAACAGCCGGCATTCGTCCCATTTCACCGGGGCGAGCATCTTGTCGATCGTCGCGCGGGACGAGGGAATGATCGAGCCGACCATCCGCGGATGTTCGAGAAACCCGCGGAAGAATACGCCGGCCGGCCCGAACGCGCGCGCCAGGCGCTGCATTGCCCCGGGCCGGCGGACTTCGGCCAATTCACTGCCACTCATGGATTTGGCCAAAGCTCCCTAGTGTCCGGCGGACGGATAGCCGGACTGGCAAATATGTCCTGCCATTGCAAGCGTGTCGGTCTGGCTGCCCCGCTCAGGGTCAAAGTGCTTGGATTGTCAGGCGCTTTCGGATGCCGCCTCAAGGGCTCCGGACACCATCAGAAAACAAACGCTTGCTACTTGCTAACGACTCGCAATAGGAGGAAGCCTCTTGCAACTCGTTCTCAATATTGGAGTCCCTAATTGATGAAGTTCAGTGAACTCGTGCGTACCACCGCGCTGATCACACTCATGGTCGTCACCCCACCTGCCCTTGCTGATGTAAGTGCGGAGGCTGAGGCTTCGGTCGGGAACATCGTCGTGACAGCTAAAGCGGATGGCTATCGGAGCGACGACGGTTCGACCGCGACCAAAACCCCGACCCCCCTCATCGATGTGCCCCAGGCCATAACCGTCATCACCCGTGAGCAACTCGATGACCAGAATGTCCACGGACTCAACGATGCACTGCGCTATGTGCCTGGCGTGACTCTCGATACCGGCGAGGGCCACCGCGACCAGGTGTTTATTCGCGGTCAGTCGAGCACCGCCGACTTCTTTCTCGACGAGCTGCGTGATGACGCGCAGTACTATCGCCCGCTTTACAACATCGAGCGCATCGAGGTCCTCAAGGGGGCCAACGCATTGATTTTCGGCCGCGGCGGCGGCGGCGGGGTCATCAACCGGGTGAGCAAAAAGGCCGACCCGATGGCCATGTTCGCGCAGCTTCAGGGTTCAGGCGACCTCTACGGCGCCTTCGATGTCGCCGCCGACATCAACCAACCGCTGGTCGACGGGATCGCAGGTCGGGTCAACGCGACTTACGAACACTTCGCCAACAGTCGCGACGTTTACAACGGGCGGTTCATCGGCGTTAGCCCGACGATGTCGGCCCTGCTCGGCCCGCGTACGCGTGTGACCGCGACATATTCGTACGACGATGACAGGCGCGTTACCGATCGTGGCCTGCCATCACTGAACGGCCGGCCGCTGGCGGGTTATGAGCAAACGTTCTTCGGCGATCCGATCTTCAACGACAGCTTCGCCCGGGTGCATATCGGCCGGGTCAGCATCGACCACGAGCTAGCGGACGCCATCAGCGTCAACGGCAGGGTTCAGTACGCGAGATATGACAAGTTCTATGGCAATATCGAACCGGTCGGCGCGACCGCCACGACCGCCCGGTTGCAGGGGTATGAAAGTGGCAACACGCGCGAGAACCTGATCGGCCAGATCAACTTTGTCGCCCAGTTCGACACGGGCGGGCTCCCTCATACGCTCCTGCTCGGCGGCGAGGCCGGCAACCAGGACAGTTCGGCCCGGCGCAACAACGCCCGCTTCGGTGCGCTCACGATGGTCACCGTGCCCTTGGCGCGGACCATCTCGATCCCGGCCTTCACGCTGGTGCCGCAGAGCACCAGCCGGTCCAAACTCTCGACGTTGTCGGCCTATGCGCAAGACCAGCTCGACATCGGCATCCTGCAACTGGTCGCCGGGGTCCGTTTCGATCGCTTCGACATCGCGACCACCAACCTCATCACCGGGTTTGCCCTGACTCGTGCGGACGAAGGGCTGAGCCCGCGGTTCGGCGCGATCCTTAAACCGCGCCCCTACTTGTCGCTTTACGCCAGCTATTCGGAAAGCTTCCTGCCGCAGTCGGGAGACCAGTTCAGCGTGCTGAGCCCGCTGACAGCTGCGCTCGATCCGGAGACGTTCAAGAACATCGAAACCGGGGTCAAATGGGCCATCCGCCCCGAGTTGCTGTTCACCGCTGCAGTTTTTCGGCTTGATCGCGCGAATACGCAAGCGCCCGATCCGGCCAATCCCGGCTTCGTGCTACTGACCGGCGAAACGCGCGTGGCAGGCTTCGAGACGAGCCTCGCGGGCGAAGTGGCGCCGGGTCTGCAGGTCAGCCTCGGCTACACGTACCTTGACGGCCACATCCGTAGCACGACCGCGGGGGCGCCGGCCGGGCGACGGCTGGCGCAGTTGCCCGAACACCAGGTCAGTGCCTGGGGGCGCTATGACCTGAGCGAGCGGTTCGGGATTGGGGCGGGCGTGGTCCATCAGTCCGAGCAGTTCACGTCGCTGAGCAATGCCGTGGTCCTGCCGGCTTACGCCAGGGTCGATGCCGCGGTGTTCTTCGATGTCAGCAGTGCTCTTGGGCTTCAGCTCAACGTCGAGAACCTGTTTGACACGGGCTATTACGCCTCGGCGCACGGCGACAATAACATCCAGCCGGGAGAACCCCTTACCGCAACCGTCAGCGCAAAGCTGAAACTGTAGGTCGCTCCAGTCCGGAAATTTTCAGCGCACCTGCATCGCGGGCACGGCAGCGGCGGCGTCGCGCGGGTCGATCCCGGGGGCAGGCGCTGCGCTGATGGTTTCGCTCCGGCGCGCGACGCGGCCCGCGCGCTGGATCGCGGTGACAAGCCGCGGATGGACACCGCAGCGGCACAGATTGCCGATCGCGTGCTTGATCTGGTCCTCGCTCAGGTCGGCGTTCGTCGCCAGCAAGGCGGCGGCCGCCATCGCGATCCCGGGCGTGCAGAAACCGCATTGGATTGCCTGTTCGGCCACCAGCGCCTGCTGGACCGGGTGCGAGCGGTCGCGCGACAGGCCTTCGATGGTGGTTACCAGCCGCCCTTCGGTTTCTGCCAGTGTGATCAGGCAGCTGCGCAGCGCCGCCCCGTCGACCATGACCATGCACGCGCCGCAATCGCCCACGCCGCAGCCATACTTGGTTCCGGTCAGGTTGGCCGCGTCGCGCAGGGCCCATAGCAACGGTGTCTGCGGGTCCAAATCGAAACGCAGCGGCCGGCCGTTGACGGTCAGGTCGGTCATTCGGGCGCGTAGCTTTCGAGGTATGCGCAGCGCGTGCAGCGCCAGGTCTCCACCGGCAACTTGCGTTTGCCGCGCAGCCGCAGGCCGTACCAAGCCTTGTCCGGCGGGCCTTCCAGCCAGTTGCTGACACCGTTCGCGTTACGGTTGACATCGATGACGAAGCCGGGTTCCATTCGCCCGCCGCACTTGGCGCAAGTGGTGGTGGCCACGGTCAGTCGCGCCAGCCGCGGTCGATCTTGTCGAGCTTTCGCTTCCACGCTTCGAAGTCGAGCTTGCCGAACTCCGCCGTCAGCATCTCGTCGCGGTCGCGCTGGTGCACCGCGACCACGTCGGGGGGTACCACGATCGTGCCGCCCAAGGCCGCCGTCTTGACCTGAATTTCGCACGCCCGCTGGAGCATGTAGTAACTCAGGAACATCGCCGGAATGGTCTCGGCCATCACCACCGGACCGTGGTTCCGCAGCATCAGCACGCGGTTGTCGCCCAGGTTCTCGACCAGGCGTTCGCCCTCTTCGGAGCGCACGGTGATGCCTTCGAAATCGTGATAGCCGACGCTGCCGTCGAAGAAGCAGGCGTAGAAATTGGTCGGGGTCAGGCCGGCCTCGCTCGAGCAAACGGCCATCGTGTCGGGGGTGTGCGTGTGAACGATCGCGTGCGCCCACGCGAGTTCGCGGTGGAACACAGAATGCTGGGTGAAGCCGGCCAGGTTCACGGGATGCGGGCTGTCGCTGAGCTTTGTTCCATTACTATCGAGCTTGATCAGGTTGGAGGCGGTGACTTCGGACCACAGCAGGCCGAACGGGTTGATCAGGAACGCCTCTTCACCCGGAACGCGCACGGTGATGTGGTTATAAATTGATTCGGACCAGCCGAGCATATCGAAGATGCGATAACAGGCGGCCAGATCCTGCCGCGCGGCCCATTCGGCCTCACTGCACTGCGAATTGCGCCTGAGTTGCGTGGCCATCGTCGTCTCCTGTCGGCGCGCTTTAACATAGCGTGATTGACTTTGTCGCGCCGATTGGCGAGCCAAGGCGCAAGCCGGTTCACCGGCATTGGAGAGGTTCATGTCAGACGCGCTTGGCTATGGCCAGCCGATGGGGGGCGTCGCCCAGACCGCCTTTGTGGTCCCCGACTTGCAAGCTGCGATCGAGCGGTGGGCGGCGGACATGCGCGCCGGGCCGTTCTTCGTCCTGCCGCACTTCCTGGTGCCGGGGCAGACTTATCGCGGTGCCGAGAGCACCGCCGACATCACGCTGGCGATGGGATTTGCCGGGCACATGCTGATCGAACTGATCCAGCCGCTCGACGATCAGCCGTCGGTTTACAAGGAAACCATCGATCTGCGCGGTCACGGTTTTCACCACCTCGGCATGGCTTGCGCCGATGTCGACGCCGCAAGCCGCGCATACCAGGCGCGCGGCTATGTCGAGGCATTCCGCGCCGCCGTGCCCACCGGGGGCGAAGTGGTCTATCTCGACAACGGCACCGGGCCGCAACTCGGCTTTCTTGAACTTCTGCCGGTGACGCCCGGCATGGATCAGACTTTCACCCGCTTCTGGGAAGCCTCGCACGGTTGGGACGGGTCCGATCCCGTCCGCCCGTTCGCCTGACGAAATTGGATCGAACCATGCAAACCAACGTCTCGGCCACGCACGGAAACTGGATGCACAATTCGCGGGGGTATCAGATCCTGCTGGTTATCCTGCTCAGCTTGAATTTCGGGATCGTGTTCTTCGACCGGCAGGCAGTCAACGTGCTGATGCCGCAGATGCAACCCGCCTTGGGTCTTAGCCAGACGCAGATCGGGATCATCGCCGCGGGCCTCAGCTTTACCTGGGCGATTGCTGCCTTCTTCTACGGCCGGCTGTCGGATTCGATCGGCAAGCGAAAGATCCTGCTGGTGCTGGCCACGCTGGCGTTTTCGGCCTGCTCGTTCCTGACCGGCCTCGCGACCAGCTTTGCCTTGTTGCTGGGCGCGCGGTTGCTGATGGGGGCGGCCGAGGGCGGGGTCATGCCAATCAGCCACGCGATGGTGGCCAGCGAAGTCGATCCCAAGTTTCGCGGCCTGGCGCAGGGCGTCGCGCAGAACCTCGGCTCGAACCTGCTCGGCAGCTTTGCTGCCCCGGTGGTGCTGGTGGCGTTCGCGCTCACGTTCGGCTGGCGCGAATCGTTCTACCTTGCCGGGTTGCCGGGCATCGTCAGCGCATTGATCATCTGGTTCATGCTTAAAGAGCCCGTCCCGCTGCCCAAGCAGGCGGTCGACGAGCACAAGATGACGATCATGGAAGCGTTGAAGGAGCGCAACATGTGGATCGCGGTCGTAGTCGGCGTGCTGATGGTGGCTCACTTCGTGATCACCTGGGCATTCCTGCCGCTCTATCTGGTCCAGACTCGCGGGTTCGACGAAAGCACGATGAGCTGGTTGATGGGGTCGCTGGGGATTGCCGCGGCGATCTATTCGATCGTCGTTTCGGGCATGTCCGACCGGATCGGGCGCAAGCCGGTAATGGTGGTGCTGCCGTTCCTGTCGCTGGTCGGTCCGCTGGCGGCGATGTACTACACCGGCTCGCCGGTCGTACTGGCGGCGATCTTCTTCGTCGGGTGGATGGTCAACGGGACGTTCCCGATCTTCATGGCGACGATCCCGTCAGAGACGTTCGACGCGCGCCATCACGCGACCGTGCTCGGCCTCGCCATGGGCGCATGCGAGATTCTCGGCGGGGTGTTCGGCCCGCCGATCGCCGGTGTCCTGAACGATGCGTTCGGTTCGTCCACCTTCCTGTGGATGCTGATGATCCTGGCGACGATCAGCGGGTTTGTCGCGATGGGCCTGCGTGAGACCGCTCCAGCCGTGCTCGCGCGGCGCGTCCCGTTGCAGCAAGCCGCCTGAGCGAAAGGAACCGCGATGCCTGAGGCCCCCACCACCGAACCTTGGGCCGGCACTGCGCCGGTACCGCATTCCTTGCGCCCCGGCGCGATGCCCGAAGCCTACATGGCCAAGATCGCCGAGGGCGACGAGCGGTTGTGGGTGCCGATCGTCGAGGACGTCTATTCCAAGCCGGTGTGGATCAGCCCAACGCGCAACATGTGGGCCGACGTGCTGATGGCGAAGAAGCCGTGTATCGTGAATCGGCATTATCACCCGCAGCCGATCTGGGCTTACACCATCAGCGGCAAGTGGGCCTATCTGGAGCACGAATGGACCGCCACCGCGGGCGACTTCATTTACGAATCCCCGGGTGAGAGCCACACGCTGGTTGCGTATAACCACCGCGATCCGATGAAAGTGTTCTTCGTCGTCTCGGGTCCGCTGATGTGGCTTGACGAACAGGGCAACACGGTCGGGCATTACGACGTGTTCGATTACATGACAGCCGCGCGCGAGCATTACGAGAGCTGCGGCATCGGCGCGGCATATGTTGACACCCTTATCCGCTGAGAGGACCCGGCCATGGCTACCCAGATGAAAGCCCCGCCTTCGACCAAGAAGGCCATCGTCGACATCAAGTTCCCCTACGGCGATCTGGTGCGCCGCCATTCGCCCGGCGGCCGCTACATCGACGCCCAGACCGATGATGATAGCCCGTGGGTTCCGTTCGGCGAGAATGCCGCGATCAAGCACCTCAGCTTTGACGTGCGCCGCAACTTGTTCTCGAACATCTTGTGGGTGAAAGGGCCCGGCACCATCGGCACCCACTTTCATCGCGGCACCATCACCATGGTCGTCCTCGAAGGCAGCGTCCGCTATCTCGAATACGATTGGGTCGCGACACCCGGCGGGTTGATCCTCGAAGTGCCGGGGGAAAGCCACACCCTGGTCACCGAGCATCCCAACGGGGTCAAGCTGTTCGGGTGGATGGAGGGCCCGATCGAATTCTACGACGACCAAGGCACGCTCGTCCAAACTGCCGACGTGTGGTGGATGATGGACCACTATGAAAGCCACTGCCGCGACAACGGCATCGCCATCAACCCGAAGCTGTATCTGTGAAGTGAACACACTCGAGCAGTTCGACATCGCGGGCCGCTCGGCTCTGGTCACCGGGGCGGCGAGCGGGATCGGGCTCGCGTATGCCGAATGCATGGCCGAGGCCGGGGCCAAGGTCACGCTGACCGACATCGACGGCGAAGGAGCGGCGCGCGAGGCGCAGCGGCTGGTCGATGAAGGGTACGAAGCGCGTTTCGCGATCTGCGACGTGTCCGACCTGGCGCAAGTGGCCAAGGCGTTCGACGACCACGTCTTGGCTTACGGCGGGTGCGACATCGCCTTCGCCAATGCCGGGCTCGATGTCGGGAACGGCTTCTGGACGCCGGAGGGCGACCGCAATCCCGACGGCCAGATCGACGTTTACGATCCCGACCGGTGGTACAAGTCGATTGCCATAAATCTGACCGGCGTGTTCCACACCGTGCGCGAAGCGGCGCGGGTGATGAAGGTCAACAAGCCGAAAGCCGATGGGCGACGCCGCGGAGGGGCCATCGTCATCACCAGTTCCAACGCCGCCGAGGTCAACGAAGCGATTGTCGGCGTGCCGTACATGGCCGCCAAGGCCGGGGTGAAGCATTTCATGCGCCACACCGCGTATGAGCTGGCCGCTTATGGCATCCGCGTCAACGCCATCGCGCCGGGTCCGTTCGTGACCAATATCGGCGACGGCTGGGTCAAGAAGAACCCCGCCGCCAAGGCTGCGTGGGACGAATTGGTGCCGGTCGGACGGATGGCCGAAACTTGGCAGATCAAGCCCCTCGCTCTCTTGCTGGCGAGCGATGCGAGCAGTTATATCACGGGTGCCCACATGATGATCGATGGAGGCATGCAGCTGGGCCCCGTCAAACCGCTCAACCGATGAAAGCAGTTGCATTTCAGGGCCTGCACCAGCCGCTTGCGCTCGAAGACCGGCCCGATCCCGCGCCGGGGCCGGGCGAAGTGGTGGTTGCGGTGGGGCGCTGCGGGATTTGCGGCAGCGACCTGCATATGACCGAAGACGCTGGCTTTGGCTGCCGGCCGGGCGACGTGCTCGGCCACGAATTCGCTGGTGAAGTGGTCGCGGCCGGGAGCGAAGTAACCGGGCTCAAATCCGGCGACCTCGTGGCGGTGATCCCGTTCAAGAGCTGCGGGCAGTGCGAGCACTGTAGCCGA
>JBDSUJ010000014.1:0-4988 GCA_039927815.1 Croceibacterium sp. | reverse complement strand
AAGCGGCGTCATCCTTGTCAAAATTTCCCGTGCGTCGAGCTGGCTCCCAATCGGGGAATAGGCGTTCACCGCCCAGCGCTTTTATTCGTGCTACATATTCGGAAAAGCCGAGTGCTCGCAAAGAGTCCACGACAGGGACAAAGCGAGCGTAGCCCTTTTTGGTTGGGCGAAATTCGTTGTCCCGAATGTGCAGATGCGGATGAGGGCCGTCGAGTTGTACTTCGTTTAGTTTGAGACCGCCGAGCTCACTGACTCGGCAACCGCTGAACATAGCGAGCACCGGCGCCCAGTAATGCATGCCAGCGAGGCGATGCGATCCCGCGGCATGTATATTGGTCGCTGTGGCGCATCCAGTGAACCAAGGATGCAGGAAGACTAAGTTGAGTTCCTCAACGGCGAAGGGCCTCTTTGAAGCCATGACGGATTTATCAGGCGCTTTGACCCACGCAGATATGTCAAAATTACTCGCGGGATTGCCTCCCTCATGCATGTCCTTTTCGATGGCATGTTTGATTGCGGAACCGAGAAAGGTAAGCCTTTTTTTCACCGTTGCAGGCGCAATCATCCGAACGACGCTACCCACCGATCTTCCTCCGATCTGAGTGGTAGCCAGATCTTCAATGAAGCGCCGAAAGTCGGTCCTGGTCAGGTCAGCAAGGCGCTTGTTACCGACCGCCCGTTCGAAGAGGATGAGAGAAGCTTGCACATCCCGGACCGTTTTCGGCGCAAGTGAACGATCTGCCACATATCGATCTACGGCGTCCCTAAGCGTCGCTCCATGCACCGCTGAGCCAAGGCCTGAGATCGGCGCTTCAGTCGCACTCGGAAGTTCGCCGTTCAACACGCAGTCAATATCGCGCTGGCCTTTCACGCGGCCACGCCGAATTGCGAGAGCCAGCATCGACCGCTGCGGGGAACCTAGAGGGGCGTCTAAGTTTAATTCGAGGACAAGCCGACCAGCAGTATCGATCGGACTCTCCACGCGCGGGTCCGAGGATCTCATCCCCTGCTTCGTTAGAAGCAATTTGAGGTCTTCGGCTTGTCCCTCCCGCTCGTAGCTCATTCGCTCCAGCTCTTCGCGGTGCTCCTCGCTTTGTTCGGCATTCAGATATGCGTCTATCCAAGGCTTCAGCGTAACCAGTCTCTGCTGCTCCGAAATTTCTGAGATGAGTTGAGCTGTCAGTTTCTGTGGCCGCACATGCCCCATCGATCGATGGGCAACGCATCCACCGCCGCGAGCAAGGGTCACCTTTTCATCGAACTCAACTCTTCGTCGATCGGCGCCGCGTAGAATTTCAGAAGCATCGGAAGTGTTGAGCGACCGGCGGAAAAGTTTGGAGCTATGGAAGTAAGTTTCGAAAGCAGCGACATCTCGCACGATGTCCAAGGGGACACGCCGGTGGTATTGAAAAATACCATCTCGTAGTGCGACGTGCTTCACCTTAATCGCCACAGGGACCCCCGTTGTATCTCACCATTGTCTCACAATCGCGTGACACATAGGCCAGTGATTGTCGAAGCTTACCAGAGGCACTCGACCGCTTCGGCTGGTTGCGTCGTTCCCAGCAGGGCTCACCACGATTTCCGGCTGGATTTCGGGATTTGTAAATCAGCTGAGACGCCGTGGCTCATCCGGCGCGGTTTGGGGTTGATTGAGCCAACGGCTCAATTGTCACTTCGACGCGTCGGTAAGAAGCACTCTGCAGGCCATCGAACGCTTCGTTGGCGGTTGGCGACGCCGGTGCCTCAACCACGGAGATGCGATCACGGGCAATACCCTGCAGGATGAAGGCCTGCGCCACATGTTCTGCGCGCTCGCGAGCCAAGCCTACAGGCTCAACGATCGTCTGGCCGGACACCGTGACCGGTTCGGTCTGCGCGTAGCCTGTTACCACCACCCGCGCCGGTTGCACGTCGAGGGCGTAGTTGATCGCGGCGTCGGTATAATAGTCGCCCAGCTGATAGACGATGAAGCTCGAGCCAAGATCGAACGGAATTGTAAACGTGCGCACGGCGTACGGGCGACCTGGCCGGGTTCGGGTTTCATAAAGCGGGCGAACGTTGCGGCGGGGAAGCGCGAAGGTGTGCCCGGAATATGCCCCGGCCTCGATCATGAAGCGCGTGCAGGGTGTCGGCACGATCGACACGCGCACCGGGTCCAGCGTCTGCCCCCCGCAGGCGTCGATCTGGCTGGCCGCGAGCTTGCCTTCGACCAGCACCGCCTGGTTCCAGTCCGGCTTGCTCGGCGCCAGACTGACGTCGTAGCGAAAGCCGGTGGCCGGATCATCGACTAGCCAGCAGCCCGATTTGGGCCCGGAATCGGTGTTGCGGTAAATCGGGCACGACACGAATCGCAGCTCGCCCTCGGGCGGTGCCCCGGCCGCACCGCACAGCGCGAGAAGGCCCAGCGCGGCGGCGGCCCGCATCACAGCGCTTTCATCAAATTGACCAGATCGAGCTTCTCCTGCTCGGTATAGCCGATGGTGTAGCGGCGATCGTAAAAGTCGACGATGCCGCGCAAGTCCCGGGCCGAGCCATTGGAGAAATACGGCGCCCGGGCGCCAAGGCCGCGCATCGACTGCAAAGTGATGCGTCCCACGTCGCTGCACCGGCCCGTCGTCAAGGCGAATCCGGGATCGCTGGTCTCAATGACGCGGCCGTAGTGAGGATGCGGGCGCTTCTTGCACGTCACCCGGAACAGCGGCAACCACGGCATCGGTTCGGCGAACGGCCGGTTGGTGGTTCCCAAGTCTACCTGGCCGGGCGCCACATCCATGCCCATGAAGCTCATGTTGTGGCAGAACACGCAGCTGTTGCGGACCGGATTGCCGAATCCGATCGGCGAGTTGATGCCAGCGGTGTCGCTGATCAGGAAGGTCTTGGTGCGGAACGTTCGGGCCCCGCGCGCGACCGACTCGCGGAACGCCACGACGGCCGGATCGAGCCTGGCCTTGTCTGCCGCGGCCATCTTTTCCCACGCCTCGAATTCGCTCCACACCGGCGTACCCTGGCTACCGAGGCGGCCAGGCGGCGATTGCAGCAGCTTGAGCGGTCCGCCGTGCGCGTCGCTCGCGTCTAGCATGCCGCCCACCGTGTCGCTTTGCTGCGCGGTGTAGAGACGGCGCTCGAAGTCGAGAATCCTGGCGATGTCACGCGCGGAAAGCCGTCTTGCGATCGCCAGGTGGATATCCGCCGCGTCACGCATCTGGGCCGACAGGCTTGGCACCCGCGCGTCCGCCATGAGGTTGCCGCTCACCGCCTTGCCGGTTTCAGGATCGAGCCCCAGCGACATGCCGGCCTTGGGATCGTAGGCAAAACCGATCGCTTCAATGAACTTCAGGTTGGCGACCGGCCGCGGTCGGCGATAGACTGAAACGTGCGGGTCCGGTGTGTGCAGCCCCCATTTGGGATCGTTGTTGCAACCGGTGGCATCGCGCACGATTTCGAGTTCGAAGTCCGGCTCGATCGGGTTACCCGCCAGGTCGCGCGGGGGCCACGCCCGGGCAATGCGGATCAGGCCGTGATCCAGCAGCAACGAATGGGATTCGCGGCGTTCCTGCGGCAAGCTGGGACAATTGCTCCCGTCGGCTGCGGCGAACAGCGGATCGGCCGCGCCCTTGCGCCGCCACTGCCGCTGCACGTCGGGAATCGACAGGCTCATCGCAGCGGCCGGCTGATGGCACGTGACACACGCCCGCCCATTGGGGCCGAGCGCCTCGAAGAACGGGTGCCCCTTGGTCGGCATCGGCCCGCCGTAGAGCAGCAATCTGACCGTGCCGGTCGCGTCCGGGTAATCCAGCTGCGCCGGGAAAACCCGCCCTTCGCCCGGCTGCCACCAGCGATCCGGGCCTGACTGGCGTGGGCTCGCTGCCGCCGCTGCAAACAGGCCGGCGGCCAGCAGCAGCAAAATTTGGCCCCAGCGCATCATTGCCGCCGGGCGGCGCTTCGACCCATGGCGCCCGCGGTCGATGCACCAAGCCAGCGGTAACGATCGGCCGGCTCGTGCGCGGGCGCCTCGCCATGGAAGTTGGCCGCGTCATCGATGCTGCCGGTGCCGTTGTAGACCGCCCTGACAGGGTAGGCGAAGACCGGTCGCGTGCGCACGCGTCCGTCAGGCAACAGCGCCGCTGTGTTGAGCTGGGCGGGAGCCTGCCCCCGTTCCACCCAGTCGACGATCGCACTCAACAGGTTCAGTTGATAGGGAATATAGCCATTTCCGCAGTGATATACCCCCGGAATTGGGTACATCCGGACGAATGCTCGTGCCGCTGCCGAGCCGCCGACCGCATCGCGCACCCGTTGATAGTAATCGGGCATGGCATCCACTCCGGCTGCGGGATCCGCCGCCCCGTACCAGATCATCATCTTGCCGCCGCTGGCGCGCAAGGGGCGCAAGTCCGGATTATTGGCATCGTAGATCGCTCCGCGTCGGCTCAATTCGCGCAGCGTCGCCGCATCCCACTGCCAGGTCTCCAGCGTCAGTTCCTCCGGCAACTGGCGCTGGAAGATCATCGTGCGCACATTGTCTTCAAACATGGACCGTCCGGCACCGGCCAATGAGCCGCGCTCACTCCACGTCAATTCGCTGCCAAAGGCCTCTCCACCCGGATAGAGATGGCGCCCGGAGGCATCGACCGGTCCTTGGTAGAACTTTTCGGCGACATCGACCTGGACCGGCGACAGGCATCCTTCCGCGGCGACGCGCGATGCGCTGCAGCGAATGCTGGCCGGAGCGAAGCGGCATCGGCGTGGATCGTCGATCTGCCCGTCGCGCAAACCATCCACCGCGTCGCAGCTTTCCATGACGGCTGCATGCAGGATGCCGGCCCCTCGCGGATCGAACACCGGCTTGCCGGCCGCATCGATGCCCCAGCGCGCTTCCCACAGGAACCGCTCCATCGCTTCGGTGATCAGGCTGGCGGCGGCGCCTGCGACCAGACCGTCGAAATCGTCGGGATAACGCTGCGCTTCGGTGAAAGCTTCGCGTC
>JBDSUJ010000013.1:0-7990 GCA_039927815.1 Croceibacterium sp. | reverse complement strand
CGCAGAGTGGCACGCCGTTCGACTTGCTCAGCGAGATGGGTCTCGACTTCCTGAGTCGTCAGCGCGAGCGCCGCGGTAATCCGCGCGGCTTGCGCGCGCCCTTGGGCATCGCCGATCGCCAGCCACTCGGCGGTGGCGAGCGGCGAGGCAGGGTCGAGCGAATAGCCCCGCCCGCCCGCCGACAGCCAGCTCTCCCCCGAAGCACCGCGGCGACGGGCAAGGTTGTCGGGCAGGGCCCGGGCCAGCAACACGCCGACAGGCACCGTCGCCTCGTTCGCCGGATTCAGTCGCTCCACCTTGCGAGCCCAGCTTTCGGCCAGCTTGCGGGCGGCGGCGGCGCGGGGCGAGCGGTCCGCGTTCCAACGGGCAAGACGCTGGGCGAGGTCCTCACCGCGCCCACCCAGCCCGCGCTCCTGCAGCAGCAGCGCGAGCTTCGCCGCCTCCAGCGCCTGGCGGTGACCGGCGCCGAACAGCAGCATCGCCGCCTGCCACGGCGCCATCGCCAGCGCGGCGATCTTGCGCCCGAGCTCGGTAATCGTCCAACTCCGTCCTTCTTCAGACTGTCTCAGGACCAGCGCGCCCAGCTTTTCCAGCCGTGTTCGCGCCGCGGCCAGCGCCGCCGCGGGAGGCGGGTCGAGCCATGCGAGTGAGAGCGAATCGGCGCCCCACTGGGCTAGCGCCAGCACCAGCGGGGCGAGGTCGGCGGTGAGCATTTCAGGCGGATCGAACGGTTCCCGGCCGGCATGGGCGGCTTGCTCCCACAACCGGTAAGCCACGCCCGGCCCCTGCCGCGCTGCGCGCCCGGCACGCTGCGCGGCCGCCGCTTGGCTGGCGCGGTGAGTAACCAAGTGGGTCACTCCGGCGGCGAGGTCGAACTCCGCCCGGCGGGCCAAGCCGCCGTCGACCACCACCGACACCCCATCGAGCGTGAGCGAGGTTTCGGCAATGCTCGTAGCCAACACGATCCGGCGGCGCCCGTCGGGATCGCGGCGGATCGCGGCGCGCTGGGCAGCGGGTTCCACTTGTCCGTGGAGAGGCAGGATAGGCACTTCGGGCAAGCGTTCGACCAGCCGCTCGCGGGTGCGCTCGATCTCGCCAACGCCGGGCAGGAACGCCAGCACATCGCCCTGTTCGTCGCGCCACGCGGTCAGCACCGCGCTCGCCACCGCCTCATCGGGCCGCTGTTCGGCGCTGCTACCGAGCCATTCGATCCGCAGCGGATGCGCCCGGCCGGCACTCTCGATCGCCGGTGCGTCCTGCAGCAAGCGGGCAAAGCGGGCGCCGTCGATGGTCGCCGACATGACCACGATCCGCAGGTCTTCGCGCAGCACCGACCGGCTCTCGATCGCCAGCGCGAGCCCCAGATCGCTGTCGAGGTGCCGCTCGTGCGCTTCGTCGAACAGTACCGCGGACACCCCTGCCAGCTCCGGGTCGGCGAGGATGCGCGCAACGAAGATCGCTTCGGTCACTACCAGGATGCGGGTGGCGGCGGACTGCCTGGCGTCGAGCCGCGTGACATAGCCAATCCGCTCCCCGACGGGCTCGCCGAGCATCTCTGCCATCCGCTCCGCCGCGGCGCGCGCGGCGACCCGGCGCGGGCTGAGCAGGATCACGAGCCCGATACACCACGCCTCGTCCAGCAACGCGGGCGCGACGGCCGTGGTCTTGCCCGCCCCCGGCGGCGCGATCAGCACCGCACAGCCAGCCGAATCGAGCGCCGCAAGTAGCTCCGGAAGGACCGCATGGATTGGCAGGCTGTCGGTCATATCCGGGGGCTGCCACATTCGGCAGTGTGGAGGAAAGGCATGATTGCCCGGCCTGGCCGTTTTCGGCCAAGCGAGCGTCGGTGGAGGGATGTGTGGCCATCCCGCCGGCACTTAACTAGAACGCGCGGCGACGTTCAGGTTGATCAGGGACCGGCAGCTGGCTCGCAAGCATTCGAAACATGGCTCCTACGAAGACTCGCAGCGCGAGGAAGTGCCGCCGGCTGCGGCGGTGCCGTGCTGGTTGTGCGGCCGACCGACCGGCAAGACCCTCGTGTGGCATCATCCGGTTCCCAAGAGCCGGGGCGGGCGCGATGTCGTGCCGATGCATCCGATCTGCCAGCAGACCGTGATCGCCAATTTCACCAATTCGGAACTCGAGCGCCACGGGCTCGATGTCGACGCGCTGCTGGCCAATCCCAACGTCAGCAAATTCGTCGCCTGGGTCGCGAAGAAGGATCCGGATTTCAACGCCCCGATGGCCAAGAAGCAGCGCTGATCCGCCGGAGCCACGGCTGGCCGAGCAAGACACCGGTAACCTGACCGCTCGAGCCGCCTAATAACTTCGGCTGACCGCGAACCGCGCCGCTTCGATCAATGCTTGACGCGCGCGGCCATCGGGGAAGATGGCGAGCGCATCGCAGGCGCGCTCGGCGTAGTGGCGGGCGCGATCGCGGGTCGCCTGGACCGCACCGTGGCGACGGATCAGCGTGACCGCGTGGGCAAAATCTTCGTCCTCGGTGCGGAAGCCGGCGACAGCGTCCTGCCAGAAGCGCCGCTCGTCCTCGCTGCCGCGGGCGAAAGCGAGAATCACCGGCAGAGTCATCTTGCCTTCGCGGAAATCGTCGCCAGCGTCCTTGCCCATTTCGGCGGTGCCGCTGTCATAATCGATCGCATCGTCAACCAGCTGGAACGCGATGCCGAGGTTACGGCCGTAGTCGTCGAGCGCCTGTTCTTCGCCATCGCCGCGTTCGCCGACCACTGCCGGGATCCGGCTGGCGGCCGCGAACAGCGCGGCGGTCTTGGCGCCCACGATATGGAGATAACGTTCCTCACTGGTCTCGATCCGGCGTTGCGCGGTCAGCTGGTCGACTTCGCCCTGAGCGATGATCGCGCTGGCGGAGCTGAGGATCTTGAGCACCTTGAGGCTGCCGTCCTCGACCATCAGTTCGAAGGCTCGGGAAAACAGGAAATCGCCCACCAGCACCGTCGCCGGATTGCCGAACACGATATTGGCGGCGGACTTGCCGCGCCGCATTTCCGACCCGTCGACCACGTCGTCATGCAGCAGCGTGGCGGTGTGGATGAATTCGACCGCCGCGGCGAGCTTGTGGTGGCGTGTGCCCTGATAACCGACCAGTTCCGCTCCCGCGAGCGTCAGCATCGGCCGCATGCGCTTGCCGCCGCCCGCGATCAAATGTCCGGCAAGCGCGGGGATCAGCGGAATTTCGCTCTGCATTCGGTCGAGGATGATGGCGTTGACCGCGTTCATGGCGGTCGCAGTCAGGCCGAGAATGGGGGCCAGCGACGGTTCCCGGGTCGGCAGCGGAACAACCTCGGCGCTCATCCGGCGGCAATGGCGGGCGGATGGGTTATTGGCAAGCGTGGATTCCCTGCTAACCGTGCGTCGATGGCCAGCCGACCCCTCGACGAAACCGCCGCCGACACCGTTCTGGCGAGCTTCCGCAAGAGCATCGACAACATCGATGCCGCGCTGATCCACATGCTCGCCGAGCGTTTTCGCATCACCCAGGCGGTCGGCGAATATAAGGCGCGGGCCAAATTGCCCGCGGCCGATCCGGTGCGTGAACAGCGCCAGGTCGCGCGGCTTCGCGCGCTCGCCGAAGACGCCGATCTCGACCCCGAATTCAGCGAGAAGTTCATTCGCTTCGTGATTGAGGAAGTCATTCGCCACCATCAGAGGGCAGCGGAGGCCTAGCCGAAGGCGACGCGGAACCGGGGTCGCTTTGGCCCGTTGGCGCCGAACAAAGTCCACAACGAGCGACGCCACTCCCGTGACCACAGACAACAATCTGGTCTTAAGCAAGACCGCCGATCCGGTCCCTGCCGCCCACCCGTTCGACGCCGACCACCCCCGCTTCCGCGGCGAGCGCGCGGGCGATCAGTTCGAGGGTGCTTCGGGCCTGCTTTTTGAACAGGCGATGGCCCAAACGCGTATGGCGGTGTGCCTGTGCGATCCGGACAAGCCGGACTTTCCGATCATTTTCGTCAATCGCGCGTTCCGCGATCTGACTGGCTATGACGAAGCTGAGGTTCTCGGGCAGAATTGCCGTTTTTTGCAGGGACCCGATACCGACCTTGAAGAGATCGCGCGGATTCGCGAGGCGATCCGCAACGAAGATGTCATCATCACCGAAGTGCTCAATTACCGCGAGGACGGAACTCCGTTCTGGAATGCGCTGCACCTCGGCCCGATCTATCGCGCCGATGGCAAGCTGATCTACCTGTTCGGCAGCCAATGGGATGTCACCGATCTACATACGGCTCGCAGCGACCACCGGCACGCGCAGGACATGGCCCGCGAATTGTCGCACCGGATGAAGAACATGTTCTCGGTGATCTCCGGGATCGTCAACATAACCGGGCGCATGCGGGGCGTAGAAAAAGAGGCGCGCGAGATCAACGACCGCGTCCAGGCGCTCGGCCGCGCTTATGAGACCACGCTCGACGACGCCTCATCCGGCCATCTCGAAGTCGGCCCCGCGATCCGCGCGATCCTGCGCCCGTACGATCTGGACGGGCACCGGGTTCACTTTCGCGGCGACAGCCTCAAGGTGCCGTACAACGTCGTCTCTGGCATCGGCCTGACGTTGCACGAGCTCGCCGCCAATGCGACCAAGCACGGCGCGTGGACCCGCGAGGGCGGGGAGGTCGCAGTCGGCTGGAACGAGGTCACCGAACACGGCGGCCGGTTCCTCGAGGTAAGCTGGGTGGAGCGCAACGGCCCCCCCGTCACCGCTCCCGATAGTTCGCAGGGCACCGGCAATGCGATCATCGACCGTTTGCTGAGTTATGGCGGCGGCTCGATCGAACGGCGCTGGGACGCGGGCGGATTCAACGCCCAAGTGCGCTTTCCGCTGACGGCGATGACCAAGTGAGCGCGGCGTGCACCATCCTGCTGGTCGAGGACGAGCCGCTGATCCTGATGGACCTCGAATTCGCTGTCGAGGATCACGGCTGTGACGCGGTTTGCACGACCTGCTGCGGGGAAGCGATGACCGCGCTCGAGCACGGCACCCCGATCCACACCGCGGTGCTCGACGTCTCCCTGAAAGGCGGTGAGACTTGCGAAGCGATCGCGCACGAACTCGACCGCCGCGGCATTCCCTACTTGCTGCATTCGGGCGATCTCGACCGGCATAACGAGACAGTTCGCCGGCTGGGCGCACAGTTGCTCCCCAAGCCGGCCAGTGCGCACAGGGTCATTTCGGCGGCGATTAAGCTGGCCGAAGCCCGGGTCGCCATCGCCGGAACGCCATGGCGCCGCCCGGGCCCCACAGGCAGCACCCCGGACGCGCTCTAGTTTGCGCGCGGCAGTTTAAGCCGTACCAGCACCCCGCCCAGGTCCTCGCTCTCGTCCAGCTCGACCGATCCGCCATAGATTTCAGCCACGTCGCGCACGATTGCGAGCCCCAGGCCGGTCCCCGGCTTCTCGGTATCCAGCCGCGCCCCGCGTGAGAACAGCTTGGCGCGGTCGGCTTCCGAGATGCCGAGCCCATCGTCCTCGACCAGCACGCTGCAGTGGCGCTCGCCGGGCTGGGGATCGACCGTCACGAATACGCTGCCGCCGCCGTATTTGGCGGCATTCTCGATCAGGTTGCCGAGAATCTCGTCGAGGTCCTGCCGTTCCATCGCCACTTCGGCGGCGCGCGAACCGTCGAGGTCGCAGCGAACCTTGGGATAAAGCGTCGCCACCGCGCGTTCGACCGCCTCGACCGAGACCATGACGTTGGTCCGTGAATGCCCCAGCGCTCGCCGCCCGACCGCGCGCGCGCGGGCAAGGTGGTGGTCGACCTGGCGCCGCATCGTCGCCGCCTCGCGGAGCACGGTCGCGTCGAGGTCGAGCGAATGGGCGCTGGCGGCATTGGTCAGCACCGTCAGCGGAGTCTTGAGCGCATGAGCGAGGTTGCCTGCGTGGCGCCGCGCTTCTTCGGCCTGGGTTTCAGAATGCGCCAGCAGCGCGTTCAATTCCTCGACCATCGGCTGGACTTCGCGTGGCAGCGGGACCGTGATGCGGTTGCTGCGCGCGTTGCGGATATCCGCGATTGCGCGGCGCACCCGCCGCAGCGGGACCAGGCCATACCAGGTCTGCAGCATCGCGATCACCAGCAGCCCCAGGCCGAGGACCACGAACGACCACACCAGGATTGCGCGGATCTGCCGAATCTGCTCGTTTAGATCGGTTCGCGCGCCCCCCACCGCGAACTGCCATTGCACCGCGCTGCCGGGCAGCTTGATCGTGCGTTCGACGATCCGCAGCGGCTCCTCGGGAAACTGGTTGGTGTTGTAGTAGATGGGCTTGGGCGCGGGCACACCCTTGAGCCGCAGCGTCCGATCCCACAACGAGCGCGAGGCGTAATCGTCATGGCCGCGCCCGCTGATCTGGAAATACAGCCCGCTGTTGGGCTCGAGGAAGCGCTGGTCGCCGAGCGTGCGGTTGAAATAGACCTCGCCCTGCGGGCCGATCTCGGCCGACGCGATCATCGCGGTGACCATGTAATCGAGCTGTTCGTCGAACTGGCGCGTGACTTGCGCCGCCAGCGCCTGATGCAACGCGACCCCGCCCACCAGCAACAGGATGGTGATCCAGCCCGCCGCGATCAGCATCATGCGGCGCGCCAGGCTGCCGGTGTCGCGCACCACGGCGGGGCCCGCGGCCGGTGCCGGAGTGCTCGCCGCGATCACCGCCGGACCGGCGGTGATCGTTAGCAAGCCCGGTTCACTGTCCGCGGCCGGGCTCGTCGGGATCGTCGAGGCTGTAACCGAGTCCACGGATGGTGGTGATGACATTGGCCCCCAGCTTCTTGCGAATGCGGGTGACGAATACTTCGATGGTGTTGGAATCGCGGTCGAAATCCTGGTCGTAGATATGCTCGATCAGCTCGGTCCGGCTGACTACCTTGCCCTTGTGGTGCATCAGGTAGCTGAGCAGCTTGTACTCCTGCGCGGTCAGCTTGACCGGCTCGCCGGCGAGCGTGACCCGGCCCGAGCGCGTGTCGAGCCGCACGGTGCCGGCGATGAGCTCCGAGCTGGCATTGCCCGACGCACGGCGGATCAGGGCGCGGAGCCGGGCAATCAACTCTTCGGTCTGGAACGGCTTGGCGAGATAGTCGTCCGCCCCGGCATCGAGCCCCGCGACTTTGTCCGACCAGCTGTCGCGCGCGGTCAGCACCAACACCGGGAAATTGCGCCCTTCGCGGCGCCACATGCCGAGCACGGTCAGGCCATCGATTTCCGGTAACCCGAGGTCGAGGATCGCGGCGTCATAGTCCTCGGTCGAGCCGAGGAAATGACCATCTTCCCCATCGGCCGACAAGTCGACCGCGTACCCGGTCTGCTCAAGGGTAGTCTTGAGCTGTTGCCCGAGCGTTGGCTCGTCCTCGACGATCAGGATGCGCACGGTCAGAATTCCCCTGTTGTCACCCAACTTGCCTTGGGCCCACGATGTGGTCCTTCGGCATCAACGCGTCAACATGAACGCCGTTTCCGGCCAGTTCAGGAACCTGCTATTTAGACACCCGCATGATCCGCGCTGTCTTGGCATCTACGTCGACCCACATGACCTGGCCGTCGCGGATGAACTTGAGCCGATAAGCGGTGGCGTCACTCACGGATTCGAAGCCGAGATACTCGTTGCCCCGCATCTGGGGGATGATCCGGCGCTCGATCTCGCGCAGGGACATGCGGCGACCCGCCTCCATCTCCTTGCGCGCGCTGGCCTGGTCATCGCGGGTTTGCGCCACGGCCGGAGCGGCGGCGCCGGACACCAGCATCGCGGCGCACAGGAAGGGGACGAGAAACTTGGCCATCACAACGGTTTGCCTAGGGCGAAGGCGTTGAACAAGGTGTGAATGTTGCCGCGGGGCACTGTTCAGGCCCGGGTGATGCGCTTGTGCACCGCCTCGCGTGCCCCTACCTGCCGCGCGCATGGCCGAAGCCCCGATCCTCAGCTGGGAAAACCTCGGCCTCCAGCAAGGCGGCCGCTG
>JBDSUJ010000012.1:0-15640 GCA_039927815.1 Croceibacterium sp. | reverse complement strand
TGATTTTTGGGATTCCCAAGAGGGGATTTCCCTGATTCATGGGGAGCCAGCTTTTAGGGAGGCTGGCGATGGCAGGGGATTGGCGCAGCGATCTGGAGGTTTGGCTGTCGCCATTTCTGGCGGCATTGCGGCACAAGACCCGGATGCGGGTTTGCCCGGCCTATATCGCTGGCCTGATCGGCCCTGGTGACCGCAAGAGCGTACAGCCGATGGCGGCTCGTAGTGGTGAGTTCGGCTATGACCAACTGCATCATTTTGTCGCCGATGGAGTGTGGGATAGTGCGCCACTCGAGGCCGTTCTCCTGAAGGAGGCCGACCGCCTGGTAGGGGACGAGGCAGGATATCTGGTCATCGACGACACGGCGTTGCCGAAGAAGGGGCAGCACTCGGTTGGTGTCGCGCCACAATATGCCTCGTCCCTCGGCAAGACGTCCAACTGCCAGTCGCTGGTGTCGGTGACGCTGGCTTCGCGGGAAGTGCCGGTGATGGTGGGTCTGCGGCTCTTTCTGCCCGAGAGCTGGACGGATGATGCCCAGCGCATGACGCGGGCGCGAGTTCCACTGGATCGACAGCAGGCTCTGACGAAGCCCGAGATCGCGATCGAGGAGATCGATCGCGTCATTGCTTCTGGAGCGCGGTTCGGCTGCGTGCTTGCCGACGCGGGATATGGATCGAGCGGTCCTTTCCGCCAGGCGTTGAGCGAGCGCGGCCTGCTGTGGGCAGTCGGGCTCTCGCGACGCCAGAACGTCTACCCGGCCGATGTTGGCCTGACCTTCCCTGTCGCGAAGACCGGTAGGCGCCGCCAGTACCACATGCCCAACCGGCCGCCGGTGTCCACTGAGGCGATGCTGTCCGGCGAGAGATGGCGCAAGATCAGCTGGCGGCGCGGCACCAAAGGCCGTCTCACCTGCCTCTTTGCGGCTCGCCGGGTCCGCATCGCGGAAGGTCATAAACACCGGATGCTCGACAACCGCATGCAATGCATGCCCGGTGACGAGGTCTGGCTTGTCGGCGAGCGCAGATCGACCGGAGAGCAGAAATATTACGTGTCGAACTTGCCGGCCGATGCCACGCTCAAGATGCTCGCTGCCGCGATCAAAGCGAGGTGGATCTGCGAACAAGCGCATCAGCAGCTCAAGGAAGAGCTCGGCCTCGACCACTTCGAAGGCAGATCCTGGATCGGATTACACCGACATGCCTTAATGACGATGATCGCCTACGCCTTCCTCCAGACCCGCCGCCTCAAAGCCGCGGGACGGAAAAAAAAGAGTCGGCGGCCCGCCGCCACAACCCAGCATGCCCGCGATAAGACAGGCCATCCTCAACCTCTTCGCACGACCTCCAACCCGACGATGCCCACACTGTGAGAAGCCCCTTACCGAACCGGTCAATCAAAATGTGCCAAAGTAGTGCTAGTGGCACGACCCAAACCCCCGCCGACGCGGAAGCGAAGCAAAGCGCCGCCGATCCCACGCCGGATTCAGATGACGGCAATGCCATTATAGTAACCGCGCAGCGACGCGAACAGTCGCTGCAAGACGTTACCGCTTCGGTAGTAGCCCTCGGGAGTGAGCGCCTGGCCGATGCCCACGTAGATAATCTGCAAGATCTCCAGACCATCGTGCCGAGCGTGAACTTCGGCAGTGACTTCAATCAGGCCAAAATATTCATCCGCGGCGTAGGCGCGAACACCTCGACCACGGGCAACGCTACCGGCGTCGCCTTGCATGTCGATGGAGCGGTTGTCGCGCGGGCCGAGGCTCAGCTAACGTCGCTGTTCGACTTAGAGCGGGTAGAGGTTCTGCGGGGGCCGCAAGGGACGCTTTATGGCCGGAACGCAACCGGCGGTTCGATCAATCTCATCACTGCCAAGCCCACGCGGGATCTCTCGGGCCACGCCAGCGCCAGCTATGGAAACTATAACGCCCTCGTTGTCGAAGGGGCGGTGAGTGGCCCGATCACCGACAACGTGCTATATCGCGTGGCGCTAAAGACGGAGCGCAGGGACGGCTTTGGCCGCAACCCCGTCACCGGTAATCCTGTCGATGATCTCAATCGCATCATGGCCCGCGGCCATCTGCAGTTTGACGTCTCACCTTCAACCAAACTGCTGCTCACTGGCGAATACTTCCGTCAGAACGACAATTCCGGCGCGGTCCACTACCTCCGGGCTACCTTCCCGGGTGTGGTCCGCCTCGCCCCTCTCGGCATTGGCGGCTACGCCAGCAAACCGCGGGATCTTGCCTCAGAAGTGGATGTCGGCACGAAGACCGATACGTACTCGCTAACTGGCACATTCAGCAGCAAGCTGACCGATGAACTGACCGTCACCAACATCGCCAATTATCGCAAGTTCAACAGTTCGCTGTTCCAAGACCTCGACCTTTCGGGGGTGATCGAAAGTCTGCAGACCAACGGTCAGTCTACCACGGTTCAGGAACGACGGATCGACAGCAAGCAATGGAGTGACGAACTCCAGTTCAACTACTCGCGAGAGTTTCTCGATCTGGTGGTCGGCGGCTTCTATTTCCACGAGCGCCAGCGCCCGATCGACAACGTCGGCCTCACCTTGCGCAATGGCATGTCGTCAAACATTCCGTTGCTGCTCAAGGCCGGGATCGATCTCAACGAGGCGTTTGCGCTGTGCGGGTACGGACCTGATGTGCCCGGCGCAACCGACCCTCTCGCGCCCAAGCGAGTGTGCATCCATTCCAATCTCGGCACCGATGCCTGGGCGACATTCGGACAGGCAAACATTGGTCTGGGTTTTCTCGGCGCCGGACTTGAATCCTTCACGGTCAAGCTCGGTGGGCGGTTCAGTCACGAAAAGGTGACTTCGGAAAATCCCTCCATCATTATCGCTGCCGGCGGACGCGGCCCAGTGTTGCGCAACACTGCGGCTGGAACCCACCGCGAACGCCAGTTTGAGGATTTCACCCCTGAAGTTGGCTTGTCGTGGAAGCCATCGCGAGATCTGCTGATATATTATACGTACGCAGAGGGCTTCAAAGCCGGTTCGGGCGAGAACTCGGCCGGCAGCACGACGATTGTCGATCCCGAGAAAATCCAAAACCACGAGGTGGGCATCAAAGCAACGGTACTGGACAGGATATCCGTCAATCTCGCGGCATACACTTACAACCTGCAGGGTGCGCAGCTCAACAAGACGATCTCGGGCGGGCCAAGCGGGTTCACGACGATCTTCCAGAACGCCGCCGCAACCACCGCCAAGGGGGTTGAGTTTGACGTCTCTGGCAGGATTGCCTCCAGATTGCGGGGCAGCGCCGCCGTCTCCTACACTGACGCCAAGTTTGTCGACTATCTAACGCTCGACCCGCTGAATCCAGCGAATGTCGCCACGCCGGGCTCACCTGCATACAACGCGATCACCAACCCAAGTCCGACCGCGTTTGGAGCGCCTGGCGGTGGGTTGATCCAGCTGGCGGGAAACTCCGTGCGAAATACCCCAAAGTGGGCGTGGAACGTCCACGGGGAATACGCGCTACCGCTGACGAATGGCGAGCTGACACTGCAAGGCGACGTCAGCTACAAGAGCCGGGTCTATTTCTCCGAGTATCAGCGCGATCTCGAAAGCTCGCCAGCTTACACGATGGTGGACGCCTCGATAATCTACCGAACCCAAGACGATCGGGTTTCATTCCAACTGTGGGGCAAGAACCTGTTCGATATCGACCGTCCATCGAGCACCTTCGCGCTCGCGACCGGTCGGGTCATTGGGGTCACCTACCTGCCGCCGCGCACCTTCGGCGCCACCATTGCCTCAAAATTTTAAGTCTCACGGTCAAGATCTGACATTTGATTTCCCGTGAGGCGGCGGCTGAACGTCCGCTAGCGGGGGAAGCGGCGTGGGGAGAAATTGTCGGGGCGAAGGGTCCTGCGATCGACCGATGGGATTGCACGGCTTCTGCCTTGAGGCGTGCTTCTGCGGTTGCTGCGATGGAGCGATTAATGGCAACACATGACAATATTCTCGGCCCCGATCCGCGCCCCTCGTTCTTTGCGGTAGACGGCGGCGCGGACCGCCTCGCGCCGCCGCCTGACCGTCACGGACTGGTTGTGCGCTTTGCCGCGCGGTCGCTTTCGGTGATGCAGAAAGAGGGCCTGGTTACTTCTTCGGCAGGCCCACATGTCTGGCGCCTGGTATCGGATGAGGGCGCCTATCTCGATGGGTTTGACGAGGCGCCTTGCCCGCTGTCCTTCCTCACCACCGGCATGGTCTGTTCCTACATGACGGAGCTGATCGCGTTGTCGGAAATACGCGGGATTGCGATCCGCGACGTGACGCTTGTGCAGGACAATTATTATACGATGAAAGGCTCTGCGCTGAAAGGCACCATGACGGGCGGAGCGAAAGATATCGAACTCGAAGCCCGGATAGACAGCGATGCCGATGACGAAACACTCCGCGCGCTGGTCTATGATGCGATTGCCGCATCTCCACTCAATGGCTTGATGCGCGGGATAAAGGAAAGCCTGTTCACACTTTCACTCAACGGCAAGGATGTGCCGCCGGACAAGGCGCAGTTGGTCGTGGGCGAGGTGCCAGAAAATCCGGTGACGGCCCTGGCGGATACGACTGCGCTGCACGGCGAGCCGTTTATCCGCCGCGCCGGAAAGAGCCCGCTGACATCAGAAGCCACTTCTTCGCAAAGTTCCAGCCTCGCTGAGGAGCAGGACCGGACCCTTCACATTCGCGGCATTTGCACTTTGCGCGACGATGGGGTGAAGCAAGTCGAACAACAGCTATTCAATCCTCACGGCTCGATCTTTCACTTTTTGTGCGATGAAGGCGGCCGCGCGCCCGATGCGGCGAGCTATATTGCTGCCGGGATCGGCTTTTGTTTCATGACCCAACTAGGCCGCTACGCGAAGATCGCGAAGAAGGATTTGGAGGCCTACAACATCGTGCAGGACATCCACTTTTCACGCGGTGGAGCAAGCGGGGGGACGGGCACAGCGGGCACCGCCGATCCAGTCGAAACGCATGTCTTTCTGGAAAGCGCTGAGGACGATGATTTCGCCCGCGCCGCGCTCGACATGGGTGAACAGACCTGTTTTCTCCACGCTTTCTGCCGCACGGATTTGAAGGCCAAAGTGCGGATAACCAGAAACTCGCTGTGACCGGCTATCATGGGACGTACGTCGCATGTCCGCTTCCTTGACCACGAGGTCCATGAGCGGACAGTCAGCAATCGGCCCGTTTGCGGTCGTGTGAATCTGATGGACCTGATGTCCGCGTTCCACCCAAAGCGGACATTACCTCTGCGCGATAATCCCACCCCACATGCGCGGGAATCCTCACATTCAGTTGCGGGTAAGGGCTAGACCGGCAACCCTAGGGTGATGCCCGCTTCCTGAGGCCGCAACGGCCCGCGGGCACTCCCCCGAGAGAGGCTACCACGATGACCGAGCAGAAGAGTTTCCCCCTGCCCAGCGACCTGACGGTCGTGCCCGGCACCGAAGGCGCGCAGGGCGCGTATCCCTATTACACCCAGTTCGTGCCCGAGGATGACGGCAAGTTCTGGTTCTACAACTCGATGCACTTCCCCGAGCCGATGCATCATTTCGACATGATCACCGCCGAGGCGGCCTATGTCGCGCTGGGCGCGTTCAACACCCGGGTCCACGTGCTGCCGACTGCCAAGGGGATCGAGCACAGGGTGATCAACGGGCGGGTCTATATCGGCGGCGTGGCGGTCACCGATCCGGCCGAGATCGAGGAGCGCGTCGGCGAATTCCAGCAGCGCGCGTTCTATTACTACGAGCACTGGGAGCGGCTTTACGACCAGTGGAAGGTCAAGATGAAAGTGCTGATCGCGGACGCGCAGGCGCTGCCCAAGCCCCATCTGCCCGATTACGAGCCGCTCGAGACCACGCACACCGGCAAGGGCGTCGCCGCCAACCACGCGCTGCTCGAGATCTACCAGAAGCAGATCGAGGGGTACCACCGGATGTGGCACCACCACTTCGAATTCCTGCTGCTCGGTTACGGCGCGTACATGACCTTCTTCGATTTCTGCAAGAAGGCCTTCCCCGAGATTTCCGACCAGGCGATCAGCCGCATGGTCGCGGGCATGGAAGCAGAAATCTTCCGCCCGGATGAAGAAGTGAAGCGCCTCGCCCGCCGTGCGGTCGAGCTGGGAGTGGACCGGCACTTCACCGATAACGTCGATATAGACAAGGTGCTGGCCGACCTCGACAAGGTCGGCGGCGGCAAGGAATGGCTCGGCGAGCTGGAGACCAGCCGCAACCCGTGGTTCAATGTCAGCAGCGGCGATGGATTCTATCACTATCACCGCAGCTGGAACGACGACCTCAGTATGCCGTTCGCCGCGCTCCCCGGCTACATCGAGAAGATCAAGGCCGGTACCAATATCGAACGCCCGACCGCGCAACTGATCGCCGAGCGCGAAGTGCTGGTGCGCGAATACCGCGAGCTGCTCGACACCGACGAGGACCGCGCGACTTACGACCAGTTGATCGAGCTGGCGCACCGCGTTTTTCCTTATGTCGAGGGTCACAAGTTCTATTGCGAGCACTGGTACACGAACCTGTTTTTCAACAAGATCAGGGAGTTCGGTACCCTGCTGGTGGAACACGGCTTCTTCGGCGCGCAAGGCGTGGAGGAAGACGTGTTCCACCTCACCCAATACGAATTGGAAAGCGCGATCATCGACCTGATGCTCAGCTGGGGCATCGGCGCCCCGCCGCGCGGCCCCGCGTACTGGCCGGCGATCGTGGCGGAGCGCAAGGCCGCGATCGTCGAGTGGGGCAAGCATACTACCTCACCCGCGCTGGGCGCGGTGCCAGACGTAATCGACGACCCGGCCATCGTGATGTTGTGGGGAATCACCCGCGAAAACCTCGATTCGTGGCTCAACGAAGGCAGCGGGGGCAACCCCAACGAACTCAAAGGCTTTGCCGCGTGCAACGGCGTCGTCGAAGGCACCGCGCGGGTGGTCAAATCGGTGGCCGAGATCGGCCGCATCCAGCAAGGCGACATCCTGGTGTGCCAAGTCACGAATCCAACCTGGAGCCCGATCTTCCAGCGGATCGGCGCGGCGGTGTCCGACATCGGCGGATCGATGAGCCACATGGCCATCGTGGCGCGCGAATACGGCCTGCCGGCGGTGGTCGGCACCGGCAGCGCGACGACGCGGATCAAGGACGGCCAGCGCATTCGGGTGGATGGCGGGCGCGGCATCGTCACGATCCTGCAGGACAAACCGGTCCTGGAAGACGCGTGACCCCGGTCGCGTGGTTCAAGGAGGTTGGCCTAGCGGACCGGCCGACCGTCGGTGGCAAGGGCGGCTCGCTTGGTGAGCTGACCCAGGCGGGGATCGCGGTGCCTCCTGGCTTCGTGGTCACCACCGCGGCGTTCGAGCTGTTCCTGGCCGCGCTCGAAGCGCGCGCGCCGGTGCGCGAGGGTGTCGCCGGCCTCGATCCGAACGACCTCGGTGCCGCCACCCGGGTGTCGGAGGAACTGCGCCGCCGCGTGATCGAAGAGCCGATGCCGGCACAAGTCGAGCAAGCGATCCGCGCCGCGCATGCCGAGCTGTCGCCGGGCGGCGAGCCGGTCGCGGTGCGCTCCTCCGCGACCACTGAGGATGCCGACGATGCCAGCTTCGCGGGCCTGCAGGACACATTCCTGTGGGTGCTGGGCGCCGACCAGATGGTCGCGCGGGTGCGCGAGTGCTGGGGCAGCCTCTATTCGGTCGAGAGCATGGCCTACCGCCTCAAGCACGGATTGCCCGAAGACGGCGTGGCGATGGCGGTGGTGGTGCAGACGATGGTAGACGCGATGTGCGCGGGGGTGATGTTCACCCGCAGCCCGCTGACCGGGGACAAGTCGGTCATCACCATCGAAGGCGCGTGGGGCCTGGGCAGCGCGGTGGTCTCGGGCGAAGTGACGCCCGACCGGTGGGTGCTGGGCAAAATCACCGGCGAGATTTCGGTGCGCGACATTTCGGACAAACACGCCCGCCAAGTGCCGGCTCCGGGGGGCGGGATCCACGAAGTCGCCAATGAGGCCACGGTGGCGAACCAGCCGTGCCTGACCGACCCGCAACTGCTGGCTTTGCGCGAAGTCGGCCGGCGGATCGAACGCCACTACGGCAAGGCGCAGGACATCGAGTGGGCGCTCGACCATGACGGCAACGTGCTACTCCTCCAGTCGCGGCCCGAAACCGTGTGGTCGGCCAAGGACATCGCGCCAGTCGCACCTGTGACAGCCAATCCGCTGAGCCACGTGATGAACATCTTCGGGGGCCGCAAGTGAGCCTGACAAAGAAGGACATCGACCTGATCCGGTCGCTGCTGGAAGATTCGCAGTTCGACCGCCTCAACCTCGAGATCGAGGGGATGAAGCTGGAACTGGAGCGGAGCGGGGCGGCCCGTTCGCGCCCTGCGACGGGCTCAGCACGAGTGGATGCATCGCGAAACGCCAACCCCGCCCCTGCCGAGCCGATCGCAGCACGCGCCCGAACCTCCACCGAAGCGGGACTGGTCGAAGTCAAATCCCCGCTGCTCGGGGTGTTCTACCGCGCGCCCAAGCCGGGCGAACCGGCGTATGTCGAGGTCGGCAGCCGGGTCGAGGCGGACAGCATCATCGGCATCATCGAGGTCATGAAACTGATGAACTCCGCCCGCGCCGGAGTCGCCGGCGAGGTTGTGGAGATCCTTGCGGTCAACGGCGAGATGGTCGAGCACGGCGAGGTGCTGATGCTCGTTCGGCCTCTCTGAAACGTGGCGATCAAGCGCATCCTGGTCGCCAACCGCGGCGAGATCGCAGTGCGCGTAATCCGCACCTGCGAGCGGCTGGGGATCGAGACCGTACTGTGCGTCAGCGAGGCGGATCGGGGCTCGCTGGGCGCGCAGTTGGCGACGCGGACGGTGTGCATCGGCCCGTCGCAGCCGGCGAAAAGCTACCTCAGCATCGAGACGGTCGCGCAGGCGGCACTCGGTTACGAATGCGATGCGATCCATCCTGGTTACGGTTTCTTGTCAGAGCGCGCCGATATGGCTCGGATGTGCGAAGATGAAGGCGTCACCTTCATCGGCCCGACTGCCGCGCAGATCGAAGCCGTCGGCGACAAGCTGCGCGCACGCGCCGAGGCAGTTGCGGCCAATGTGCCGGTGGTGCCGGGCGGGCCCGTCGGCAGCCCTGCCGAAGCTCGTGCCCTGGCCGAACAGATCGGCGCGCCCTTGTTGGTCAAAGCCGTTGGCGGGGGCGGCGGGCGCGGCATGAAGCTGGTCGAGGACTTGGCCGAGCTCGAAGCAACGATGGCAATGGCCAGTGCGGAGGCGAGCGCCGCGTTCGGCGATGCGCGGGTCTATCTGGAACGCTACGTCGCGCAGGGCCGCCACATCGAAGTGCAGTTGCTCGGCGATGGCGCGGGCAACGTGATCCACCTTGGCGAGCGCGACTGTTCGGTCCAGCGGCGTTACCAGAAACTGGTCGAGGAAACCCCGGCACCCAACCTGCCATCGACCACCCGCGCCACGCTGCTCGACGCCGCCGTGCGTTTCGCCGCGCGGCTCAACTATCGCGGCGCGGGCACGGTCGAGTTTCTCTATGATGTCGCGCACGACGAATTCTACTTCCTCGAAATGAATGCCCGCATCCAGGTCGAGCATCCCGTCACCGAGGAAGTGACCGGCATCGACCTCGTCGCCGAGCAGATCGCGATCGCTGAGGGCCAGGGTTTGCGGTTCGAGCAGGCCGACATCGCCTTCAGCGGCGCGTCCATCGAATGCCGGATCAACGCCGAAGATCCTGACAATCGGTTCATGCCCTCCCCCGGCACTGTCACCGACGTGGCATGGCCCAGCGGCGAAGGCGTCCGCGTCGACAGCCACATCGTGGCGGGCGCGAAAGTGCCGCCGTTCTACGATTCGATGATTGCCAAGGTCATCGCTCACGGGCCCGACCGTGCGATGGCGTTGCAACGCCTGCGTGGTGCGCTGGCGAACACCCGGATCGAGGGCATCCACACCAACCTCGCGTTTCAGCAGCGCATCCTGGCCGATCCCGATTTCGCCAGGGGTGGGGTCGATACCGGGTTCCTCGCCCGCATGGTCGAAAGGGAGACCGCCTGATGGCGAATATCCAGATCGTCGAGACCAGCTTGCGCGACGGCAACCAGTGTCTGTGGGGCGCCTTGGGAGTGACCACGGCGAACACCCTCGCCATTGCCCCCGCGATGGAGCGCGCCGGCTATCGCGCGATCGATTTCACCACCAGCACCCACATGGGCGTCGCGGTGCGGTTCAAGCAAGAAGACCCGTGGGAGCGGATTCGCGCGATGGCTGCGATCTGCAAGACAACGCCGTTGCAGTTCCTCTCGACCGGGTTCCGCTTCATCAGCTGGGAGACAGCCAGCCCGGAGTTCATGGACCTGGCGTTTCGCACGCTCGCCCGCAATGGCATCCGCCGGTTCGCGCTCGCCGATCCGATGAACGATGCCGCCGCCAACGTCGAGGTGGCGCGGCTGATCAAGCGAAGCGGCGGCGAGCAGGTGGTCGGGGCGCTGGTCTATACCATAAGTCCGATCCACGACGATGCGCACTATGCCGCCGCCGCGCACACCATGGCGGCCAGCCCCGATATCGACGCGCTGTATATCAAGGACCCCGGCGGGTTGCTGAGCGCGCGGCGGGCGCGCACGCTGATCCCCGCGATCCTGGCGCAGATCGGCGACAAGCCGCTCGAACTGCACAACCACTGCACCATCGGGCTAGCCGAACCGGCAGCTCTGGAGGCGGCCGACCTCGGAATAGCCGCGGTCCAGTGCGCGAGCGGCGGGGCGGCGGACGGCACCAGCAATCCGCCGATCCAGCGGATGATCGCCAACCTGCGCGCGCTCGGCCACACGGTCGATATCGACGACGGGGCCGTCGCCGAAGTCGCCGACTACTTCACCGCGCTGGCCGCGGCCGAAGGGTATCCCACCGGCCAGCCGATGGCGTTCGACGCGGCATACTTGCGCCACCAGCTCCCCGGCGGGATGGTCGGGACGATGCGCCGCCATTTGTCCGATCATCGCATTCCCCATCTGGAAGGCGCGGTGATCGAGGAGATGGGCCGCGTGCGCGAAGAACTGGGCTGGCCGATCGTGATGACCCCGTTCGCGCAGATGCTCCAGACCCAGGCGATGATGAACGCCACCGGCGCCGAACGCTATGCGGTGATCCCCGATGAGATCATCCGCTACGCACTGGGCCGGTTCGGGCGGCCCAACGTGCCGATCGAGGCCAAAACGATGGACAAGATCATGGCCAATCCGCGCACGAAGGAGCTGGCGGCTGAACCACCGATGGCCGAGCTATCGGACTTGCGCCGTCGGATCGGAATGGAGCTGAGTGACGAGGAGTTTCTGCTGCGCGCGACGATGCCGGCGAACCTGGTCGACGCGATGGCGGCCGCCGGCCCTGCCGCGCGCGACTACGATCCGGTGGCGAAACCGGTCATGGAGCTGCTTCGCAGCCTGCTCGCGCGCACCGACCTGACGCGGATCAGCGTAGAGAAGGCCGGGTTCAAACTGCTGCTGGAGACCGACGCGTGAGACAGCCTAAAGGCTTCATGTTCGACCTCGACGGCACGCTGATTCTGTCGGACCGCAAGCTCGGCGGCTATACTGCGATCCCCGGCGCGGCCGAGGCGCTGGACGAGCTCGGCCGGCGCGGGATTCCGTGGGTCGCGTTGACCAATGGGAGCGCTTATGCGGCCGATGTTCAGGCACCGCGGCTGCGCGCCGTGGGCCTGCCGATCCCCGACGCCAAGCTATTCACGCCCAATTCCGTAGCCGGCAAGGCGATGGTCGAGCGTGGTTATCGGCGCGTGCTGGTACTTGGTACGCCGGGCGTGGTGGACGCGCTGACCCAAATGGGCGTGGCGTGCGCGCTTCCCGATGACCCCGCGGCGCACGACGCCGATGCGGTCTATGTCGCGTGGCATCCCGATTGCACGATGCCGCACATCCACCTCGCCTGCGAGCGCGTGCTGGCCGGCGCGGCGTTCCTGACTGCCAGCGACGTGCCTTACTTCGCCACCAAGGACGGCCGCAGCTTTGGCTATTCGTGCGCCATCAATGGCGCGATCGCGCGCGTCACCGGCTCCGAGCCCGAGCCATGCGGCAAGCCCAGTGCGCTGGCGCTAACCCTGGTGGCCGAAGCGCTTGGGATCGCCGAGACCGATGTCGGCGTGGTGGGCGACGATGCCACCGCCGAAATGCAGATGGCGCGCGCCGGCGGCGCGATCGGCATCGCGGTGGCAAGCGGGTCCGTAAGTCGCGCGCAATGGGCCGAACAGCCGCCCGAGCGCACGCCCCACGTGGTAATCGACAGCGTCGCCAATTTGCTCACCGGAGGACTTGTCGGCTAGACGTTTGCCAATGAAACTAGGCCGCTTGAACCACGTCGGCGTGGCCGTGCCCGACATCCTAGCGGCGATTGCGTTCTGGCGCGAGACGATGGGCGCACGCCACATCACTGAGCCGTTCGATTTGCCCGAGCAGGGTGTGCGGGTGTGCTTTGTCGATACGCCAGGCACCGATGCCTCCGGCGGCACCCAGATTGAGTTGCTCGCGCCGCTGTCGGACGATTCGCCCATCGCTGCCTTCCTCGCCCGCAACCCGCTCGGCGGGCAGCACCATGTGGCGTTCGAAGTGCCCGACATTGCCGCCGCCCGCGCCGCGTTCGAGGACGCGGGCAAGCGCGTGCTCGGCCCCACCCGCATCGGCGCGCATGGCACGCCGGTGTTCTTCGTCCACCCCAAGGACATGGCAGGAACCTTGACCGAGATCATGGAAACGCCAGGTCAAGCGGGGGCGCATGGCTGACCCGCCCGGCTGGACCGTGCCCGAGGGCTTCACCCTCAAGCCGCTTTATACCGCCGAGGACTTGCCGCCCGACGGCCCCGGCCTGCCCGGGCAGGCGCCGTTCACGCGCGGGCCTTATGCCAGCATGTACACCGGGCGGCCGTGGACAATTCGCCAATACGCCGGATTCTCGACCGCCGAAGATTCCAATGCGTTTTATCGCCGTAACCTCGCCGCCGGGCAGAAGGGCCTGTCGGTAGCGTTCGATCTTGCCACCCACCGCGGTTACGACAGCGACCACCCGCGCGTGGTCGGCGATGTCGGCAAGGCGGGCGTGGCGATCGACACGGTGCGCGACATGGAGATCCTGTTCGGCGGCATCCCGCTTGATCAGATGAGCGTGAGCATGACCATGAACGGCGCGGTGTTGCCGATCCTGGCGTTCTACATCGTCGCCGCCGAGCGCCAAGGCGTGGCGCAGGACCAGCTGGCCGGTACCATCCAGAACGATATCCTCAAGGAGTTCATGGTCCGCAACACCTACATCTACCCGCCCGAGCCGAGCATGCGGATCGTCTCCGATATTATCGGTTATTGCGCTGACAACATGCCCAAGTTCAATTCGATCTCGATCTCGGGCTATCACATGCACGAGGCCGGAGCGACTGCGGTGCAGGAACTTGCCTTCACCCTCGCCGATGGCAAGGAATATGCGCGGCGCGCGATCGCCGCCGGTCTCGATCTCGACACCTTTGCACCGCGCCTCAGCTTCTTCTTCGGCATCGGCATGAACTTGTTCATGGAAGTCGCCAAGCTGCGCGCCGCACGCACGCTGTGGTACCGGATCATGGCCGGGCTCGGGGCCCGCGACGAACGCTCCAAGGTGCTGCGCACGCACTGCCAGACCAGCGGAGTGAGCCTGCAGGAGCAAGATCCCTATAACAACGTCATCCGTACCACGCTCGAGGCGCTGGCGGCGGTCCTGGGCGGCACCCAGAGCCTCCACACCAACGCGCTCGACGAAGCGCTCGCGCTGCCGACCGATTTCTCCGCCCGCATCGCCCGCAATACCCAGCTGGTGCTGGCCGAGGAAAGCGGTGTGACTCGCGTGGTCGATCCGCTGGGCGGCAGTTACTACGTGGAATCCCTTACCGCGACGCTGGTGGAACAGGCAGAGAACCTGATTGCGGAAGTCGATGCGCTTGGCGGCATGACCGCCGCGGTCGCCAGCGGCATGCCCAAGCGCCGCATCGAAGAAGCCGCCGCCGCGCGCCAGGCGCGAGTCGACCGCGGCCAGGACGCGATCATCGGGGTCAACAAGTACCCCTCGGGCGACCACAGCCGCATCGACACGCTCGAGGTCGACAACCACGCGGTGCGCGCCGGCCAGGTCGCGCGGCTGGCGCAAGTGCGCGGCGCGCGCGATCAAGCGGTGTGCCAGGCGGCGCTGGCGGCATTGACGGCAGGGGCGGGGAGCGACGACAATTTGCTCGCCTTGTCGGTAGCCGCCGCGCGGGCGGATGCTACTCTGGGAGAGATATCAAGCGCACTTGAGGTTGTCTTCGGACGCTTTGGAACGACGCCCGTTCCGGTGAGCGGGGTATACGCCGAGGCCTATGGCTCCGACTCTCGCTTCGCCCAGCTCAAGGACGGAGTCGCCTCCGTCGCGCACTGCCT
This sequence comes from Croceibacterium sp., assembly GCA_039927815.1. GTDB lineage: Bacteria > Pseudomonadota > Alphaproteobacteria > Sphingomonadales > Sphingomonadaceae > Croceibacterium_A. Next base: position 1,124 of record JBDSUJ010000012.1, on the reverse strand, counting down.
CGGTCGTGCCCCGCGGCTGCTGGTCGCCAAGATGGGGCAGGACGGGCATGACCGCGGCGCCAACGTGATCGCGAGCGCGTTTGCCGATCTCGGCTTCGAGGTCATCCCCGGCCCGCTATTCCAGACGCCCGAGGAAACTGCCGCGCTGGCCCTTGAACGTCAGGTCGACGCGGTCGGCGCCAGCTCGCTCGCCGCCGGACACAAAACCCTTGTGCCCGAACTGATCGCTCACCTGCGCGCCGCCGGGCGGGCCGACATCAAGGTCGTGGTCGGGGGAGTGATCCCACCGCAGGACTATGAGTTCCTGCGCGAGGCCGGGGTCCAGGGCATCTACGGCCCCGGCTCCAACGTGCTCGATTGCGCGGCGGATGTGCTGAGGTTGCTGGGGCACAATATGCCGCCGCTGGATGAGGCGACGAAGTGAAGCTGGGCTTTTCGGTCGAGGACCTGCTGCCCACGGCGCGTGGCGGCGGCGCGCTGAAGATGAGGCTGACGGCGCTTGCCGAAGACGAGTGGCTGCAGCCTGCGCCCAATCTCGCAGCGCGCGCTGCGGCGTTCGATGCCCATCCCGAGAGTGTCCAAGACTTGCCTCAGGCCGAAACGCCGGCCCGCGAGCTGGCCGCTTTGGTCGGCGTGAGCGGGGGGATCGAAGCGACTGCTCGCGCCCAGTGGGAAGACGTGTGCCTGCTTACCCGCGATGGCGATGGCGATGACGAACCGTATCGCCTCGTCGGCGCTGCCGTCGCCTTTCCGACCGACTGGCAGCCGGCCGACAAGCTTGGCCTCCCACTCACCGCGCTGCACCGGCCGATCCACGGTTATGCCGAACAACTGGCCAGCGGCGTCGATCACTTCATGGCCGCGCTCAAGCCGGGCGCGACCTACGGCCGGTGCAACTGGTTCATCGCCCCGACCGACGCGCTGCGCTGGGTGGGCGACCCTCCGGAACGTGCCTTCGCCCACGTGACCGCCATCAATGCCGGGGAAAGGCTATTCATCCGCTGCGAGCGCCAGACCTTGCGCAAGCTGCCCGCGAGCGGTGCGATCGCTTTCACCATCGGCGTCTATGTCAACCCGCTCGGTAGCCTCTCGCGGGGCAACATAACGCGGCTTGCCGAGGCCGT
>JBDSUJ010000011.1:0-20034 GCA_039927815.1 Croceibacterium sp. | reverse complement strand
TCGAGCCGCTGGGCTTCGAGCAGGCGGCCCTCGGTGTGAAGCTCCTTGAGCCGCTCTGCCAGCTCGAACTTGATGGCTTCGCTGGCCTGCTTCATCGTCGGGCCAGGCGTGACGTAGTGCGAATTGGCATAGACGCGCACCGATTTGAGGCTCGCGCCCTTGGCCCCGGTGAGCGGGTCGAATTCGCTGATGTCCTCGATCTCGTCGCCGAAGAAACTGACCCGCCACGCCATGTCCTCGTAGTGCGAGGGAAAAATTTCCAGGCTGTCGCCGCGCACCCGGAAGTTGCCGCGCTGGAAGGCCGCGTCGTTGCGCTTGTATTGCAGCGCCACCAGCTTGCGGATGGTCTCGCGCTGGTCGACCGTTTCGCCCTTCTTGAGGTCGAAGATCATCGCCGAATACGTCTCGACCGAGCCGATGCCGTACAGACAGCTGACCGAGGCAACGATGATCACGTCGTCGCGTTCGAGCAGCGAGCGAGTGGCCGAATGGCGCATCCGGTCGATCGCCTCGTTCACCGAGCTTTCCTTCTCGATGTAAGTGTCCGACCGGGGCACGTAGGCTTCGGGTTGGTAGTAGTCGTAGTAGCTGACGAAATACTCGACCGCATTGTTGGGGAAGAAGCTTCTGAATTCGCCATAAAGCTGCGCGGCGAGGATCTTGTTGGGCGCCAGCACCAGCGCCGGGCGCTGCAGTTCCTCGATCACCTTGGCCATGGTGAAGGTTTTGCCGCTCCCGGTAACTCCCAGCAGCACCTGGGTCTTTTCACCCTCGCGGGATGACGCCACCAACTCGCGGATTGCGGTCGGCTGGTCGCCGGCCGGCTGATATTCGGACACCAGTTCGAACGGTTTGCCGCCTTGGGCCTTCGCGGGTCGCGCGGCCTTGTGCGGAACGAAGGCGCCCGAAGTGTCGGGCTCCTCGAGCCCCCGGCGTATGACGAGTTCGGCCATCGGCGCGATATGGCGCAGCCCCTGCCACCGCGCAATCGGGGAAACCTTGACCGAACCGGCCGTTCAGGAAACTACAAGTCGGTTTCCTTACAGTGAGGCTCATGGCGTCGATCCCAGCACCTTCCCCGACCACCTGGCGCAGCGGCCTCGCTAAACGCGCCGAGTTGATGCGCGGCGGGGCTCCCGATGGCGAGCATGGGCCTGCGCTCAAGCTCATGCTCGGCGAACTCGGGACTTTTGGGATGCCGCTACGGCGCGCGTTTGCGCGGCCGTTGCAGTTGCCCTTGGCTGCGCACCCGCGCGTGGTGATGCTGCTGCCTGGTTTTGGCACGCACCCCCTTCGTATGCGCTACATGGCGCGGCGCCTTGAGAGCGCGGGCCACAAGGTCAAGCGCTGGGGCCTGGGGTTCAATCTCGGCCCGAGCGAGGAGAACTTCGCTTTGCTCGAACAACGCGTGGGCCAGTTGCGCGAACGCTACGGGCAACGAGTGGTGCTGGTCGGCTGGAGCCTGGGGGGAATTTTCGCCCGCGAGATCGCCAAGAGGCATCCCGAAGCGATCGCCAAGGTGATCACGATGGGTTCGCCGTTCTCGGGCTCGGTCTACGCGAACAATGCCTGGAAGATGTATCAGCTGGTTACCGGGCACGCGGTCGACCAGCCGCCGGTCGAAGCGCAGCTGGCGGTCAAGCCGCCGGTCGAGACGATCGCGCTGTGGAGCCCGCGCGACGGCGTGATCGCACCGCGCAGCGCGAGCGGGCGGCCGGGAGAGCGAGATCGCGCCATTGCCCTGCGCTGCACGCACCTCGGCTTTGCCAGTTCCGATGAAGCTATTCGCACCGTTGCCAGCGAGCTCGAACGGAACTGAACTGAAGTCCCTGTTTTGTCACCTTGGCGGGCGCGGCCAAGCGTGTCATTGTGCGCTGCACACAACGGGGATCGATGACCGCGTCCGAGCCATTGCAATTCGATGAGATGAACGCGCCGGATGGAACGGTGCGGGATGCCTATCGCGATTACCGCCAGTGGCTGAACCAGCAGGATGCCGGCTGGATGCGGCGCAAAAGCGGTGAGGCGGAGAGTTTCTTTCGCCGTACTGGCATCACCTTCAATGTTTATGGCGAAGGCGACGCCGAGGAACGGCTGATCCCGTTCGACATGATTCCGCGCATCATAACCGGTAGCGAATGGCGCCGCCTGGCGCGCGGCATTGAGCAGCGCGTGCGCGCCCTCAACGCGTTCATGCATGATCTTTATCACCGGCAGGAAATCATCCGCTCCGGCCGGTTGCCGGAGCGGCTGTTCCGCAACAATCGCGCCTGGCTCCCGCAAATGGTCGGATTCACCCCGCCGGGCGGGGTTTACACGCATATCGTCGGGATCGATCTGGTGCGAACCGGGCCCGACGAATTCCTGGTGCTGGAGGATAATGCCCGCACCCCGTCGGGCGTCAGCTATATGCTCGAAAATCGCGAAACGATGATGGCGATGTTCCCCGAGCTGTTCGCCCGGGTCAAAGTCCAGCCGGTGTCGAATTATCCGCGCCGACTGGCCAAGAGCCTTGCCGCGTGCGCGCCCGAAGAAGCGGGCGACAACCCGACGATCGCGGTGTTGACGCCCGGGCTCTACAACTCGGCATATTTCGAGCACGCGTTCCTGGCCGACCAGATGGGCGCCGAACTGGTCGAGGGCAGCGACCTGCGGATTGTCGACGGCCGGGTGCAGATGCGCACCACTCAGGGCTTCCAGCCGATCGATGTGCTTTACCGCCGGGTCGACGACGAATTTCTCGACCCGCTGACGTTCAACCCGACGAGCGTGCTGGGCGTGCCGGGGATAATGGACGTCTATCGGTCGGGGCGAATCACCATCGCCAATGCGCCCGGCACCGGCGTGGGCGACGACAAGGCGATTTACTCGTTCATGCCCGAAATCGTCGAATTCTACACCGGCGAGAAAGCCTTGCTGCCCAATGTCGAGACCTGGCGCTGCGCCGATCCCGATAGCCTCAAATACGTCCTCGACCACCTGGAGGAGCTGGTGGTCAAGGAAGTGCACGGCTCGGGCGGTTACGGCATGCTGATCGGGCCGGCGGCCAATCGGGCGGAGATCGCGGCATTCCGCGCCAAGCTGCGGTCCAACCCCGACAATTACATCGCTCAGCCGACGCTCTCGCTCTCCACGGTGCCGGTGTTTACGCAGCGCGGCCTCGCGCCGCGCCATGTCGATTTGCGGCCGTATGTGCTGGTCTCGCCCGAAGGGATCGACATCACGCCCGGTGGGCTGACCCGGGTGGCGCTGAAGAAGGGTTCGCTTGTGGTCAATTCCAGCCAGGGCGGCGGGACCAAGGACAGCTGGGTGCTCGACGACTGATGCGCGCACAGCCACCATGCTAGGCCGCGTCGCCAACGGCATCTTCTGGATGTACCGCTATCTCGAGCGGGCGGAAAATACCGCGCGGCTGCTCGCCGCCGGGCATCGCATGGCGCTCACCCGCGGGCCCGACGCGGCCAACGAGGAATGGCGTTCGGTCCTGACCACGCTTGGCCTGCGCAAGCCGTACGAGGCGGTCTATCACGACTATTCCGGGACCCACGTCAGCGACTTCGTCCTGCGCGGGAAGGGTAACCCAGAAAGCGTCCTCACGATGTTCGAACGGGCCCGGTTCAACGCTCGCGCGTGCCGTTCGGCGATTACCCTGGAAGTGTGGGAAGCGGTCAACGAAGGCTGGATGGGGTTGCAGGACCTGCTCGACCGGCCGGTGCGCGATACCAGCCTCGGCACGGTTGTATCCGCGATCCGCCGCGAATCGACGCTGGCGCGCGGCGCGACTCACGGCTCGATGATGCGCAATGAAACCTACGCCTTCGCGCGCGCCGGGACTTTCATCGAACGGGCGGACAACACCGCGCGCATCCTCGACGTGAAATACTATTTGCTGCTGCCTTCGCATGCCTATGTCGGGTCACCGCTCGACACCGGCCAGTGGGACAACGTGCTCCGGTCGCTGTCGGGCGAGCGGGCTTATCGCTGGCTCAACGCCGGGCGGATGGACGCTCGCTCGATAGCCCAGTTCGTGATCCTCAACGAACGGTTCCCGCGCAGCCTGGCGTTCTGCTACAGCGCGATGCGCGACAATCTCGCTTCATTGGCGCAAATCCACGGTGTCGACGGCCAAGCGCATGCCCTGGTCAGCGAGGCGGAAAAGCTGGTATTGGGAAAATCGGTCGAGGACGTGTTCGAACAGGGTCTGCACCAGTTCCTGCTGTCCTTTATCCGATCCAACCGCGCGGTGGCGGATGCCATCGCCCAACAATACCGGTTCGTGGCATGAGACTGTCGATCCGCCACACCACGCGCTATCGCTTCAATGAACCGGTCAAGCACGGCCTCCAGCGCCTGCGGCTGACGCCCAAGGAGACCCAGGGGCAGTCGGTGCTCGCGTGGACGATGGAGTACACCGGCGCCAAGCCGGAGCTGGAATACGACGACCAGAATCATAACCACGTGACGCTGGTGTCGGTTGACGAAGGCGCGAGGGACGTCGTGATCACCAGCCATGGCGTGGTCCAGACCGAGGACAAGTCCGGCGTCATCGGTCACCACTCGGGTCACCTCCCGCTGTGGGCGTTTCTCGGCCACACCGACCTGACCCGGCCGGGGCCGCGGATCAAGCAGCTGATCGCCGGGGTCAAGCGCAGCGGAGGCGGGATGGTGCCGACACTCCATAACCTGTCCGACGCGATCCGCGAGCAGATCAGCTACGAAACCGGCTTCACCGATGTCGAGACCACGGCGGAGGGCTCGGTCATCGCCGGGCGCGGGGTATGCCAGGATCATGCGCACATCTTCATCGCCGCGGCCCGCTCGCTGGAGATTCCCGCGCGCTACGTCAGCGGCTATCTGATGATGAACGATCGCGTCGACCAGGAAGCGACGCACGCCTGGGCGGAGGCCTGGGTCCATAGTCTGGGATGGGTCGGATTCGATATCTCGAACGGTATCAGCCCCGACCCCCGCTATGTCCGGGTCGCTACCGGGCGGGACTATCGCGACGCGGCGCCGGTGACCGGAATCAGCTTCGGCGCGATGACCGAGGACTTGCGGGTCGATTTGGCTGTGGAACAGCAGGTGGTGGAGCAATAGCCACGCCGCGCGGGTTTCGGTAACGGTGTGACGGACAAGCGGCGGGGCGGACAATGACGTATTGTGTGGGAATGATGCTCGATCGCGGGCTGGTGCTGATGAGCGATACGCGCACCAACTCGGGCGTCGACAACATCTCGGTGTTTCGTAAGATGTACCACTGGGTCAAACCGGGGGAGCGCATCATCGCGTTGATGACGGCGGGCAACCTGGCAACCACTCAAGCGGTCATCAGCCGGCTGGAAGAGCGGACCAAGGCACCGGAGGAGCGGCAGAACTCTGTTCTGGACTTGCCCACGATGTTCCAGATCGCTGGTGAAATCGGCAAGCTGCTGCGCGAAACGGTGCGGGACACGCAGGACGATAACGGGATGTCGGGCAAGGGCCGCTTCACCGCCTCGATGATCGTCGCCGGGCAGATCAAGGGCATGGAGCCGCGGCTGTTCATGGTTTACCCGGAAGGCAACTTCATCGAAGCGAGCTGGGACACGCCGTTCTTCCAGATCGGCGAGACCAAGTACGGCCGCCCGATCCTGCTGCGCGGCTATGACCGTAAGATGAGCTTCGAGGACGCCGTCAAGCTGCTGATGGTCAGCTTCGATTCCACCCTGAAGGCCAATCTCTCGGTCGGTCTCCCGGTCGATTTGATGGTGGTCGAGCGTGACGGCTTCGCGCCGCTCCACGAACGGCGTATCGAAGCGGGCGACCCCTATTTCGAAGCGACCTCGCGCAGCTGGAGCGAGGCGCTGCGCAATGCGTTCTACACGCTGCCGGACTACAGCTTTTTCTCCGGAAGCGAGCAGCCGGAGTCCGGCGGTGCGCCGAGTCCGACCAATTCTACTCCGAAACGGACGTAATATTCCCTAGGGATTGAGCCGGATTACGGTTTTCCCTCAGTTTCATTAGCACCGGTCCGGCAGGGCTTGCGAATGCGCTCGGCCCCGCATGGGGGCATGTCGGCGAGATGGAACGGACAGTCTTGCATATCGTCGGCGGGGAAAGCCGCTCTCGCGCCGAACAGGCCCGCATCGTTTTCGCACTCGGCCATCATGCCGAAGTCTACACGGACCTGGACGAGCTGCTCGACCGTCCGCCGCTGGGAGGCATCTTGCTCGCCGCGGAGACCGGAGTGGCCGGCAACGCGCAGCAGTTAATCGAACGGCTCGGCAATGCCGGCATCTGGCTGCCGGTGGTGGTCACAGCGGGCGAAGTCGAGATCGAACGGGTGGTGGCCGCGATCCGCGCGGGCGCACTCGATTACCTTGCGCTGCCGCTTGAGATCGGCAGCTTCGCGCGCCGGCTGCAGGCCATCACCCTCGAGGCGAGGCCGTACGAAGACCGCCGCCGCGCTGAAGTCGAGGCGCTGCGCCGGATCGCGCATCTCAGCCGTCGCGAGCGCCAGGTGCTCGCGCTGCTCAGCGGGGGCCTCGCCAACAAGGAGATCGCCCAGCAACTCGCCATCAGTCCGCGCACGGTCGAGATTCACCGCGCGAACATGATGAGCAAGCTGGGCGCAAGACACGCGGCAGATGCGGTCAAGGCATGGCTCGGCGCCGGCCTCGATCGCACAGCGCCGGCCGATCCCGAGCTCGACGTGCGCCGGCCCCAGTTCCGGGTCGCGCGCCCGTTGGCTGACGAACGGATGTTTGAAGAGGAAGCTCAACGCCGGCGCAGGTAACTCCCGTTACCGCTGCAACCGCAATCCTGGTTGACTTGGATCGCCGCGCCACTAGGGCCGCCGGCGGGCCACGCGGTCCCAACGCCGCGCGCGCTCTCTGCAAGGAGAGACTACATGACTGATACCCCCGCCGCCCCGGCACGTAAGCCGGCGCGTCCGTTCTTTTCCTCCGGGCCCTGCGCTAAGCCGCCGGGCTGGTCCGCCGATAAGCTGGCAACCGCATCGCTCGGCCGTTCGCACCGCGCCAAAATCGGCAAGGCGCGCCTCCAGTACAGCATCGACCTGATGCGCGAGGCACTCCAGCTGCCCGCCACGCACTGCATCGGCATCGTCCCGGGCTCCGACACCGGCGCGTTCGAGATGGCGATGTGGACCATGCTCGGGGCCCGCGGCGTGACCGCACTGGCGTGGGAGAGCTTCGGCGAAGGCTGGGTGACCGATGCGGTCAAGCAGCTCAAGATCGACCCCAGTGTGATCCGGGCGGACTACGGCCAGCTTCCAGACCTCGGATCGGTGAATTGGGCGGACGATGTGCTGTTCACCTGGAACGGTACGACCTCGGGCGTACGCGTGCCGGACAGCGAGTGGATTCCTGCCAGCCGCGAGGGTCTCAGCTTTGCCGATGCGACCAGCGCGGTGTTCGCGTATGATATCGACTGGGCCAAGATCGATGTCGCGACCTTTTCTTGGCAGAAGGTCCTGGGCGGCGAAGGCGGCCACGGCGTGTTGATCCTCGGCCCGCGTGCGGTCGAGCGGCTGGAAACCTATACCCCCGCGTGGCCTCTGCCCAAAGTGTTCCGCCTCGTCAGCAAGGGCAAGTTGAACGAAGGCGTGTTCAAGGGCGAGACCATCAATACACCGTCGATGCTGGCGGTCGAAGACGCCATCTGGGCGCTGGAATGGGCCAAGAGCGTCGGCGGGCTCGCCGGGCTCCAGGCGCGTTGCACCGCCAACGCCGCGGCGCTTGACCAGATTGTCGCGGAGCGGCCGTGGCTCGGCCACCTGGCGGCCGATCCGGCGTCTCGCTCGAAAACCTCGGTGTGCCTGACGGTCGAAGGGGCGGATACCGATTTCATCAAGGCGTTCGCCGGCTTGCTGGAAAAGGAAGGCGCGGCTTACGACATCGCCGGTTATCGCGATGCTCCGCCGGGCCTGCGGATATGGTGCGGCGCCACCGTCGATGTCGCGGACATCGAGGCGCTCGGCCCGTGGCTCGATTGGGCCTGGCAGTCGCTCACGCCGTAGCCTTCGTCCCGGCTCGATCCGGGACCACTCTTCATCTGGCCGACAATGCGGCCTGTGGTCCCGGCTTTCGCCGGGATGACGGAAAGGATCACCCAATGACCAAGCCCCGCGTTCTCATTTCCGACAAGATGGACCCTAAGGCCGAGCAGATCTTCCGCGAACGCGGCTGCGAAGTCGATGTCATCACCGGCCAGAGCCCTGACGAACTCAAGGCGATCATCGGCCAGTACGACGGCCTGGCCATTCGCTCGGCGACCAAGGTCACCAGAGAAATCATCGATGCCGCCACCAACCTGAAAGTCATCGGCCGCGCCGGCATCGGCGTCGACAACATCGACATCCCTGCCGCCTCGGTGAAGGGTATCGTGGTGATGAACACCCCGTTCGGCAATTCGATCACCACGGCCGAACACGCCATCGCGCTGATGTTCGCGCTGGCCCGCCAGCTGCCCGAGGCCGATGCCAGCACCCAGGCCGGCAAATGGGAGAAGAACCGCTTCATGGGCGTCGAGGTCACCGGCAAGACGCTCGGGCTGATCGGCGCAGGCAACATCGGCTCGATCGTCGCCAGCCGCGCGCTTGGCCTGCGGATGAAAGTCGTCGCCTACGACCCCTTCCTGAGCGCCGAGCGGGCAGTCGAGATGGGCGTCGAAAAGGCCGATCTCGACACGCTGCTGGGCAAGGCGGACTTCATCACCTTGCACACCCCGCTGACCGATCAGACGCGCAACATCCTGTCGGCCGAAAACCTCGCCAAGACCAAGCCCGGAGTGCGGATTGTAAACTGCGCGCGTGGCGGCCTGATCGACGAGGCCGCGCTCAAGCAGGGGCTCGACTCGGGCCACATCGCCGGGGCCGCACTGGATGTTTTCGTGAAGGAACCCGCCACTGAATCCCCGCTGTTCGGCACGCCCAATTTCATCTCGACCCCGCACCTCGGGGCCTCCACCGATGAAGCGCAAGTCAATGTGGCCATCCAGGTGGCCGAGCAGCTGTCCGATTATCTGGTCAGCGGCGGCGTGACTAACGCGCTCAACATGCCGTCATTGAGTGCCGAGGAAGCGCCCAAGCTCAAGCCCTACATGGCGTTAGCCGAGAAGCTCGGCAGCCTGGTCGGCCAGCTGGCGCACGGCAACCTCGATAAAATCTCGATCGAGGTTGAAGGCGCGGCCGCGCAGCTCAACCCCAAACCGATCACCGGCGCGGTGCTGGCCGGGTTGATGCGGCAGTATTCGGATACCGTGAACATGGTCAACGCGCCTTACCTCGCGAAGGAGCGCGGTCTTGACGTGCGGGAAGTGCGCCACGACCGCGAAGGAGTCTACCACACCCTATTGCGGGTGACCGTCGCCACCGATCGCGGCGACCGGTCGGTTGCAGGCACGCTGTTCGGCAGTGAGGCGCGGCTGGTCGAGATATTCGGCATCGGTATCGAAGCCGATCTGTCCGGAAATATGCTCTATATTGTCAATGAAGATGCGCCTGGCTTTATTGGCCGCATCGGCAGTCTGCTGGGTGAAGCGGGGATCAACATCGGCACGTTCCATCTCGGCCGCCGCGACGCGGGGGGCGAAGCCATCCTGCTGCTCAGCGTCGATCAACCCATCCCGGCCGACCTGATCGACAAGGCCTGCGCGCTGCAGGGCGTCAAGATGGTCAAGGCGCTGACGTTCCAGTAAGGTTCGCAGCGATGATCGATCCCGCCGCCGACCTGCTGCCTGAGGGGCTCGAGGACCGCCTGCCGCAAAGCGCGGCGGCGGCGGCGCGGATCGAGCGCGCGGTGCTGGGCGTGCTCGACGCGCACGGTTACGACTGTGTGCGTCCGCCGCTGATCGAATTCATGCAATCGATGGCGCGCCGGATGGATGGCGTGAAGACCCGCAACTTGTTCCGTTTCGTCGACCCCAAAAGCTTGCGCACCTTGGCCCTGCGCAGCGACATGACCGTGCAAGTCGGCCGGATCGCTGCGACCGGGCTGGCCGGAAAGCCGCGTCCGCTGCGGCTGTGCTACGCGGGCCAGGTCGCCCGGATTGCGGGAGACCAGCTCGATCCCCGGCGCGAGAACCTGCAGCTGGGCGCGGAACTGATCGGCAGTGACACGGTGGCGGCAGCCGCCGAGATCGTCGAGCTGGCGATCGCTTCGCTCGAGGCGGCCGGCTCTCCCCCGCTGTCGATCGATTTCACCCTCCCCGACTTGGTCGAAATTCTCGCTGCCGAAGAGTTTCCGCTGAATCCGCAGCAGGTCGAGGCTGTCCGCCGCGAACTCGATGCCAAGGATGCCGGCGCGCTGCGTGAGGCCGGCGGGCAGGACTATCTGCCCCTGCTCTATGCCACCGGCCCGTTCGACGACGCGATCGCGAAGCTGTCCGCCTATGATGCTCGCGGGGCACTCGCGAGCCGCATTGAGGGATTGCGCCAAATCGCCGCGCGCGTTGCGGGCCGAGCCCGGCTGACACTCGATCCGAGCGAGCGCCACGGCTTCGAGTACCAGAGCTGGTTCGGCTTCACGATCTACGCCGAGGGGGTGCGCGGCGCGCTCGGGCGCGGCGGCACTTATCGCATTGGTGGGTCCGATGAAGTCGCCACCGGCTTTTCGCTTTATCCCGAAGAACTGGTCGAAACCGTCAAGGCCGCGGAGCCCGGCCGGGAAGCGGTGTTCCTGCCGCTGGGGCACGACAGGGCCGCGGCTGCGGCGCTTCGCAGCGCGGGGCGGCGCACTGTAGCGGCGCTTGACGCGCACGATGACGCGCGGTTGCTGGGGTGCTCACACATTCTCGGAGAAGGGACGCTAAATCGGATTTAGGACCCGCTTTGGCGCACCGGACAGACATTTGTGAAACCGTTTGGAGCGCCGGAGGTTTACTCGTCAACGCATGCAGCGAAGGCCCCACTCGGCCAGAAAGATGCATACCATGACAAAAGGAGACGAGGTCTACGCGATCGCGCTGCTTAACAAGCCGACTTTCATGATGCTGCAAAGCAGCCTCAAGCGAGTCTATCGGATCGACAAGAGTCACCGGTTTGATGAGCTGATTCTTCAGCTTGATGCAATGAGTCCCGATCAAGCGTAGTTTGCGGGGCGTATCATGATGATGCGCCCCGACTTTCCGATTCTGGATATCGGATTGTTAATGGTATGCCTCTTGTGTGCGATGCAGCATTATTGCATCGCACATCGACGCTCGAGGTTAACGATGGCGAATGACTTCAACCGTTCGGTGCGGCGACTCGGCTCTCCGAGCAGTTGGAAGATACGCGCGCGGCGGTTGTTCGTGCTGACTTCCCGGTATCCCTACCTATCTGGCTCGTGACCCTGCTGGGCGCCAATGTCGCTCTCGGTTTACGAACGGTGTGGGAGCCCATCGCCGCGTTTTGGAGCGCGCCGCCCCGGCGTCTCTCCAGCTCGTCTTACACCGATTATCGCCCCCGCGAGCGGCGCTCGGGCAAAGTCGTTGATCTCTTTGTTGCCGGAAGTAAGCGCGACGCGGCCTAGCTGCCGCAGATGCGACGTGCCCACGCCTCGGTCCTTGCCCTCGTCCCCGCCAGCTTCTAGGCCCCGCCCGGTTTGTCCGGCAGGAACTATGAATGCCCAACGTTACGGTGATCGGTGCCCAGTGGGGCGATGAGGGCAAGGGCAAGATCGTCGACTGGCTGGCGGCCCGGGCGGATGTGGTGGTGCGGTTCCAGGGCGGACACAACGCCGGGCACACGCTGGTCGTCGGTAACACCACTTACAAACTGAGCCTGCTACCCAGCGGGATCGTAACCGGCACGCTGTCGATCATCGGTAACGGCGTGGTACTCGATCCGTGGGCGCTCAAGGAGGAAATCGAGCGGCTTGAGAGTCAGGGCGTCGAAGTGACTCCGCAAAACCTGATCGTGGCGGATAACTGCCCGCTGATCCTGCCGGTTCATCGCGAACTTGACGTCCTTCGCGAAGGGGCAGCGGGCAAGGGCAAGATTGGCACCACCGGCCGCGGGATCGGACCGGCCTATGAAGACAAAGTTGGCCGCCGGGCGATTCGGGTATGCGATCTGGCCCACCTCCACGAACTCGAGCCACTTCTCGACCGGCTGTGCGCGCACCACGATGCGTTGCGCGCCGGCTTCCGCGAGCCGCCGGTCGATCGCGAGGAGCTCAAGCGACAACTGAGCGAAATCGCCCCATTTGTGCTGCAATTTGCCGAGCCGGTGTGGAAGCGCCTGCGCGACAAGCGCCGGGAAGGCGTGCGAATCCTGTTCGAAGGCGCGCAGGGCGTGCTGCTGGACGTCGATCACGGCACCTATCCGTTCGTAACCAGCTCGAACACGGTTAGCGGAACCGTTGCGAGTGGCAGTGGGTTGGGTCCCAATGCCGCCGGCTTCGTGCTTGGCATCGTCAAGGCGTACACCACCCGAGTCGGGGCGGGCCCGTTCCCGACCGAGCTCGACGATGCAGTGGGCCAGAAACTGGGCGAGCGCGGCCACGAATTCGGCACCGTGACCGGCCGTAAGCGGCGATGCGGATGGTTCGATGCCGTGCTGGTGCGCCAATCGTGCGCGATCAGCGGAGTCACCGGCATCGCCCTCACCAAGCTCGACGTGCTCGATGGCTTCGACACGGTGAGAATCTGCACCGGCTATCGCCTGCACGGTGAGGAAATCGATTACCTCCCCGCCAATGCCGCCGATCAGCAGGGGGTTGAGCCGGTCTACGAAGACATGGACGGCTGGAGCGAGACGACCGCCGGCGCGCGCCGGTGGGCAGACCTGCCGGCACAGGCGATCAAGTACATCCGCCGCATCGAAGAACTGATTGAATGTCCGGTGGCCAGCGTGTCCACCGGCCCGGAGCGCGAGGATACCATCCTGGTGCGAAACCCATTCGCCGATTGATCCGTCCCATGGCTGGCGGACAGGGCAGGCGCGCATGACTTCGCGCGAGAAGACCGGGCTGCTCTCGGTGGCCCAAAAGGGACCGCCGCGGCCGCTGCGCGAACGCCTGTTCACGATTGCCTGGGGCGGGATCCAGTGGCCGTGGTTGGCGCGCAGCTTGTGGGGCGGCCCGCTCGCCGCCAAACATGCCTTGCTCGACCGGCTGGGACTCCGTCACGATGCGCTGCCGCACCTCGGCAGCTGGAAAGCCGATACGTATTTCCTCACTCGCATCGTCGATGCGATCGAGCGGTTGCGACCAAATAGCGTGGTCGAAATCGGCTGTGGGGCCACCTCGCTGGTGATTGCCCGCGCGTTGCAACTGCACGGCGGCGGCCGCTTGACCAGTTATGACCAGCACGGTGAATTCGTCGACAAGACGGCGCGATGGCTGAGCGACAACGGCCTCGCGGCTGACATCCTGCTGGCCCCGATCGTCGACACCCCATCGGATTGGTCATCGCAATGGTATGACTTGCACGATGTGCCGCTGAGCATTGGCCTGCTGGTGATCGATGGCCCGCACTGGGCGCTCAATCCGTTCGTGCGCGGGCGGGCAGAAGTGCTGTTCGATCGCATTCCCGTCGGCGGAATGGTCTTGCTCGACGATGCCGCGCGGCCGGGGGAGCGGGTGGTCGGGCGCCGCTGGCGCAAGCGCTGGCCGCAGTTCGATTTTCGCCTGCTAGGCGGACCGGCAGGCACTTTGGTCGGAGAGAGGTCAGCTTGAGCTTGACCTGATCCACTTTTGTTCTCATCTTGTTCGCATCTAAGCGACTCAGGAGAACACCCGTGCCGCAAGCTGACTTTGCTTATGCACCCGCCAATGATGCTGCGGGCTCACCGATCGCGGTGTCCGTTTTCGCCGATCGCGCGGCCCTGCGCGAGGAGGTGCGGGGAGACGTCGCGGCGGCTGGTCTCACCCTGCGCCGCTGCGGGGCAATCGCTGAACTGCTTGCGGAAGAGGCGGATACGCTCGGTGACGTGGTGCTGATCGATTGTCCAACGGTGGACGGCGCGGCGCTGGCCGCGCTGACGCGTCTCGACATGCGGGCCAGGCGCTCGGGCGCACATCTGGTAATCTCGACCAGCCTGGCGGCGCTCGAGGACGTGTTCGCGTGCTGCGATCAGTCGCAGCCGCAGATCTTAGTTGATCCGTCGCGCGCTGAGCGCGTCATCGCGCTGGGCCGGGTCCTGGCCGAGGTGCCATCGTTGCGCGTGCGCGAACTGGCTGAGGATGACCGGCTGACCTTGTTGCGGCTGACCGAGCAAGTTGGCCGCATCGCCGAACGGCTCGAACGCTTCGGCGCCACGCCTGACGGGCCGGCCGCGTTCCGATTTGAAAGTCCGGTGCCTGCCTACAAGGCCGCAGATGCCGAGGACCGGCTGGTCCGCACGCCGCGTGCGTCGTTGCCCGATCCGCGGCTGGTGCGGCGGATCATCCGCCAGCGGCAGATTCGCGCGCGGTTCTTCGATGGCGAGCTGTTCGCCGATCCGGCGTGGGACATGTTGCTCGACCTGACCGCGGCCCGGGCCGAGCATCGCCGCGTGTGCGTGACTTCGCTGTGCATCGCCAGCGGCGTGCCGCCGACCACCGCGCTCAGGTGGATCGGTCAGATGACGTGCGCAGGCTTGCTCGAACGGGTCGAGGACGAATCCGATCGCCGCCGGGCGTTCGTGGCGTTGAGTGATCCGGCCGCTGACGCGATGGCTCGTTACTTCGCCGAAGTCGGGCAGCAGGCCGCCCAATTGGTATGATTTTTGCCGAGGGCCGACCGTTCTCGCCGCGGGTTGAGGTTTATTGCTCGCACATGATGCATGCCTGTCGGGTAGCGAAAGGCGGGTTGTTCGGGTTGCATCAATATAACGCGTTGCAATCATGCGATGGTTTAGGTGTTATCTCGGCTTGACCGGCCGCCGCTGTGATGGACATTGGTTGCGAAATGGCTCGTTTGCGCGGTTGGTCAGTCCGCGCTGGTCATAGTGAACTTCATGGATTTGGGTGGTTGGTAAATTTGAATGTGGCACCGCTGCTTGCAGTTGCTGCCAAAATTCGCTCTGACCAGCTCCATTGCCCTCGCACAGCTGGTTGCGGCGGTGCGAACAGGACGCAACGCGATGATTGAAGTTGTGCGAAATTTTGTCCCGGCAAACGGCTGCGCGTGGTGACGTCAAATGAAAGCTCGGCTGCGCCTGACACCGAGGTCGACGTGGCGATTATCGGGGCGGGTCCTGCGGGTTTGACGGCTGGGTATTTGCTGACCAGGGCGGGCAAGCGGGTTGCGATTATCGAGAAGGACGCGGTTTACGTGGGCGGCATCAGCCGCACGGTGGAGGCGGGCGGCTATCGCTTCGACATCGGCGGCCACCGGTTCTTTTCCAAGAGCGCGGCGGTGGTTGATCTGTGGAACGAGATCCTGCCCGACGATTTCATCCAGCGCCCGCGGATGAGCCGCATCTATTACGAGGGCAAGTTCTACAGCTATCCGCTGCGCGCGTTCGAGGCGCTGCGCAATCTGGGGGTGATCCGTTCGGGCCTGTGCATGCTCAGCTATGGGTGGAGCAAGCTGTTCCCGATCAAGGAGGTCAAGAGCTTCGAGGACTGGACCAGCAACCAGTTCGGCAAGAAGCTCTATGCGATCTTCTTCAAGACCTACACCGAGAAGGTGTGGGGCATGCCGTGCAACGAGATGAGCGCCGACTGGGCCGCGCAGCGGATCAAGGGCCTGTCGTTGTGGGGCGCGGTGACCGATGGGCTCAAGCGCTCGCTCGGGCTCAACAGGCGGCCCAACGACGGCACGGTCAAGACGTTGCTCGAGACTTTCCGTTACCCGCGCCTGGGGCCGGGCATGATGTGGGAAGCGGCGCGTGACAAGATCGTGGCCGGGGGCGGCGTCGTGCACATGGGCCGCACCCTCAAGCAGCTTGCCAGCGACGGGCAGGGCGGCTGGCGGCTGACCGCGAGCGGCCCGCACGATGACCTGGTGATCCAGGCGCCGCACGTGATCAGTTCCGCGCCGATGCGCGAGCTGGCGCAAAAGCTCACGCCTCAGCCCACGGCGTTAACGCAGGCCAGCCAGCTCAGGTACCGCGATTTCCTGACCGTGGCGCTGATGATCAAGTCGGACGACCTGTTCCCCGACAACTGGATCTACATTCACGACAGCAAGGTGCAGGTCGGCCGGGTCCAGAACTTCCGTTCGTGGTCGCCCGAGATGGTGCCCGATGCGGACACCGCGTGCGTCGGGCTCGAGTATTTCTGCTTCGAAGGCGACGGCCTGTGGTCGCTGCCCGATGACCAGCTGGTCGCGCTCGCCACGCGCGAGATGGATATCCTCGGGCTGTGCACTCCCGACAAGGTGGTGGGCGGTACGGTGGTGCGGCAGGAAAAAGCCTATCCGGTCTATGACGAGGACTATGCCGCCAACGTCGCCGCGATGCGCGCCGAGCTGGAGGCCGCGCACCCGAGCCTGCACCTGGTCGGGCGCAACGGCATGCATCGCTACAACAACCAGGATCACGCGATGATGACCGCGATGCTGACGGTCGAGAACATCCTCGCCGGGCGCCGCGTCTATGACACGTGGTGCGTCAACGAGGACGCCGAGTACCACGAAGCGGGCGACGAGGGCGCTGAAAAGCAGCTTCCGGCGCGCCCGATTACCGCCGATCAAGCCGCCGCGCTGGGCTCGGTGCGCGCCGTCCCGGGCCGCGTGGCCAACGATCGCAAGGCTGCGTAAATGGCCGCGCTGCTGCTCCGCCTGGGCGACGCGCGGCTGGTGCGCTACCTGATCGCCAGTGTCGGCGCGCTGGCGCTCGACATGGGTAGTTTCCTCGCCCTCCTCGCGCTCGGCACGTGGCCGGCCGCCGCGTCGGCCATATCCTACACGCTCGGCATCGTGGCGCACTGGCTGCTGTCGAGCCGCGCGGTGTTCAGCGACGTCGTCGCCGAGCGCGGCGCCCAGCGCACGCGCCAAAAAGCCTTGTTCGCCGGTTCGGCCCTGGTCGGGCTGGCGCTGACCACCGCCATCGTGTGGGTCGGCGACACCGCCGGCGCCGATCCCCGCGCCGCCAAACTGGTCGCCATCGCGGTCAGCTTCGCCTGCACCTGGCTGCTGCGCAGCCGGGTGGTTTTCCGCACCCTCCCATGACCCTGCGCACCCTGATGGCCATGCCGCCGGCGCGCCCGGTGCTGGTGTGGGCGTTGATCGCGGTCGGGCTGGTGGCGATGAACCTCGGCAATATCGCGACGCGCCATTTTCCCGATCCGGACGATACCTTGCGGCTGGTGCAGGTGCGCGATCTGCTTGGCGGACAGGGCTGGTTCGACCTCCATCAGTACCGCATCAATCCGCCCTACGGCACGCTGATGCACTGGTCACGGCTAGTCGACTTGCCACTCGCGCTGATGATCGCGGCGCTGACGCCGCTGCTGGGCGCGGCGAACGCCGAGATCACGACGATGGTCACCATGCCCTTGCTGACTATGCTGGCGATCGTGCTGGTGGTCGATCGCCTGGCCGGCCGCCTGTTCGACCGCCAGGCTACGGTGTTCGCATGCCTGTGTCTTGGGCTCGCCCCGCTGCTGATGGCGCAAGTCCAGCCGTTGCGGATCGATCATCACGGGTGGCAGATTTTCACCGTCATGGCGGCGCTGCTCGGGTTGCTGCCTGGTGCGGGTGTGAAGGGTGCGGCATGGTCGGCCGCCGCGCTCGCGTTCGGGCTGTCAATCTCGCTCGAACTGCTGCCGGTAACGGCGGCTTTCGGCGGCGTGTTCGCGCTTCGCTGGCTGACCGCGCCGCGCTCCCCCCACGATCTGATGAGCTATCTGGCCACCTTGACTGGCACCCTGGCAGCGCTGTTCCTGGCCACCCGTGGGCTGGCGGATCTGGCGGCACACTGCGACTCCGTCTCGCCACCCTATCTGGTCATGCTTGCCGGGGTGACCGCCGGCACCTGCGGCGCTGCGGCCCTGCGCCCGCGTTCCTGGCTGGCGGTGCTCGCGCTGCTTGCGCTGAGCGGCGCTGCTGCCTTAGCGGTGTTCTTATGGCTCGCGCCCGCTTGCTCGGCGGGACCATTTGCCGCGCTCGATCCGCTGGTACGCGAATACTGGTACAACAATATCCAGGAAGGTCGACCGGCGTGGAATTCGCCCCTGGTCCTGGCCGGCCCGGCGATCGCCCAGGGTGTGATCGGGCTGGCGGTCGTGGTCCACCTGTGGCTGCGCAGTTCGGGCGAAGAACGCCGCTGGTGGCTCAGCTACCTGTTGGTGACCGTGGCCGCGTTTGCCACCGGGCTCATGCTGTGGCGGGGCATGGCCTTCGTGGGCGCGCTGGCCGCGCTCCCGCTTGGCTGGCTCGCGGCCCGGATGATGGCGGGGGTCGGCAACGCGCGCAGCACCGGCTGCAAGCTGGCCATCGTGAGCGCGCTGCTGATGGTGCTGGTACCAAGCTTACCGGGCGCGCTGATCCAGGATTTCACGCCCGCGCGGGCCGCCGAAGCGCAAGTGCCGTCCAATCCGGCCTCAGAGGCGTGCGGTTTGCCCGCATCAGCCGACCGGCTCGGCGCGCTGGCTCCGGCGACGATCTTCGCACCGATGGATGTCGGGCCCGCCCTACTCGTCGAAACGCACCACGCCGTCGTCGCCAGCAGCCACCACCGCGCGGCCGCCGCGATGCACGATGTGATCGCCGCATTTACCGGCTCAACTGATCTGGCCCACCGCCTGATCATAAAGCACCGGGCCGGGTACGTAATGGTGTGCACCGACCTGACCGAAGCGCGACTCTATGCCAACAGGGCGCCCGGCGGCTTTGCCGACCAGCTTATCAAGGGGCGCGTTCCGCCTTGGCTTGAGCCGGTGGCGCTGGGCGGCCCGGCCGAATTCAAGCTGTGGAAAATGCACGGCTGACGGTTGCTAATGAGCTCAGGCCGGGCGGAACTTCATCGCCACGCCGTTCATGCAATAGCGCAAGCCAGTCGGCTTGGGACCATCGTCGAACACATGCCCGAGGTGGCCGCCGCAATCGGCACAATAGACCGCGTTGCGCGCGTAGCCGAGCTTGTGGTCGGTCAACGTACCGATCGCACCGGGTAGCGGTTTCCAAAAGCTCGGCCAGCCCGTCCCGCTGTCGAACTTGGTGCCGCTCGCATAAAGCTCGTTGTTGCACCCGGCGCACAAGAATGTGCCGGTGCGATGTTCGTTATTGAGCGACGAGGTGAAGGGGCGCTCGGTGTCTTCGTGGCGCAGGACCTGGTAGGCCGCGGGCGAAAGTTTCGCCTTCCACTGCGCGTCGGTCAGCTTGATCTTGAACGTCGCGGCCTTGGCGGAGCTGCCGCACGCCGCCAGCACGGGTATCGCGACACCGGCCGCCAGCATCGAGAGCGCGCTGCGGCGTGTGGGGGTAAGCTGGGTCATGACAAACTCCTGTCGCGGCGCACTCGAATGCTTCCTGAACGATGGAGTCTTCGTATGGTGCCGCCGAAACGTTACGGGCCTAGGCTTTTTACAGGGGGACCGGGCTTCCCGTGGATTGCGACGAAATCGAAGCGGTCGGCCCGGTAGAACGACCCCACCGGGCGCGATTCTTCACGCGCCGGGGGCCGGACTGCATCACCCGCTTGCGAAATAATGTCGTGCCCACGCGAATGCACACCCCGACCCACGCCAGGTCCCATGCCAGCCCCAATGCATGCGGCCACAAGGCCGGCGCCATCGCAGCCCGGGCGAGCATCGCATAGGGCGAAGTGAACGGGAACAGCGTCGCCGCCCAGGTGATCCAGCCGCCATCGTCGGCCATCGCCAGGTTGGCAAAGAAGAACAGCAGCACTTGCGCCATTGTCACCGGCATCGACAGCGTCTGGACTTCGCGCACGGTCGAGGCCTGTCCGCCAATGCCGAGGAAGACCCCGCCGATGAGCAGATAGCTCATTGCGAAATAGCAGGGGACGAGGATCAGGAACAACGGCCAGCCGACCGCAGGCGTGGGAATCGCCCCGAGCCCGCCGCCGACGAAATAGGCCAGTGCCGCGGCGCCTGCCGCCGCCCACACGACGATCCCGACCAGCGACATCGCGAGCATGGCGAACAATTTGCCGAGGAA
>JBDSUJ010000010.1:0-4277 GCA_039927815.1 Croceibacterium sp. | reverse complement strand
GGGCGGACACGGCGCGTCGGTGAACTTGGTATAAGTCGCGTCGGTATAAGCAGCGTTAGTGTAAGCGGTGAACCGCGCGCTCGGGCGGATCGAGAAATCGAGTTCGACGCCTTGCGTGCGGGCCTGTTCGGCGTTGGCGAGATAGCCGCGCAGCACGCCGTACTGTCCGTTGGTGACGTTGGCCTGGAAATCGTCGATCGTGGTGCGGAAGGCGGCGAGGTTCAAGGTCGCCTTGCGGTCCCAGAACTGGGTCTTCGCTCCGGCTTCGAAGTGATTGACCGATTCCGGCCTGATCGACCCGGTGGCGAGGATCGGATTGCCCGCCGCATCGGTGGGGACACCGTTCTGATTGATGCCGCCGGTCTTGAAAGTCTTGGCGTACGTTCCGTACAGCAGGACATCGCGGGTCGCCTTATAGCTGGCGGTCAGGTCGTAGCCGACATTCCATCCCTCGTACGTCGGATCGATCAGCTGCGGGGCGTAGATGCCGCGCTGCGCCACGCTGGCCGCGTCGGTCGCTGACTGGAGGACTTCGTGGCCGTCGCCGGCGAACACCCGGCGCTCGTAGTGGCCGTCCTTCTTGTCGTAGTTGAGCCGCGCCCCGGGCTGGATCGAAAGCCGGTCGGTGACATGCCAGTCGAGCTGTCCGAACAGCGCGAAGCTGGTCGCGTCGAGCGATTGGGTGTTGCGCGCGGTCAGCCCGTTGAGGATATTGGCGCTGATCTGGCCCGCGTTGGTCAGGTTCCACCCGCTCGAGGCGGGGCCTTGCTGCTCGGTGCCCTGGGTGTCGATCCGCTGATTGAAAGCGAACGCGCCGAGCACACCGTCGAGCCGGTTGCCGGTGGAGGTATAACGCAGCTCTTGCGAATACTGGTCCTGCTGCGACGGGTTCTGCGATTTGCCGACGATCGGCAGGCCGGTGTAATCGCGGTCGTTCTCCGGCTGCCAGTCCCAGAACCGCCATGCGGTGATCGAGGTGATCGCGCTGCGGTCGCTGATGTTCCACACCGTGCGCAGCGACGCGCCGCCGGTCTTGTTGCCGGCACTGAGCGCGGCATCGAGATCAGTCACCCGGTCGAACGGATTGGTACTGGCGGGCGTGTAGCCCAACGCGGCGGCGAGCGCGGGATACTGGCGATTGGCCGCGCGCTGGGTGGCGCCATAGCCGACGAATAGGCTGCCGCAGCAAGCCGGGTCCTGCTCGCTGTAGTCGCCCGACAGCGTCACGCTTAGATCGGCATTGGGTTTGAACAGCAGCTGGCCGCGCACGCCCAGATTGTCCTGCGACTGGATCCATGCGCCACTGGTGCGGTTGAACAGCGTGCCATGACGGCGGGTGCTCGACACTGCAATACGCGCGGCGATAGTGTCGGACAGCGGGCCCGAGACCGCGACCTTGGCCTGGCTGAAGGCGTAGTTGCCGAGCGAGACCTCGGCGCTGCCCTGGAAATCGAAGGTCGGCTGGTTGGTACGGATGTTGATCGCCCCAGCGGTGGTGTTCTTGCCATAGAGCGTGCCCTGCGGGCCGCGCAGCACTTCGACTTGCGCGACATCGAGGAAGTCGAACACCGCGGCGGCGGGGCGCGCATTGTAGACATCGTCGACATAGATGCCGACGCCCTGCTCGAACCCGTCGTTGGTCAGGCCGAACGGCACCCCGATGCCGCGGATGTTGACCGCGGTGTTGCGCGGGTTCGACGAATAGACCTGCAGGCTGGGCGCAAGCTGCTGGATCTTCTGCACGCTGAACGCCCCGGTATCGTTGATCGTGCGCGCGTCGAGCACCCCGATCGCCAGCGGCACGTCCTGCGAGGCTTCCTGGCGCCGCCGGGCGGTGATGATGATGACATTTTCGGGCGTGTTCGCGGCGGCGGCGGTTGCGGTGGCCGGGGGCGGGGCGGCTGCAACGACCGTGACGGCCTGCTGGTCGTCGGCCGCCACCGCAGGCGCGGGCAGCAGCGCAATGGCCGCGACGCCCGTTATCAAAAGCCGGTGGTACGACAGGAAGGTGGCACGCATCGCAGCTTGATCTCCGCGCTCCCGGCGGAATGCCGCGGCGGCCATCAGCTATTGTCAAGTAATCTAGTTGACAATAGCTGAGCGGCGATTCGTGGCAAATTTCGGCATGGACGGCGTCAAGCCTGGCTTTCGTCCGCTCCGAACCCGGCGGCGACCGGGTCGATCCGGTCAGACAGCCGGATCGCATCGAGAATTTCGGCGGTCCGGTCGCGCACCTGGAGCATTAGTGCGCGGGTGCGGCAATCGCCTTCCTCCACGCAATTGCGGCACTTTTCGTGCGCGAAGCGGCTGGCGCACGGAACCAGCGCCAAGCTGCCGCGGGTCAGGCGTATCAAATCGCCATACGTGATGTCGATCGGCGACAACGCCAGCCAGTACCCGCCGTCCTTGCCGCGCTGGCTGGCGACAAGACCGGCCCGGCCGAATTCGCTGAGAATGGTGGTCAAGAAGTTGGCCGGGATATTCTGCGCCGCGGCAATCTCCGCCAGATGCACCGGCCCTTCGCCGAACCGGTCGGCCAGGTGCTGCATCGCGCGAATGGCGTAGCGGGTCTTCTGCGACAGCATTGCGCCACTCTAGGCGCGCCGCGGCGCCAGGTTAAGGGGGCGGCGCAAGCCCGTGATATCGTGTCACAAGCGGGCGCGCGCAGGAGTTTGTTAACCCGTCAGGCGCTATCCTCGTGCCATGCCCGCTGAAGCCCGCCGCATCGCCCAAATGCACGGTACGCCTGAGATCGGCGTCAGCCGTTACGTGGTGCTGTATTTCGCGCAGATCTGCTGGCTCGCCCTTGGCGCCTATCTCGCGACTCACGCGGTGTGGCCGTCGAGCTGCCTGCCGACGTCGTTCATGCGCGCGGTTTCGTGCTCGATCCACTTGCCCGACAACCGCGGGTGGGTCGAATCGGCGTTCATGACCTGGCTATGGACCACCCCCATGCTGATCGGGCTTGAGGTGTCACGGCGCCTGAGCCAGCCCAAGCACCGCTGACGCGGGGCCGCTAGCCTTCGTCCTGATCGAAGTGCTCGGCGCGTTCCGGGTCTGGCAAGTCGCCCCCGGTGCTCTCCTGGGCGTTGTTGTGTTGGCGCACGGTGGCGTCGCCCGCCTCTTCCTGCTTGGTGCGGGTTTCGCCTTCGCGCGGGCCGGTGCGCGGCGGTTCGCCCGGCGCGCTGTTCGGGTTGAGCGTGACGTTGCGCGAATCATCCGGTTCGTACTGGCCCATGGTCATTGTCCTTCAGGTAGGGGTTCGCCGGGATCGGCAGGGCCGGATGGCTCGCAAGCTTGCTCGGGCTGGACCACGTCGTCCCACGCCACGCTCGGCTTGGGCGCGGTCGGGGTGTTGTCCTGGCCCGAATTCTCGGGTTCGCTCGCCGGGTAGGTACCTTGCGTCGGGATGCCGCCGAGTTGCTGGTCGGCTTCGTCGTTCTGCTGCGCGCCGCGGCCGGCAACGGCTTCGGCGGGCGCGCCCCCGCGGGGTAGCTGCGCACCGCACTGTTGCGGTTGCGGCATTGGGTTCCAGACCATCGGGCCCTCCTCTCACGCGGGCAGATGGCCGAAACGGCCGCGCCCGTGACCATCAAACGCGGTCCCCGCGCCGCGCGTTCCCCGCTCGCCACTTATCCCAAGGTGAATCTGGAGACTTGCCTTCGAATCATCGCCGTGATTCCCTATGTTGATAGCTTCCAGATTCTCCGGAGCCACCACATGTCGCTGCTCGAAGCCCGCAAGACCTACAAGCCCTTCGAATATCCGTGGGCGTACGAATTCTGGAAGCGCCAGCAGCAGATCCACTGGATGCCCGAGGAAGTGCCGCTGGGCGAGGACTGCCGCGACTGGGCGCAGAAGATCTCCGAGCATGAGCGCAACCTGCTGACGCAGATCTTCCGCTTCTTCACCCAGGCCGATATCGAGGTGCAGGACTGCTACCACGACAAGTACGGCCGGGTGTTCAAGCCGACCGAGGTCAAGATGATGCTGGCCGCGTTCTCCAACATGGAGACGGTCCATATTGCCGCCTACTCGCACCTGCTTGACACCATCGGCATGCCCGAAAGCGAATACGGCATGTTCCTCGAATACCAGGAGATGCGCGACAAGCACGATTACCTCGCCCAGTTCAGCGTCGATTCGGACCAGGATATCGCGCGCACGCTGGCGATGTTCGGCGGCTTCACCGAAGGGCTCCAGCTGTTCGCCAGCTTCGCCATGCTGATGAACTTCCCGCGCTTCAACAAGATGAAGGGCATGGGTCAGATCGTCAG
>JBDSUJ010000009.1:0-10254 GCA_039927815.1 Croceibacterium sp. | reverse complement strand
ACCAAGGTCGTCGCTTTCTCGCCCGAGAAACCAAAGCGGCCGAGCTGGGCACGAACCGCGCCGGGTGTCTTGCCTTTCATCGCGCGGGTCATATGCTCAAGCGGGCTGTCGTCGCCCGACAATTCCTCGACCTGATACTGCGTGAAATAACCGACCTTCATCTTCCCCGACGCGTGGATTTCACCGGCCATGGCGGGAAGCTGGGCGGCGAGCAGGCGGGCGAGCGTGGTCTTGCCGTTGCCATTGCGGCCGAGCAGCGCGATGCGGTCGTCGGGGTCGATGCGCAAGTTGAGGCGGCTCAGCACCGGCGTATCGGCGGCGTAACCGACCGCGGCCATGTCGAGCGTAATCAGCGGCGGGCGAAGCTCGGTTGGGCTCGGAAAGTCGAAGGCGAGGCTCGGATCGTCGGCCAGCGCGGCGATCGGCTGCATTTTCGCGAGCATCTTGGCGCGCGACTGCGCCTGCTTGGCGGTGCTGGCGCGAGCGCTATTGCGCGCAATGTAGTCTTGCAGACGCGCGCGCTGGGCGTCCTGCGAGGCTTTGGCCGCGGCCAGTTGGCTGGCGCGCTCCGCCCGCTGGGTCTCGAACGCGTCGTAACCACCGGGGTAAATGGCCAGCTTGCCGCCCTGCAGATGGACGATGGTATCGACCGCGTTGTTGAGCAGGTCGCGTTCGTGGCTGATCACGATCAGCGTCCCGGCATAGGCCTTGAGGAAGCTTTCGAGCCACAGCGTCGCTTCGAGGTCGAGATGGTTCGACGGTTCGTCGAGCAGGAGCACGTCGGGCGCGGAGAACAGCAACGCAGCCAGCGCCACGCGCATTTTCCACCCGCCTGAAAAGCTGTCGAGCGGATGGCCCTGCATCGCCTCGTCAAAGCCCAGCCCGATGAGGATGCGGGCGGCGCGCGCGTCGGCGGTGTAGGCGTCGATCGCCAACAGACGTTCGTGGATGTCGCCGAGGCGGTGCGGATCGGCGCAGTGCTCCGCTTCTGCCATCAGCGTATCGCGTTCGGTATCGGCCGCCAGCACCGCCTCGAACGGGGTCTGCGAGCCGCTCGGGGTTTCCTGCGCGATATAGCCGAGCTTGGTGCGGCGCGGCATTTCGACCGAGCCTTCATCGGGCTCGAGCTCCCCCACCAGCACTTTCATCAGCGTCGACTTGCCCGCGCCATTGCGCCCGATCAGGCCGACATGCGCGCCCGGCGGGATCGACGCGGTCGCCCGGTCGAGAATAGTGTGGCCGCCCAGCCGCACGGTGACGTTGTTGATCGTGATCATGGCGGGCGGGCCCCTAGCAGCCTTGCCCCGATAGCCCAACGCTTGAATTATTGCAGGTGCGAAGCGCTGGACTTGATGCCCGGTGGGGTCTTAGCTCGCGCCAACGATAATAACCGGGAAACGATGTCATGATCTTGCGCAGCCTTGCCGCGAATACCCCCGGGCGCCGAGCCAACTGGAAAGCACTGGGGCTGTCGGCCGAAGACATGCTCAAGCCCAAAATTGCGGTGGTCAATTCTTCTAGCGAGCTGGCGATCTGCTACGCCCACCTCGACGGGATCGCCAAGAT
This sequence comes from Croceibacterium sp., assembly GCA_039927815.1. GTDB lineage: Bacteria > Pseudomonadota > Alphaproteobacteria > Sphingomonadales > Sphingomonadaceae > Croceibacterium_A. Next base: position 8,688 of record JBDSUJ010000009.1, on the reverse strand, counting down.
CGTGAAGGAAGAGATTCGCGCGGCCGGGGGTGTGCCGTTCGAAGTGCGGACCGCGGCGCCATCCGACTTCATCACCGGGGCGGCCAAGAAGGGCAGCTATATCCTGGCTGGCCGCGACATTATCGCCAACGACATCGAAGTGCAGGTCGAAGCCGCGCTGCTCGACGGGATGATCTGCCTGACCAGTTGCGACAAGACCCCGCCGGGGCACCTGATGGCGGCGGCGCGGCTCAATATTCCGACGATCCTGGTCATCGGCGGCTATCAGCCCGCCGGCGAAATCGACGGACAGCCGGTCGATGTCGAGGACGTGTGGTCGAGCGCGGTGGGCGAACGGTTCGGCGCGGTGCCGAGGTTTCCGGTGGCGGACCTGGCCGAAAACGCGATTATGGGCCCGGGTGTGTGCGCCGGCATGGCAACCGCCAATACGATGCACTGCGTGGTCGAGGCGCTCGGCATGGCGCTCCCCGGCCACGCCCCGGTGCGCGCCAACGGGCCCAAGATGCAGGCCAACGCCCGCGCCGCCGCGCGCCGGATCGTCGCAATGGTCGACGAGGATCTCAAACCGCGCCAGATTCTGACTGAAGGCGCGTTTCGCAACGCCATCGCCACGGTCCTGGCAGTGTCGGGCTCGATCAACGCGATCAAGCACCTCCAGGCGACCGCGATAGAAGCCGAAAGCGGGCTCGATATCTTCGCCATGTGGGAAGAGATGAGCCACGTCCCAGTGCTCGCCGCCGTACGCCCGACCGGCGCGGTGCGGATCGAGGGGTTCGAGGATGCCGGCGGCGCGCGCGCGGTGCTCAAGCGCCTGGCCGACTTGATCGACACCTCGGCGATGACCTGCACCGGGCACACCCTGGCGGACAATCTCGCCGAATACGCTATCCCGGGCCCCGATATCATCCGCCCGGTTGACGATCCGATCGGCAAAGAGCCCGCCATCGCCATCCTGTCTGGCACCTTCGCCGATACCGCAGTCGTCCGGCTCGGCATTCGCGACGGCTCGCGCCCGGAGGAATTCGAGGGACCGGCGCGGGTGTTCGAGGATGTGGCGACGTGCATGGACGCGATAGCCGAGGGGGTTGTCAAACCCGGCGACGTGGTGGTGGCACGCAACCAGGGTCTCAAGGGTGGGCCGGCAATGGGCGGATCGGCCAGTGTCGTTCTGTTCGCGCTCGACGCCGCCGGGCTGGCGAAAACCACCGCGTTCGTGACCGACGGCCAGCTGTCGGGCCTGTGCCTCAAAGGGCTGACCGTGGCCGAAGTCGCGCCCGAAGCCGCGATCGGCGGCCCGATCGGCAAAGTGCGCGACGGCGACAGCGTGCGCATCAGCGTCGCCAACCGCTCGATCGACCTCGATGTCCCGGCCGAAGAACTCGCTCGCCGCGCAGGTCCCGGCTTTATTAACGCCGCGACCGGGTATCTGGCGACCTTCCGCCAGGACGTGCAGCCGATGCGAACCGGGGGCGTGCTGCTGCCACCCCACGCCTGACGCGGACCGAACGCGCTCCCACGGCTGCAGGAACGTTGCATTCATGCTGCAGTGCAAAATTAATTGCTGCATTGCAGCAACCAATGTGCCCGAGCGTGCGTTTTAGCGCTATCCTGGCCGTAGGCGGATGGAACGATCATGCACTTACCGATGTCCTCATTACCCCTCGGGGGGCCCTTTCGCGCCTCCGGCTCAACCGCGCGCCTGACCCGGCTGGCCGAATTCGGCACCAATCCGGGCGCGCTCGACGCGTGGACGTTCGTTCCGACGAGCGAGCCCACCGAGCGGTTACCGCTCGTCGTGGTCCTGCACGGCTGCACGCAGACGGCCGATGGCTACGACAGCGGAAGCGGCTGGTCCCAGCTGGGCGAGGCGTTCGGTTTCGCCGCGCTGTTCCCTGAGCAGCGGCGGGCGAACAATCCGAATATGTGCTTCAACTGGTTTGAGCCCGGCGACACGCGGCGCGGAGCCGGCGAAGCGCTGTCGATCGCGCAGATGATCGGGACCATGATCGAGCACCACGGCGTGGACCGGGATCGCGTGTATATCACCGGGCTTTCGGCGGGGGGCGCGATGACTTCGGTCATGCTGGCGAGTTATCCCGAATTGTTTGCAGGAGGTGCGATCCTCGCCGGACTGCCGCACGGCGCCGCCGCGAGCATGCAGGAGGCATTCCAGCAGATGCGCTCGCCCTCGCGCGGCAAGCCGATCAAGTCGACCTCACCGCATGACGGCCCGTGGCCGACGGTCTCGATCTGGCATGGTACCGCCGACACCGTGGTCAACCCGTCCAACGCCGACGCGATCGTCGAACAGTGGAAGGAGGTCCACGGTCTGGCGGGTACCGTGGCGGAAGATCAGCGGGTCGACGGATACCCCCACCGCGCGTGGCGCGATGCCGGCGGAACGCTGAGAGTTGAAGAATACGAGGTGACCGGCATGGGCCATGGCACGCCGCTGGACACCAGCGGCGAATGCGCGTGCGGCAAGGCCGGCGCGTTCATGCTCGAGGTCGGGATTTCATCGACCGTCCACAGCGCCCGGACGTGGGGTCTGCTCGGCCAGCGCCGGACCCCGGACCGGAATGAATTGGCCCCCGATCCGGTATCGCAGTCGTCCCCTGCTTTGGGACGGACAGCGCCGCTCCCGCGTGCGGCGGAAGCGTCCCCGACCCCCGCCAACGACGCCATCACGAAGGTGATCGAGGATGCGCTGCGTGCGGCAGGACTGATGAAATAGTCGTCGGCTAGCGCCCCCGGCGCTTCTTGCGGGCAGCGTACTTGGCGTCGCGAGCGGCCTTGCGTTCTTCGTCCGTCAGCTTGGGCACAATCGGTTTCGCGGCCAGCTCGGCGGCCTTTTCCGCGGCGGCCTGCTCAGCGGCAACTCTCTCCGCTTCGGCTGCCTTGTCCTCAATTGCCTGCTTGGCCGCGGCCCGTCTCGCCGCCTGAGCCGCGTCGCGCGCTTCCGCAGCGACCCTGCGGCGTTCGATTTCCGCGGGATCGCGCGCCGGCTTGGCCTTGAGCTTCGCCAGCGCCGCCTCGCGCGCGGCTTGCGAGGCCTGACGGCGCTCGTTGAAATCTAGGTCTTTGAAGCCTGCCATGATTCTGCCTTAATGTGTCCTGCCGCCCTTTGGCGAATTTCACGCGTCGGCGAAAGGCCCCTCTTGCTACTCCGCCGCGACACTTTGCGCGAAGACCTGGCGGACTCGCGCATCATCGCTCAGGTGAGCGCCCTGCCCGCGCAGGATTGCGCGGACTTCGGCAACATCGACCGCTCTGGGCTGCAAGCCGCGATTGGCCGCGACCGCCGCGCCGACCCCAGCCGCATGGCCGGTCAGCCAGCACTGCGGGATCTCACGCATGAAACCGTGGCTGTTGGCATCGCAGCTGACATGGCGGCCAGCAGCCAGGAGCCCGTCGAGGGTGCGCGGGACAAGCGAACCATAGGGGACCGAAACGACCGGGAACTTGGGACTGATCGACGGACTGATGCCGATCTCGTCGGGCCGGGTTAGTCCTTCGCCCCAATCCTTGCGTTCGATGCGGCTGACGCCGGCCAGCCGCCGCGTGTGGCGCACGCCGAGCTGGGGCGCGCTTTGCAGGCTGTAGGCCGCTTCGAACCCGGGCGCATGCCGGCGGAAGAACTGGACGTGGCCTTCCATCAAGCGGTGGCTGCGGATCTCGACTTCGGTCATGTCGTCGACATCGAGCGCCGACAGGCCCGACTGCCGCGGCCCGAGGAACATCGCGATGTCGCTGCGCCAGGTGACGTAGGGCGTCTGGAAAAAGCCGAGCTCCTTGCGGCCCATGTCCATCAGCTCGCGCAGCTGGTCGGGGTTGGCGACCTTCCAGTCGATCCACCGGTCCATGTCGGCTCCGCCCACGACCCACGCGGTGTTCATCGAATGATGGACGTCGCCCTCCTCGATGTCGGTGTCGAATTCAGCTCCGGCGCGCGCGAACATGTCACCGTCACCGGTCGTGTCGACCACCACCTTGGCTAGCACCGCCTGGCGCCCGCCCTTGCTCTCGAACAGCACTCCGGTGGCGGTGCCGTCCGTGACGAGCGGCCGCGCGGCCCACGCGTGGAACACGATCCGCACGCCGGCTTCGAGAAGCATCTCCTGGTTGTTGAGCTTCATCCGCTCTGGGTCGAGCGTCGGCGCCCACTGGACGATGCCGTGGAACGCGGTTGTGCGGTTGCCCCAATGGCCGACTTTGGCGGTATCCTTGCTGCCCCAGTCGCCGCGTGGCGGGCCCGCCACCGCTTCGGGCGGCATCCGCTCGATGAAATGGCGCGCGAAGCCCTGGATCACGTGGTTGCCCGACCAGTCGGTCATTCGGTCGATCCACATCACCAGCCCGCCCGTCGAGAGCCCGCCGAGATGATTGTAGCGCTCGACCAGCGTGACGTCCGCGCCGGCCTTGGCCGCCGCCCACGCCGCCGCGCAACCTGCCGGCCCGCCGCCGATTACCGCCACATCGCACTGGTGATAGACCGCGATGTCGCGCGCATCCTCGCGCACCGTTCCCGCGCCATTGGGCGGAGGCAGGTTACGGCCCGAGCTTTCGAACACGTCGGAGCCGAGGAACCGGTCCTCGCTGTGTCCAGAAATGCTCTGCATCTTTACATCGTCGGCCATGCTCGCCCTCGAATAGCTGCCGTATCAGTTAGCACACTAACGGTCTGGCGGTCACCACCCATCCGCCGTTTGCTGGTCGAATGAGCGCGTATCAGCCGGAGCCGACTTGTACGGCGGGCGCTGCGGCAGCGTGCGCTCACCCTTCCACGGGATCTGATCGACCGCGGTCCAGGCGTTGACCGTCAGGCGATAGAATTTCCACCGGCCATCCCGCTTGACCAGCCGGTCGTCGCGCGTGCCGATGCCGAACACGAAGTTGGTGCCGTAATCGGCGTTCCACTGGAGGATCTGGAAGAAGCAGCGCACCCGCGCACCTTGGGGCAGCGGATCCATGATGAACTGGCTCATCAGGTGCTGGCGTCCGTACCACCAGTGCTGGCGGTCGTACCACAGCTTGCGCAAGTTCTCCCGGATGGCCGCGTGGCCGCTTACTTTGCCCTGCCACAAGTGGTCAAATTCGGCGTCCTCGGCGAACGTGGCGATCGCCTGCTCCTCGTCGGCCAGGTCGATGCCCCAGGCGTAACGGGCGAACAATTCCTCGATCTCGGCGCGGTCATCGGCCGGCATCAACGTCGGCACACCTTGTGGCCACGGATTTTCCGTCATGCGTCACTCTCCTGTTCGCGCTTGCCATTCCGGCGGCGGCGCGGTTCAAGCAACGGCATAACAAAAGGGACCGACGATGCCCGAGGTTTTTCTGCCGTACGACAGTTTCGGCCACCAGAAACGCACCGCCATGCGCTTTGAAGCCGATGTTTTCGAGTGCGAGGTCGAGGGCGAAATTCCGCCTGAGCTGGAAGGTGCTTACTATCGCGTGGGCGGGGACCGTCAGTATCCCAGCCTCGACGAGGACATCATCCTCAACGGCGACGGCATGGCTTCGATGTTCCGGTTCGAGGACGGCCACGTCAGCTTCCGCAGCCGGTATGTCCAGACCGAGCGGCTGAAACGCGAGCGCGAGGCGCGCCGGCGGCTCTATGGCCACTATCGCAACAAGCACACCGACGACGAGGCGGTCTCCAACCTCCCCGAGCGTGACAACACCGGCAACACTTATGCTTTCAACCACCACGGCGAGTTGTTCATGCTGCGCGAGGATTCGCGGCCCTATCGGCTCGATCCCGAGACGCTGGAAACGATCGAGGTCGGGCAATTCGACAAACTCGGATCGACCGCGCTGACCGCGCACCCCAAGATCGATCCGCAAACCGGCGAATGGTGGAGCTATGGCGTTTTCGCGCGGGGCGAGCCGACCACCGATGCCAGCCTCCATGTATTCGATGCGGCTGGCTCGCTGGTGCGCGAAGAGTGGTTCCACACCCCTTACCCCGGGCTCAGCCACGACTGGGGCGTGACGCGCGAGCACCTGGTGTTCCCGATCATGCCGCTAACCGCCGACGAGCGCCGGTTGCGCGTAGGCGGGCAGTATTACCAGTACGACGCCGACCTGCCGAGCATGTGGGGGATCATGCCGCGCGGCGGGACGACGGCGGACTTGCGCTGGTTCGCGGTGCCGGGCGTGGTCATGGGCCACGTGATGAACGCCTACACCGATGGTCAGAAGGTCATCGTCGATACGCCGGTGTCGCCCGGCAACTGCTTCAGCTTCTTCGCCGACAAGCACGGCAACCTTCCTACCCCGGCCGAGACGGTGACCCAGATCAGCCGCATCGTGTTCGACCTTTCGAAACCCGATGCCGAGGCCGTGAGCGTACACCCGGTTTCGGGCGCGTTCGGTGATATGCCGCGGATCGACGATCGCTATGCGATGGGGCCATACCGCACCGGCTATTTCGCGTTCCGCGACTTCCCCCAGATGGGCGTCGGCCAGATCGACTGGGAGAGCGGCGATATGAAGCTCCACTCGCTGATCGGCGCGGGCGCGCAGGAACCGCTGTTCGTGCCCCGCGCGCCCGATTCGCCCGAAGGCGACGGCTTCGTTCTCACCGCCGTCGACCGCTTCGCCGAAAAACGCACCGATTTGCTCGTGCTGGACGGCAACGATGTCAGCCGCCCTCCGCTGGCGACCATCAAACTACCGTTTGCGCTCCCGATGGCGTTCCATGGCAGCTGGATGCCTAGTGTTTAGCAACGCCTAAGTATCGGTAACTCGGCCCACGAACTCCGCCACCAGTTCCTCGGTTAGCGTCTCCCCAGAGCCCAGACTTGTCGCGGGGGACAAGTGGTTGTGGCCTTCGAGGTAGTGGAGGCGCGGGAATTCGCCTTTGGCGGTGCCCCATTCGCCCGCCAGCCGCGCCGCAGCGCGCTGGAAGTCGGCGGGGTCCAGTTCACTTACGGTGAACAGCAGCGGGATATCCGAATTGATCAGCCCGGCCTGCATTGAGGCGGGGCCCCACGCGGCGCGCTCCTCGCCGTAGTAGGCACGGTGGAAGTCGTTGGGAGTGGTATTGAGGGTATCGTAAATCCCGCTCATCATCACTGCGCCCGCGATCCCGCCATGCTCAGCTACGTGGAAGCGTTTGTGCGCAACGTAGCTGGCGACATGCGCCGCGCCCGCCGATTGCCCGCTGAGCACGATCTTGCCCGGATCGCCGCTATAGGCCGCGACGTTCTCGCGCAGCCACTGGACGAGCAGCGCAAGGTCTTCCGCGCCCGCGGGGAAGGGATGAGCGGGGGCGAGCCGATACGTCATCGTCACCCCGACCCAGCCCTGCCGTGCGGCAAAGTCGCCGACGTTGGAGTAGAACGGGCTCCCCTCGGTGTGCTTGTCACCCATCACGAACCCGCCGCCGTGGACGAACACCAGGACCGGCGCACCGCTGACCCCGTTGCTGCCGAACAGGTCGAGCTTGTGCCGCGCGTCGGGGCCATAACTGAGGTCGCGGGTGATCTTGGTCGCCGGATCGATGCCGCCATTCATTCCGGCGAACAGCTGATTAGTGCCGCCCAGCAGGGCTGGCGTCAGATCACGGCCGAAAGCGGCCAGCCGGGCGCGAAGTTCGGGGGTCATGGGTTTCCTTCCATCAGGAGTACAGGCTTGATCGCGGCGCCCGAGCGCGCGTCTTCGAAGGCGCGCTCGATCTCGGCAAACGGGTAGAACGTCAACAGTCTGTCGAACGGGAAGCGCCCCTGGCGCCAGTAGTCGGCCAGTTGCGGGATGAACAAGCTGGGGTTCGCGTCGCCCCCCAGGATGCCCCTCAACTGTTTGCCGCCCGCCAGCATCGGGAACAGCGCGGGCTGCCATGGGCCAAGCGGAGCTGCGACGAAGCCCGAGGTACCACCCATCGCCAGCGCGTCGAGCGCGGCGGTGTGCGCGGCCGGGGCGTTGGCGGTGACGAAGCTGTAGTCGACCCCGCGCCCGGTCACGCCGCGCACTTGCTGCGCGACATCGTCGGCATCGGCACGCACGGTATCGGTCGCCCCCAGCTCGCGCGCCAGTTCCAGCCGCCGAGGATCGAGGTCCACCGCGACAATCCGGCTAGCGCCGACCAGTCGCGCGGCCATGACTGCCGACAGTCCGACGCCGCCGACCCCGAACACCGCGATAGTCGCGCCGTAACCAAGCTTGAACGCCTCGATCACCGCGCCCGCGCCGGTCACCACTCCACAACCCAACGGTCCCAGCTTCTCGAGCGGCAAGTCCTTGGCCATCTTCACCGCGGTGCGTTCGGGCACCACGGCGTGCGTGGCGAAGCTGGATTGGCCGAAGAAATGCGAATGGACGGTTCCGCCGGCCAGCGCGGTCGATCCGTCGAGCCGCTGGCCGCCAAAGCACAGCGGCATCGCGAGGTCGCAGTATGTCGGGCGATTGGCCCGGCAGCTGGGGCACTGCCCGCACGAACTGCCGCTTCAGCAGGGGATTGTCATAGAGGTAAATCTGCCCGACAGATAGATAGTTCGCGGCACGCCAATAGGCGTGCATTCTCTGCAGCAGGTCTGGGGAAAGTGATGCGTTCATACGGGTGCGCCTCGCTATTGATGTTTCGTTGTGACTTATGCCCCCGTCGTTTTCGTTGCATGTAGTCATGCGTCGCTTGGCCGCGCGCCAACCGGGTCTTGCGGACGCCAGCGAAAGTCACACTTTGCCGCC
>JBDSUJ010000008.1:0-51872 GCA_039927815.1 Croceibacterium sp. | reverse complement strand
CCGCCACCCTGGCCATCGGCGTAACGGACTACGGTAACGTGGGCGGCAATGCCTACGACAAATACGGCACCGGCAACCCCATAGCGCGGCGGCTGATGAACCGCTTCCTGGCCGACTTCGACGCGCTGGTCGCGCAAGCCGCGCCGGCCGCGGCGTACGAGATCGGGTGCGGCGAAGGCGAGCTGTCGCTGCGACTGCTGCGCCGCGGTATCGCCACCGCCGGCTTCGATTTGGAGATCGACGTGGTTGCCGGGGCCAATGCCAATGCGGCGGCAGCGGGGTTCGGCTCGCCGTTTACCGCGCGGAGCCTTTACACGCTGACGCCAGGCGAAATTTCGGCCGATCTGATCGTTTGCTGCGAGGTTCTGGAGCATGTCCCCGATCCAGCGCGCGCGCTCGACATACTGGCCGCGCAAGGCGCCGCGCATGTCATCCTAAGCGTCCCGCGTGAGCCGATCTGGCGCGTGCTCAATCTGGCGCGCGGCAAATACCTGTCGGCTCGCGGCAACACGCCCGGCCATATCCAGCACTGGAGCGCCACCGGTTTTCGGCGCCTGGCCGCAAGCCGTTTCGAGATCGTCGCCGTGCGCCGCCCGCTGCCGTGGACGATGCTGCTATGCCGCCCGCTCGGGCGCCGCTGACGGCGCTGCTCAGCCGAACTTGTTAGGCCGCGTCGATTCGAGCATGCCTTCGTGGATGAATCCGATCGGCTTCACTTCCATCGCCCGGCGCTTCAGCTCGGTCCGCATGGTGGCGTACTCAGCCTCCATCTCCTCGGTCACCGTCGGCCGGCTGTCCGCCAGCGCTTCGGCGAAATCCACGGCTTTGACCGACTTGACCTTGAAGCCGTGCTTGCGGATCGCGATCAGGCCCGCGCGGCGCACCACGTCCTCGAGATCGGCGCCGGTGTAGCGCTCGGTCTTCGCGGCCAACGCGGCGAGGTCGACGTCTTTTGCCAGCGGCATGTCGCGGGTGTGGATCTTGAGGATGTGCGCGCGGCCTGCCTTGTCGGGGGCACCAACGTAGACGAGCTCGTCGAACCGGCCCGGGCGCAACAATGCCGGGTCGATCAGCCCGGGGCGGTTGGTCGCCCCGATCACGACAATCGAATTGAGGTCCTCAAGCCCGTCCATTTCGGCGAGGATGGTATTGACCACCCGCGCGGTGACTTGCGGCTCGCCCACGCCGGAGCCGCGCGCGGGGACCAGGCTGTCGATCTCGTCGATGAAGATGACGCACGGCGCGACCTGGCGCGCGCGGGCGAACAGCTTGCTGATCTGCTGTTCGCTTTCGCCATACCATTTCGACAGTAGGTCGGAGCTTTTCATCGAGATGAAGTTGGCTTCCGATTCTTTCGCCACTGCCTTCGCCAGCAAGGTCTTGCCGGTGCCCGGCGGGCCGTACAACAGGAAGCCCTTGGCGGGGCGGATGCCGAGCCGGTCGAATGCGGCGCGGTTCTTGAGCGGCAGCTCGATCCCTTCGCGCAGTTTCTCGGCCGCCTGGTCGATGCCACCGATATCGGCCCACCCGATAGTCGGCGCCTGGACCATCACTTCGCGCATCGCGCTCGGCTGCACTCGCTTGAGCGCTTCGAGGAAGTCGGTCTTGTCGACCTGCAGCGATTCGAGCACCTCGAGCGGGATGGTGCGCGCTTCCAAGTCGAGTTTGGGCATGATCCGCCGTACTGCCTCGATCGCAGCCTCGCGCGCGAGCGCGGCCAGATCGGCGCCGACGAACCCGTGGGTGCTACGCGCGAGTTCGGACAAATCGACGTCCTGGGCCAGCGGCATGCCGCGGGTATGGATCGCCAGCACCTCTCGCCGGCCCTGCTCGTCGGGCACGCCGATGATAATCTCGCGGTCGAAGCGGCCGGGGCGGCGCAGCGCTTCGTCAATCGCTTCGGGCCGATTGGTCGCGGCGATGACGACGATGTTGGCGCGGCTCTGCAGCCCGTCCATCAGCGTCAGCAGCTGGGCGACCAGCCGCTTCTCGGCCTCGCCGCTGACGTTCTGGCGCTTGGGCGCGATCGAATCGATCTCGTCGATGAACACGATCGCAGGCGCCGCCCGCTCGGCCTCCTCGAACACCTCGCGCAGCCGCCGCTCGCTCTCGCCGTAGGCCGAGCCCATGATCTCCGGCCCGTTGATGACGAAGAACTCGGCATCGCTCTCGTTGGCCACCGCCTGCGCCAGCCGCGTCTTGCCGGTCCCGGGCGGGCCGTGCAGCAGCACGCCCTTGGGCGGATCGACGCCGAGGCGGGTGAACAGCTCGGGGTAGCGCAACGGCAGCTCGACCATCTCGCGCAATGCCTTGATGGTCTCGTCCATCCCGCCGACGTCGTCGTAGTTGATTACCCCGCGCCCATCGCGCGGCTCCTCGAACTCGGCGCGCAACTCGACTTCGGTGTCTTCGTCGATGTGGACGATGCCCTTGGGCACGGTCGCGACCACTTGGAGGCGAATTTCGGCGAGCGCGTACGCGGGGGCGTTGAACATCCGGCGCAGCTCGGGAGGCAGGTTCTGAACCGGCTGCTGGCCGTGGGTTGCGACGAGATCGCCGGCGACCATCGGCCGGCGGAAGAAGTTGCGCTTGAGCGCTTCGGTCGGCCCTTGCAGGCGCAGATCGCGCGAGGCGGGGGCGAACACTACGCGAGTAGCGGGGCGCGAATCGGCGCGCCGGATGGTCACATGCTCACCCGGCGAGGTTTCCGCGTTTCCGCGCTGGAGGCCATCGAGCCGCACTACCTCGAGCGCTTCGTCCTCGGGATGCGCGGCCAGCGCGAGCGCGGCGGTAACGCGCTTGCCCTCAATCTCGACCGCATCGCCCTCAGTGATGCCAAGCGCCTGGAACGCACTGCGCGGCATCCGCGCGAACCCGCGCCCGCTTTCTTCCTTGCGTGCGTCGGCCACCTGCAACTTTAGGGTGCCCTGCTTCACTGCTGCGTCCACGTCCGCCATTGGCCTCTCGTTCTTTTCGGTCGGGTGGTGCGACAGCTAGGCACCCCGCACTCCGATTGCAAACCGGCGGCACGCGCGATGGTGCCGGACGCGGTCCGAGGAGCGGAAAAGAAAAGGGCCCGACCGTTGCCGGCCGGGCCTGGAAGTTTTGGGAGAGGATGCCTGAAAGGCCTGCTCTGTATGCGAGTCGGGCTGACATCTCGCAAGTGCGAAAAGCGCAACCCAGCTTGCAAAAATCGCAAGCAAAAGTAAGCTTTTGTATTAACCGACTAATCTGTCAAGCAGGGGTGCGGGGTAAGTGGTTCCACTGATTAATTGCTGCATTGCGTCATCTTTTGCGATGCGGTGCGCCGTGTGGTGACAGCGGGCAGGCGATTTACTATGCCCACTTGATGCGGAAACTTTATCCCACGGCCGAAGCAGCGCTCAGCGGTGTGCTGCGCGACGGCATGCTTATCGCGGCCGGTGGCTTCGGCCTGTGCGGTATTCCCGACCGGCTACTCGACGCGATCCAGGCGAGCGGGGTCAAGCGTCTTACGTTCGCGAGCAACAACGCCGGCATCGACAACGAAGGGATCGGCAAGCTGCTACGCACCCGGCAGGTCAGCAAGATGATCAGCTCGTACGTCGGCGAGAATAAGGAGTTCGAGCGCCAGTACCTCGCCGGCGAGCTCGAGGTCGAGTTCTGCCCGCAAGGGACGCTGGCCGAGCGGATGCGCGCCGGCGGTGCGGGCATCCCCGGGTTCTACACCAAGACCGGCGTCGGCACCCAGGTCGCCGAAGGCAAGGAAGTGAAGACCTTCGACGGCCCCAACGGACCTGACGACTACATCCTCGAGCGCGGCATCTTCGCCGACCTCGCGATCGTCAAGGCGTGGAAGGCGGACGAGACCGGGAACCTGATGTTCCGCAAGACCGCGCGCAACTTCAACTTGCCCGCCGCGACATGCGGCAAGGTGTGTGTGGTAGAAGTCGAGGAAATCGTCCCGGTCGGCGGGCTCGCGCCCGATTGCATCCACCTGCCCGGCGTTTACGTGCAGCGGATAATCGTAGGCGCGCCCTACGACAAGAAGATCGAGTTCACCACCACGCGCGAACGGCCGGCGGCATGATCCGTTCGCTGACCCCGCTCGGCGCGGCGCTGACCTTGACGGCGTGCGCGACGGCGGTGCCGCGGCCGCCGATGGTGGCCGTCGCCGCCGTACCCGCCGTTGCCGACCTGGCTGCCGCCGAGCGCCTCAAACGCTTCCAGTGGCTGTACGGCTCAGCCGAAGGCGCGGCTTCGTCGATCCAGACGTACCACGCGATGGTTGAATTCGTCCGCGCCGCGACTGTCCACCGCCCGCGCGACAGCGTTGTGCTGGCGGGTGATCCGGGCGACGGTCCAGCCCGGTTCGTCCCCTGCGCCGACAAGCCGCTCGCCGCGATCTTCGACGTTGACGAGACCGTGACCCTAAACCTCGGCTATGAAGCGATCGTGGTGCAGGACCGGGACAAGCCCGGGCTGATGGTGCGCTATCAGGCGAGTGGCAGCGACAAGGCGGCGCCGGTCCCGGGCGCGGTCTACGCGGTCAGGGCCTTGCGCGAGATGGAGGTCAAAGTGATCTACAGCACCGGCCGCGCGCCCGAAACCGCGGCTGGTACCAGCGCCACGCTCGAAGCGCTCGGGCTCGGCCCGGCGGTGCGCGGTGACACGCTGTTCGTGCGCGGCGACGCCGGCAGTAATCCCGAAAAAGATGGCCGCCGCAGCGCTCTGGCCGAGCGCTATTGCGTGATGGCAATGGCCGGGGACCAGCTCGGCGATTTCGCCGACTTGTTCAACGCCCGCGGCCTTAGCGTGCCGGCCCGGCGCGCGCTGGCCGGGCGCGGCTGGGCCACGCAGATGTGGGGCCAAGGTTGGTTCCTGCTTTCCAACCCGGTCTATGGCCCCGGCCTGCGCGGCACGGCGGACGAATTGTTTCCGGCCGACAAGCGATGGTCCGATACGCCCAAGGATGCCGATTGATGCCGTGGAACCGCGACGAAATGGCCGCCCGCGCCGCGCGCGAACTGCAGGACGGGTACTGCGTCAATCTCGGCATCGGCATCCCGACGCTGGTCGCGAACCACATTCCGCCCGGGATGGACGTGACACTTCAATCAGAAAACGGCATGCTCGGGATCGGGCCGTTTCCCTACCCTGACGAAGTCGACGCCGATCTGATCAACGCCGGCAAGCAAACCATCAGCGAACTGCCGCAAACGGCCTATTTCGACAGCGCGGCGAGTTTCGCGATGATCCGCGGTGGACACATCGACCTGACCGTGCTCGGCGCGATGGAAGTCAGCGAGCAGGGTGACATCGCCAACTGGATGATCCCCGGCAAGCTGGTCAAAGGAATGGGCGGAGCGATGGATCTGGTCGCCGGGGTCAAGCAGATCATCGTAGTGATGGAGCACGTCTCCAAGAACGGCGACCCAAAGTTCATCCCCGCGTGCACCTTGCCGCTGACGGGCAAGAACGTGGTCGACATGATCGTGACCGACCTTGCGGTGTTCCGGCGGCCCGATCACGCGAGCGCGTTCAAGCTGGTCGAGCTGGCGCCGGGCGTTTTGGCTGACGAAGTGGCCGCGAAGACAACCGCCAACTATCAAGCCTGAATCGCGGCACCCAACCGTCATCGGTTTTGGGACCGACCTTTGCGATCGGCGCGAGCTTCACGTCCGCGGCTGACAGGCCCGCGACGACGAATTCGAACTTCGCGTCGCACCCCGACAGTCACGCCTTTCGCACTTTCCGCTTTCCTACAGGCCGACATATCGTCCACCCTTGCGGCATGGCCGAATCCACCAGCTCTCACCAGCCGTGCTGCCCCCCCCGGCCGCCGCTAGCGTTGCGTCGGGCTGAACTGGATCGCCTCGCGCAATTTTCACACACGCCCGCGAAATCATGAAGTTGCGCCGCGATGCCCCGTGGCTGGCGCTGGCCATCCTGACCGCGATCTACATCGTCGGGTTTGCCGACCGCATCGTGCTCAACGTGCTGGCGATTCCGATCCAGCGCGAATTCGGCCTCAGCGACACGCAAGTCGGGCTGATGACCGGGCTGGCGTTCTCGGTCCTCAACGTGACGCTCGCGATCGTCGTTGCCCGTTACGCCGAGCGCGGGTCGCGGATTACGCTGGTGGCGGTCGGCACCCTGCTGTGGTCGATCGCGACCGCGCTGTGCGGGTTCGTCTCCAGCTTCACCGGCCTGCTGCTGGCGCGCATCGGGGTCGGGGTGGGTGAGGCGGTGGGACTGCCCGCCAACCAATCGATCGTCGCCGATTTCTTCCCGCCCAGCCGGCGGGCCACGGCGATGTCGGTGCTTTTGCTGGCTCCGCCGGTCGGCGCCTTTCTCGGCTCGGCCGGGGGCGGCTGGATCGGCCAGGAATATGGCTGGCGGACGGCCTTCCTGGTCGCGACGGTGCCGGGGCTGGTGCTTGCGCTGCTCGCCTGGCTGCTGATCGCCGAGCCGCCGCGCGGGCGTTACGATGCCGAGGCGAGCACCGCAGTGCCGCCGATCAGGGCAGTGGCCGGACGGCTGTTCGGCCTCCCCAGCGCGCGCCAGTTGTTATTCGGGTCGACGCTCGCTTCGATGGTCGGCTTCGGGCTCAACGCCTTTCTGGTAATCCTGCTGACGCGCAAGTTCGGCTTGCCGCTGGCGCAGGCCGGGCTGCTCTCGGGGCTGATCGGCAGCCTGCCCGGCGCCATCGCGGTGCTCGGCGGCGGACGGATTGCCGACGCGCTCGGCGCGCGCAACCCCGCCGCCTACGCGTTGGTCCCGGGCTTCGCGCTGATCGTTGGCGGCGCGCTCTACATTGCCGGGATACTGCAGACCGCGCTCGTACCGATGTTGGCGCTGATCAGCATCGGCGCGGTCTTCCAGTACGCCTACCTCGGCGTTACCTTCGGGGTATTCCAAAACCTGATGCATTCACGCATGCGCGCGACCGGGTACGCGCTGCTCAACGCGATCTACGGCCTGATCGGGCAAGGGCTCGGCACCGTCATGGTGGGCGTGCTGAGCGATCGCCTGGCGCCGCTCTACGGCGCGAGCCAGGCGCTGGTCTACGCGCTCGCGATCGGTGCCCTGCTCTACTTCTGGGCGGGCGCGCATTATCTGCTCGCCGCCCGGCACCTCAAACGCGACCTGGCGGCGGTGCGCGAAACTCCGGCCGCCGAGTTTGCCTAGGTGACGACGGCGGCCTTGAGGTCGTCGACCAAGTCGGTCTTCTCCCACGGGAAAAAGTCGCCTTCCGCCTTGCGCCCGAAGTGGCCGTAAGAGGCGGTTTTCTGATAGATCGGCTTGTTGAGGCCGAGATGCGTTCGGATGCCGCGCGGGGTCAGTCCACCGAGCTTTTCGATCCGGCCGATGGCCGCTTCGAGCACTTCGTCGCCGACCGTCCCGGTGCCATGCGTATCGACATAAAGCGACAGCGGCTTTGACACCCCGATCGCGTAGGCGAGCTGAATCGTGCAGCGCTGGGCGAGGCCAGCAGCGACGATGTTCTTGGCCAGGTAACGAGTGATGTAGGCGGCCGAGCGGTCGACCTTGGTCGGGTCCTTGCCGCTAAACGCGCCGCCGCCGTGCGGGGCCGCGCCGCCGTAGGTATCGACGATTATCTTGCGCCCGGTCAGGCCGGCATCACCGTCGGGC
This sequence comes from Croceibacterium sp., assembly GCA_039927815.1. GTDB lineage: Bacteria > Pseudomonadota > Alphaproteobacteria > Sphingomonadales > Sphingomonadaceae > Croceibacterium_A. The sequence goes on along the minus strand of JBDSUJ010000008.1, from coordinate 44,237 downwards.
CCTCCGATCTCGAAGCTGCCGGTCGGGTTGATGTGATAGACGGTCTCGTCGCTGAGCAGCGCGGCCGGGATGACTCCAGCGATCACGCGCTTAACGTAGGCGTGGAGCTCGGTTTCTTTGTCGCCCACGTCGTAGCCTTTGCCGTGCTGGGTCGAGACCACGATGGCGGTCGCGGCGACTGGCTTGCTGCCTTCGTAGCGCAGCGTGACCTGGCTCTTGGTGTCGGGTTCGAGAAACGGCGCGGCCCCCGAATGGCGGTCGGCCGCCATCTGCTCGAGGATCTTGTGGCTGTAATACAGCGTCGCCGGCATCAGGTCGGGGGTGTCGTCGGCTGCGTAGCCGAACATGATCCCCTGGTCGCCCGCGCCCTCATCCTTGTTGCCGCTCGCATCCACGCCTTGCGCGATATGCGCCGACTGAGGGTGCAGGTTGTTCTCGAACCGCAGCGTCCGCCAGTGGAAACCGTCCTGCTCATAGCCGATCCGTTTCACGGTATCGCGAACCGCCTGCTCGACTTCCTGCTCGACGCCCGGGGCCCAGTTTCCGGCCTCGTCCATGATGCCCTTGCCGCGGATTTCGCCCGCCAGCACCACCAGCTGGGTGGTGGTCAGCGTCTCGCAGGCAATGCGCGCTTCCGGATCCTTGGACAGGAATAGGTCGACGATCGCATCGGAAATCTGGTCGGAGACTTTGTCCGGGTGGCCTTCGGACACGCTCTCGGACGTGAACAGATAGTTCTGGCGCATGGGGTACCTTGATGATGACGAGAATTAGGCGGCGTCCCTAACTTGACCGTCGGCGCATGGCAACGCCGGCCAAGCCAAGGAAAAGCATCGCCCATGCAAGCCCGAGGCCATTCCCCAGGCGGGCGAATGGCGTCGGCGGCAGTGCGGCGGGGATGCGGCCGTCGATGCGCGCCACCGCGTGTTGCGGCAGGAAACGCTGGACCACACCGTGCGGATCGATCAGCGCGCTGACCCCGGTGGTGGTCGAGCGCAGCACCGGGAGGCCTTCCTCGATCGCGCGCAAGCGAGCCTGCGCAAGATGCTGGGGCGGTCCGAACGTGCCGAACCACCCGTCGTTCGAATCGTTGAACAGGTAATCGGGGCGAGACCCGCGCTCGACGACTTCACCCGAGAATACGATCTCGTAACATACCTGGACCGCCGCGCGGCCATAAGCCCCGAGGTTGAGCGTGCGGGCGCCGGAACCGGGCAGGAAATCAAGCGCGCCGGGCACCAAACGGCTGAGCCCAAGCGGTTCGAGCAACGGGCGCAGCGGCAGATACTCACCGTACGGCACCAGATGCGCTTTGGCATAACCGCCGCGAATCGCGCCGTCATCGCCAATGGCGGTCACCGCGTTGTAAGCGCCGACGACACGCTCGCCGCGCAGCTCGAGGTCGACCGTGCCGCTCATCAGCAAGCTGCCCGGCCCGATCACCCGCGCGAGACGCCGCCGCGCCAGCGCGGGATCACCGAACGCAGTCGTCGCGCGGTAGAGGCGCTGCGGATAGCCGGGCCGCAAGTAATCGACGAGCCCGGATTCGGGCCACAGCACCACGCGCGGCGGGCCCGGCCGGAGCGGCCGCGACAATTGCGCGAGGCGGGCGAAGTTGGCTTCGTAAAGCGCCGGATCTTCCAGTCGCTGCTGCGTCAGGTCGGCCTGGACGATCGTGAACGCGATCGGGCCGTCGCGCGTTTGCGGCGCGGGGAGGTACATCGCGGCGACCAGCAGCACGCCAACCGCGGCGAGGTGGCGCCACTTGCCCCGCACCGCGAGCACGGCGATGCCCGCCGCCAGCAACACCGCGATGCCGGACAAGGCGTAAGTGCCCATCCACGGCGCCAGCGCCGCCAATCCAGGGCGGTCGGACGGTCCCAGCAGGATCATCGCGAACGGGTTCCATGCGTAGCCGGTAAAGACCCGCGCGCGAAGCATCTCGCTGACGGTCCAGCATCCGGCCAAGGCGAACACGAACGCGTTGTCCAGGCCTCGGCCGGCGATCGCACGCGCTCCCAGCGCCGCGACGGCGGGATAGGCCGCCAGGTAGATCGCCAGCAGCGGCACCGCCGCCCATCCGAGCGCCGCGGGCATCGCCGCCTGATACGTGAAGGCGGTTGCGATCCAGTTGTTGCCGAACGTGAAATGGGCCCATCCAAACAACCACCCGAGCAGCGCGGCGCGCCTGAGGTCGGGAGCATCGGCGAGCAGCACCGCGAACCCGGCCATCGCCAGCAGCGCCACGGGCCACAGCGCGAGCGGCTGGAAGCCGACCGCCGAAAGAAAACCCAGCGCGAGCGCCGAGAGCCGCGGCCATTTGGCCAAGGCAAGCCGCGCGCGCAGCCCACTGGCCACAGGGCCGATCCGGTCCATTACGGCCTGGTGCTAGCGCTCAGCCGACGGCTTCGATCGCCTCGTCACCTTTGTCTTCGGTGCGGGGCCGGCGGGTACGGCGCGGGCGGGGAGCCACACTGCCCTCGACCTCTACGTCGCGCGCGATCGACGGCGGGAGGATTCCGGGGTCGAATCCGCCCGAGTCCTCGCTTGGTCCTTCTTCAGGAGCAGCTTCGTCGTTGTTCACTGCGCCATTGCGGGCGCCGCCGTTGCGGTTGCGCTGGCGCGGCCGGCGCTCGCGCTCATCGCGAACGAACGGGTTGGCATCCTCGACGACGTCTTCGGCCTGCTCGTTGTCGGCCGCCGGCTCGCCTTCCTGTTGCGAGGGCTCGTCGTCGCGGTCGCGACGCGGCTGGTAGACGTTCGGGCGGCCCATTTCGGCCATGTCGTCCTCATCGTCGAATTCATAGTCCTGCGACGAGGGTTCACGCTCGCCTGGCTGGCGGGGGCGCTGATCGTCGCGCTGGGTCCGGCTGTCGGCCACTACCCGGAAGTAGTGATCGGCGAACTGCAGGTAGTATTCGGTCTGAACCCGATCACCGTTGAGCGACGCATCGTGCGCCAGCTTGCGATACTTCTCGAGCATCTGCGGCGCATTGCCGCGCGCACGGCTATCGATCCGATTGCCCTGACTGCCGCCGCCACTCTGGCCATTACGATTGCTACTGCCGCGGCCACGCCGACGGTTGTTGTTACGATTTTGATTCAAAGGAAAATTTCGCTTTCCTCAACTAGGACCGGCTGGTGCCGGTCGCATCACCCCTCCGGCGCGCCCGTTTTGACGCGACCGTGGCCCTCCATCTGCGTGCTCCGCCGGCTTTTTTCGCCGGTTCCCTAGGCAAATGTTGGAGTTTAGGCCCGGTGGCGGCAATCGCCGGTCCACCGCTGGCCTACGCATTAACTAGTGGCTTGCACCCTATCTGCCAAGTCCTAATCGCAGGATAACCGCGCGCGGCCGCGTGGCAAGATCGCAGCGCAATTCGCTGGTGAAACCCGCGGCCCGCGCCACAGCCGCGATCGCATCGCCTTGGCTTGCGCCGATTTCCACCACCGCCACGCCGTCGGACGCGAGAAGCGCGCGCAGTTGCGGGATCAAGGCGCGGTAAGCGTCGAGCCCGTCGGGCCCGGCGAACAGCGCCCCGCCCGGCTCCCACTCGCGGACGTCGGGATCGAGCGACGCGTCGTCCTCAACATAGGGCGGGTTGGCGAGAATCAAGTCGAAGCGTCCGAGCTGAGTGGCCCAGCCCGACACGAGCCAGTCGGCCACCGCCAGCGTCGCCCGATCGGCCAGCCCCAGCCGGGCCGCGTTATCCGCCGCGACCGCCACCGCGCCGGCGGACCGATCAATCCCCACACCGAGAGCGCCGGGACGCTCGGCCAGGACCGTCAACAGCAGCGCGCCCGAACCGACACCGCAATCAAGCACACGGCGGGGCGCGGGACATTCGTCGAGCGCCGCCGCCACGGTCGTCTCGCTGTCGGGACGCGGGATCAGCACCGCTGGCGTAACCCGAAACTCGCGGCCGAAGAATTCCTGCGCACCGACTAGGTAGGCGACGGGTTCGTGCCGCGCCCGCCGGTCCACCAGAGCAGCGAATGGCGGCGGAACCGGCTCGTCGAAATCTCGCAGCAACATCTTCGAGCGGCTGACACCCAGCGCGTGCGCCATCAGCAGTTCCGCATCGAGTCGGGCCGTGTCCGACGTCGCCTCAAGCCGCGCGGCCGTGTCCCGCAGCGCCTGCGCGACCGTGGTCACGCGTCCATCGCGGCAAGGCGCTTGGCCTGGTCCTCGGCGATCAGGGCGTCGATCAATTCGCCCAGCGCGGTTCCGGCGAGCACTTCGTCGAGCTTGTGCAGGGTCAGGCCGATGCGGTGGTCGGTGACCCGGCCCTGAGGGAAATTGTAAGTGCGGATGCGCTCCGACCGGTCGCCACTGCCGACCATGGCGCGGCGCGCCTCGGCCTCGGCGCCGTGCGCTTCGCTGCGCATCTTTTCGTAGATGCGGGTCCGCAGCACGGCCATCGCCTTGGCACGGTTGCGGTGCTGGCTGCGTTCGTCCTGCATCGCCACAACGATGCCCGTTGGCAAATGCGTCAGGCGGACCGCCGAATCTGTCTTGTTGACGTGCTGGCCCCCTGCGCCGCTCGCGCGGTAGATGTCGATCCGCAAATCCTTGTCCTCGATCTGGACATCGACCTCGGTCGGTTCGGGCAGCACCGCGACGGTCGCGGCGGAGGTATGGATGCGCCCGCCGCTTTCGGTCACCGGGACGCGCTGGACCCGGTGGACGCCACTCTCGAATTTGAGCTTGGCGAACACCCCGGTGCCGGCGATTTCCGCCACCAGCTCCTTGATCCCGCCGATCTCGGTGGTGGCGACGCTGACAGGCTCGATCCGCCAGCCCTGCTCGGCGGCATAGCGTTCGTACATGCGGTAGAGGTCGCCGGCGAACAGCGCCGCTTCGTCACCCCCGGTGCCGGCGCGGATTTCCAACATCGCCGGACGCATGTCGGCGCTGTCGCGCGGCAGCATGGCGAGCGACAGGCGATGCTCGGCTTCAGGCAGCCGGTCGCGCAAAACACCCAGCTCCTCGCGCGCGAGGGCACCCATTTCGGGGTCCTCGGTCAGCGCCGACAGCTCGGCGACCTCGGCCCGCATCGACCGCAAGTCCTCGGCCGCCTTGGCGACCGGCTCGAGCTCCGAATAGTCGCGCGAGGCCGCGATAAATGCCTCGCTCTCAAGCTGACCGGAAGCAAGCCGCGCTTCAAGCTCGGCGAAACGGTTGGCGAGCTGGCGGAGGCGGTCATCGGGGATGTTCATGTGATGACGTCGACGATCCCGCGGACCCGTGCCTCGAGTTCGCCGTCAGCGGAACTGCGCACGTCAAGGACCGGCAACTCGTTGTGCGCATCGGCGATCACCAGAATTCGGCTGCCGATCTTGACTGCCTTGTCAAACCGTTTTCGCCGGGAGCCCGACGCTACGATTTCGGCATCGATCCCTGCCCGGCGCAGCGCGGACAACGCCTTATATCCAGCCATCTGCGCCAGATCGTCTTCCACTACCACGACGGCGCTAGGCACTGTGTCAGCCTGCGCGCCCACCAGCATCGCCAGCCGCTCGATTCCCGCGGCCCACCCCACTGCCGGCGTGTGCGGGCCGCCAAGCTGCTCGATCAGCCCGTCATAGCGCCCGCCCCCAAGCACGGTGCCTTGCGCGCCGAGCCGGTCGGTGATGAACTCGAACGCGGTGTGGCGGTAGTAGTCGAGCCCGCGCACCAATGTCGGATCGCGGTTCCAGTTGACGCCCGCCGCGTCGAGCCCGTTGCACACCGCGATGAAATACCGCTCGGCGTCGCCGCTGAGGAAATCGTCGACCCGCGGCGCATCGTGGACCAGCGCCCGGTCGCGTGGGTCCTTGCTGTCGAGGATGCGAAGCGGGTTCTTTTCCAGCCGCTCCTGCGAATCCTCGCTCAGGGCATCGCGGGCATTGCGGAAGTATTCGACCAGCGCCGCGCGCCATGCCTCGCGGCTGTCGCCGTCGCCCAGCGTGTTGAGTTGCAGGGTCACTCCGTCTGCAATGCCCAATTCCTTGAGCAGCTGATCGGCCATCGCCAGCAATTCGACGTCCGCCTGCGGTTCGGCCGCACCGATGATCTCGGCGTCGAGCTGGTGGAACTGGCGGTAGCGGCCCTTTTGCGGGCGTTCGTAGCGGAACAGCGGGCCATGCGTGGCGACCTTGAGCGGAATGTACTGCTGCCACCCGCCAGTCAAGTAGGCACGCGCGATCCCGGCGGTGAACTCGGGCCGCAGGGTCAACGATTCCTCGCCGCGGTCGAGGAACGAGTACATTTCTTTGCTCACCACGTCGGTTGTTTCGCCGAGCGAGCGGGAGAACACCTCGGTCTTTTCGAACACCGGCATCTCGATCCGGCGAAAGCGGTACAGCTTGCGCACGCGCTCGAACGTCTCGACCACGAACGCGAACGCCTCGGCCTCGGCACCGAAGATATCCTGCGTGCCGCGGATGGGGCGGGGGGTTTCGATCCGGGTCATTGGGGCCTGCTCATTGGCCGCGCGCTTAACGCGAATTCGCCGCTGCCGCAAAGGCGCCGAAATCTTCGCTGTCCTACAGCGCGCGTATTTGCCATCGACAAAGCGATGACCCGCCCTCGTGTCTTGTTCGACATTCTGCGCCGCCGAACGACGGACGCGTTGGTCGCCCTCTCCGCCCTCCTTCTGCTCCTGGCAGGGCCGGCGCTTGCCCAGGACGCCCTCGTCCGCTCGAAGCCAAGGGCGGTACCGATCGCGGACACCATCCCCCCGCCCAGCGATGTGCCCTATCCGGGCACGCTCACGCTCGATGTTGATGCGACCGATCCGCTGCGAGCGATCTTGAGGGTGACTGAAGTCATCCCGGTGGCCGCGGGCCGTCGGCAGATAACCCTGCTCTATCCGCAATGGCGGCCGGGAAACCACTCTGCGACGGGGCGCATGGTGCAGCTCAGCGAACTGCGGTTCCGCGCTGGAAGCCAGCCGCTGAAATGGCGTCGCGATCCCGCCGAACCGTTTGCGTTTCATGTCGAACTACCCGCGAACGCGGCCACGATCACGGTTCAGCTGACTTATGCCGGAGCGCTGCAAAGTTCCGAAGGGCAAGTGCTGGCCAATCCCGCGATGTTCGACCTGCAGTGGGATCGCGTCGCGCTCTATCCCGCGGGCCATTACGTTCGCCAGGTGAGGGTTCGGCCCAGCGTTACGCTGCCCGCGGGCTGGCAGGCCGCGACGGCGCTCGATGGAGAAGCCGTGGTCGGCGACACTCACACTTTCGCCGAAACCGACTTTGCGACTCTGGCCGACTCGCCGCTGTTCGCGGGGCGCAATTTCCGCCGTTGGGACCTGGGCGGCGAGGTGCGGCTCGATACCTTTGCCGACGACGCGAAGGATCTGGCGGCAACCCCCGAACTGATCGAAGCACATCGCAAGCTGGTGCGCGAAGCAACCGCGTTATTCGGCGGGCGGCACTTCGACCACTACGACTTGTTGATGGCCCTGAGCGACAATTTTTACGCGATCGGGACCGAACACCAGCGCAGCGCCGAAATGCAGGCTTCGCCCAGCAGTTACCGGCTCCCTGCTCTCAATGCGACCGATCTGCGCGTCGTGGCGCACGAATTCGTTCACAGCTGGAACGGCAAGTTCAAGGTGCCGGCGCGGCTGTGGGCACCCGATTTTCGCCAGCCGGTCCAGACCGACCTGCTGTGGGTTTACGAAGGACAGACCCAATTCTGGGGCATGGTGCTGGGCGCCCGCTCGGGTATCCAGAGCAAGGACATGGTGCTGGCCGAAATCGCCACCAGCGCCGCCAGCTATGCCGCGATGCCCGGGCGCCGGTGGCGCTCGGTCGAAGACACCACTGCGGAGCCATTGGTGGCCTACCGTGAAGCGAAAGTGTGGCCGAGCCTGACCCGCGCCAGCGATTATTACCGCGAGGCCGCACTCGTATGGCTCGAGGCCGACCAGATCCTGCGCCAGCGAACCGGCGGCAGGCGCGGGCTGGACGATTTCGCGCGCGCGTTCTTCGGCGGAAACGACCTCGGGCAGACCACCTACGAACTGGATGACGTCATTGCCGCGCTCGCCGCCCTGGCGCCCTACGACTGGCGCGGCTTTTTTGCGGCGCGCATCCAAAGTCCGGACCAGCCCGCGCCGCTCCAGGGTATCGAGGCGGCGGGTTATCGGCTGGTGTTTCATGAAGTGCCCAATCCATGGGACAAGGAAATCGCCGACTCCGCCGGGTCGTTGTCGCTGACCCATTCGCTGGGCATGACGTTGGACCGGGCGGGCCGGGTGACGAGCGTGCAGTGGGACGGCCCGGCGTTCGCGGCAGGCCTGGTCAATGGCGCGCAAGTGGTCGCGGTCAACGGCCGGGCGTACAGCCATGACGTGATGCGCGCTGCGATCAGCGCCGCCAAGGATCGCCAAACTATAATCGCCTTGCTCGTCAAGCGCGGTGACGCGGTGGCGACCGTGCCGATCGCGTACCATGGCGGGCTGCGCTATCCGTGGATCGAGCCCGCGGGGGCCGGCGAGCAGCCGCTCGACCGGTTGCTGGCGCCGCGGACGGTCGGATAACCCTGCGGCCCGGCGGGAGGATTTGAGGCTCGCGCAGCCACTGCCCTGAGGCTAGAGACGAAACGATGACGCAGCACCGTCGAGAATCCGCGATCGATATCGGCAAACGGATAGCGCCGCTACGCTTCGTGGTGTTCGTGATCCTGCTGGTGCTCGGGTATTTTGTCTATCGAGGCGCCGTTCCAGGGAGCTCGTGGGCCGATGCGCTGGCAACCAGTTTCGATGTCGCGGCCGTGGTGTTTCTGGCCTCGCTCGCCCCGCTGCTGGCTGGGCACACCGCCGGGATGATGCGAGCGCACTCGCAGGCTAACGACGCCAACCGCGTGTTGGTACTCTTGTTCACGACCTTGCTGACGCTGGTGGTGATGGCGGCGATCACCGGCGAGATGCCCGAAGCGCGCAAGGGATCGTGGCTCGCGCTGACGAAGCTGTTTGCCACGCTCATTCTGATCTGGACATTCGCCAACGCGATCTACGCCCTGCACTATGCGCACGCGTTTTATTCGCGGCAAAGCAATAACGGAGGCGATACCGGTGGGCTGGAGTTCCCTGGAACGCCGCTGCCGAGTTATGTCGATTTCGCCTATTTTTCCTTCAACGTCGCAATGGCGTTCTCGACCTCGGACGTAAATGTCACGCTATCGGTGTTCCGCCGAGTCGTGATGCTGCAATCGTTGGCCGCGTTCTTGTTCAACATCGGCGTGATCGCGTTCACCATCAATGTGCTCGCGGGCTCGTCGGGTTAGCGTTCGCGGCTACTCCGCGGCTTCGAGGAACCGGTCGTCAATCGAGGTTTCAGCCTCCCAGCTTTTCAGTTCCGGAAGGACCGTCTTGGCGAACAAGTGGATGTTCTTGCGCGCCTCCTCCTTGGGCATCCCGCCGAAGTAGACATGCGGGAATAAGCCCTGCGGGCGGAAAATTTCCTTCAGCTCCCACAAACGTTCGAGGATCATCTGTGGGGTGCCCGCGACGACGCCTTTGGAGAAGTCGTCGATGTACGGTTCGATCGCTTCGGGGGCCAAGACCATGTTTTCGTAATGTTCGTAGCCCTTGATCGTTGGGAACACGCCCGGCGTGTCGAGGCCGTAGTTCCTGATTGCCGCCCGCATCGTGTTGCCGAGATACTTGCGGCCCTGCTCCTCAGCGAAGTCGGCGTTGTCGTCGATATAGTAGTTGCCGCTCAGCATCGGCGGCGGCGGGTTCGAATCGGTGCCGTTCACTTCCTTCCACACCTCGGTGTAGCGGTCAGGTGCGGCGTCCTTGCCGCGCTGGGGCAGCATCAGAACCATGTTGCCGCAGCCCATCCTGGCGGCGCTGTACATCGAACTGCCCGACAGCGAGCCACAGAACTTGCGCCCTTCGAAGCTCTTGATCGGCGCCGGGCGCAGCGTGCTGCGGGCAATCTTGCCGAACGCGCCATCGCCCTCGATCACGCCGGTTTCGAGCGCGGTGCACACGACCTCGAGCATCTCGTTATAGAGCGCGCGGCTCTTGCCCATGTCGATGCCGAGGCCGGCGAATTCATGCTGCGCCAACCCGCCGCCAAAGCCGAGGATCGCCCGGCCGTTCGACAGGATGTCGAGGTTGATGATCTTTTCCGCCAGCCGCGCCGGATTGTGCCACGGCACGATGATGCACTGCGTTCCCAGTTTCACATGCCGCGTCTTCGCCGCGATATACGTCAGCAGCTGCAACGGATCGTTCGACATCGAATAATCGGTGAAATGATGCTCGGTAATCCACACCGAATCGAAGCCGAGCTGTTCGGCCAGGACCAGGTTTTCGACTTCCTCGTGGATGAAATCCGCATCGGATCCGCTGGTGCGCCCTTGTTTGGCGAACCCGGTGGCCAGGCCTACGTGCATCGTGCTCTCTCCTGCGTTGGCGCCTTGGGGCACCGTTGCCGGCAGCCTAGCGGGCATTTACCGCCTCGCCAACGGCGCGCTGGCGGACTAGGGGCGCGGCATGCGTATCGAATTTATTCCGACGGGCGATAATCCGCCCGAGAGCCTCAACGTCATCATCGAAGTGCCGACCGGCGGGGAGCCGGTGAAGTACGAGTTCGACGCCAAAAGCGGCGCGCTATTCGTCGATCGCATCCTCCACACCCCGATGCGGTATCCGGCGAACTACGGATTCGTGCCGCATACCTTGTCGCCCGACGGCGATCCGCTCGATGCGCTGGTGATCGCTCGCTCGCCCTTCATCGCCGGCTGCGTGGTGCGGGCCCGGCCGATCGGTGTGCTCCGCCTGGAGGACGAACACGGCGGGGACGAAAAGCTGGTGTGCGTGCCGGTGGACACCACGTTCCCATACTACTCCGACGTCGGTGAACGGCAGGACCTTCCGTCGATCGTGCTGCAGCAGATCGAGCACTTCTTCACCCACTACAAGGATCTTGAGCCCGACAAGTGGGTGCGGGTCGGCGAGTGGGGCGATGCGGCGGACGCCCGCGCCATCGTGCTGGAAGCGATCGAGCGAGCCAAGGCGGCGGCCTGAAACCGCTGGCGCCTCTGCCCGGCGAGCGATAGCAAAGCGCGCTATGGCGGGCAGGATCGACATGACCCAAGGGTCGCTGCTCGGCGTGCTACTGCGCGTTGCGGCGCCGATCACCGCGGCCAATCTAGCCCAATCGGTTCACCAATTGATCAACGCCTGGTTCGTTGGCCGGCTCGGTGCCGACGCGATTGCGGCGGTGGCCGCGAGCGGGCCGCTGTTCCAGTTGCTGCTATCGCTCGGCAGCGGCCTGTCGACCGCCGGAGCAGTCCTGATCGCGCAGAACATGGGCGCCGGGAATAAGGACGCAGCCGACCACGTTGCCGCGCAGACGCTGGTAACCGTGATCACGGTCGGGGCGCTGTTCGCGGCCGCAGGTTACGCCCTGGCGCCCTCGACGCTGCGTCTGATCGGGGTCAGCGGAGACGTATTCGACCTGACTTGGCAATACCTGTCAGTCACATACCTGGGGCTGGTGCCGATGTTCGCTTTCCTGGCGCTGCAGGCAATGCTGCAGTCAGCAGGTGAGGTGCGCTTCGCGATGAAGGTCATGCTCGGCGCCGTGATCGTGAACGCCGCGCTCGACCCGCTGCTGATTTTCGGTGCGGGAATGGGGGTGGCGGGCGCCGCAACCGCAACGGTCATTGCCCAGACCGGCGCGTTTGCCGCGCTCGTGCATCACATGCTGAGCGGCCGTTCGACCCTGCATCTCAAGCGGAAGTCGTTCCGCCCCGACGGGGGCCATATCCGCCGGGCGCTTGGCCTTGGCCTGCCTGCCTCGGTCGAGCAGGGCGCGCGCACCTTCGGCTCGCTGCTGTTGATGAGCCTCGCCGCACGATTCGGCACCACCGGTCTGGCGGCTTATGGAATCGGGACGCGGCTGTTGTTCTTCTGGTTCGTGCCGATGATGGGGCTGTCGATCGCCACCAGCGCGGTGATCGGCCAGAACATTGGCGCAGGGCAGACCGAGCGGGCGATGCAGGGCGCTCGTGTCGCGGGTTGGCTGGGGTTTCTCGGCTTCACCGCAGTCGGCCTGCTGCTGATCCCGGTCGCCGCGCCCCTGATGCGCGCGCTCGCGCCACGTCAGCCGGACGTCGTGCGCGAGGCGGTGACCTTCTGCTATATCTTCGCACCGTTTCTGGGCGTGCTGGCTTTGCCGCAAGTGTTGAACGGCGTGTTCCGCGGCGCCGGGAGTACGCGCCAGGCGATGACGATCTCGCTGGTCATGCAGTACGCTTTCCAGATGCCTGCGGCATGGCTGCTGGCGCTGGCGACACCGCTCGGCGTTCTTGGCGTGTGGTGGAGCTATCCAATCGCCAACGTGCTCGCAGCGGTGCTATGCATCGCGTGGCTGCTCAAAGGGCCGTGGCGCCGTGACCTGATCCACGGCACCGATAATCCAGTGGCCTAGATCAGGCTCATGACCGCCTTGTAGCCATAGGTTAGCAGGAACGGCAGCCCAATGGCGCAGACCCACAGGGTCATCGCGTCGCGCCGGAAAGCGCCAGCATAGGATGGATCGCCGGCTTCGACGTCACCGAGTTCTTCCCACCGCTTTTCCATGTAGCGGCAGCCGGGAATGATCGCCGCCACCAGCACGATGAGAGCGAAATACGGCAGCACCGAACCGTGTCCGGTGTTGAGCGCACCCATGGTCACGAAGATTTGGAGGCCGGTATAAGCCAGCAGCGCATAAGCGACATGGTCGCTCATGCGCTTGCCCCAATCGAGCTTGCGCGGGGTGTCGTGTGCAGCAGCCGCCCTGTGTAGCGCTTTTTCCACGCGCTTTCTCCCTTGTTCTCCGGTCGGGACTATCTCACTGCCGGTTCGCCCTGGCAAGAGCGCTAACGATACCTGGGCCTGGGCGATGAATCGCGAATTGGACGAGCATGCACGATTCTTGCCAACCGGGCTTCAAACACCAGACAAGCATGCTAAGTCGCCCGCGATGACTGCGCTCGAAGACCATCCGCTCGATGATGCCCCGCTGGCCGAGAAGATGGCTGAGCCCTTCAATGCCGCGCCGCCGATCCCTCAGGGCGGGCTCGAGGTTATCTCGATCGCCAAGAGCTATGACAAGCGGGCGGTGCTGACCGACATTTCGCTGACCGTCGGGAAAGGCGAAGTGCTCGGCCTGCTTGGCCCCAACGGGGCGGGCAAGACGACTTGTTTTTATTCGATCATGGGACTGGTGCGGCCGGATTCGGGCCGGATCCTGATGGACGGGGTCGATGTCACCAAGCTGCCGATGTACCGCCGTGCGATCCTCGGGCTGGGCTATCTGCCTCAGGAAACCAGCATCTTTCGCGGCATGACGGTCGAACAGAACATCCGCTGCGTGCTCGAAATGGTCGAGCCCGACAAGCCCACCCGCGAGGCGGCTCTCGAAAGGCTGCTCGAGGAATTCCATATCACCCGGCTGCGTGACAGCCCGGCGATGGCGCTGTCGGGAGGCGAGCGGCGGCGCTGCGAGATTGCCCGCGCGCTGGCGGCCAGCCCATCGATCATGCTGCTGGATGAGCCTTTTGCCGGTATCGATCCGCTATCGATCGGAGACATCCGCGAGCTTGTCAAAGACCTCAAGCGCCGCGGCATCGGCGTCCTGATCACCGATCACAACGTCCGCGAGACGCTCGATATCGTCGATCGCGCGTGCATCATCTATGGCGGACAGGTACTGTTCGCGGGAAGCCCGGAAGCGCTCGTGGCGGACGAGAACGTGCGCCGGCTGTATCTCGGCGAAAGTTTCGAGCTGTGATACCCCGTTTCTTCGAAGGTTGACCGGTGGCGCTGGGTCCGCGCCTAGACCTTCGCCAGAGCCAGTCGCTGGTGATGACGCCGCAACTGCAGCAGGCGATCAAGCTGCTGGCGCTGTCCAACCTCGAGATCGAGGCCTTCATCGGCGAGGCGCTGGAGACTAATCCGCTGCTCGACGCAGGCGACTTGGCGATGGAGCAGCCGGTCAGCAATGCATCGTCTAGCGACGAACCACTGCCGGAGCCGACGGCGGACCAGCTTATCGCGCGGGGTGCGGGCGAGGCCGATGCCCCCCTCGACCTCGATCCGTCGACGCTTGACCGGGACCGTGACACCGGTGACTGGTCGGCCAGCGGGGGCTCGGCGGGGAGCGAAGCGGGACCCGGCATCGATGAGCGCAGCGACGACGATCCCACGCTCGCCGAACATCTCGAGGGACAAATCGGCAGCGCCACCCGCGATCCCCACATCGGCTTGATTGCGCGGCATCTGGCGGGCTTGCTGGACGAGGCCGGCTATCTCCAGGCGCCCTTGCGCGAAGTGGCGGGCGACCTGGGCGTGCCGCTGGCATCGGTCGAACAGGCGCTGGCGCTCATCCAGACGCTCGACCCCACGGGCGTGGGCGCGCGCACGCTTGCTGAATGCCTGGCGCTGCAGGCGAAGGAGGCTGACCGCTACGATCCCTGCATGGCGCAGCTGATCGAAAATCTCGATCTGGTCGCGCGCGGCGAATTCGCCCGGCTCAAGCGCCTGTGCGACGTCGATGACGAGGACTTTGCCGACATGCTCGGCGAACTGCGCGCGTACGATCCCAAGCCCGGACTCAAGTTCGGCACCAGCGAGCGGGCGCCGATAACCCCCGATATCCTCGTCGCGTCCTGTGCCGGCGGGTGGGATATCGCGCTCAACGAAACCACCTTGCCGCGGTTGATCATCAATCGCAGCTATTACGTGGAACTGCGTAGCGGGTGCACCGACAAGGCATCGCGGCAATGGCTGAGCGAGAAGCTGGTGGACGCCAACTGGCTGCTCAAGGCGCTCGACCAGCGGCACAAGACGATACTCAAAGTGGCCGGCGAGATCGTCAAGCAGCAGGACGGGTTCTTCCGCCGTGGCGTTGCTGAACTCCGTCCGTTGACCTTGCGTGCGATCGCGGACGCCATCGAAATGCACGAAAGCACCGTCAGCCGGGTTACCAGCAACAAATATCTGCACTGCGAGCGGGGCACGTTTGAGCTCAAGTATTTCTTCACCAGCGGAGTGGCGGCCGTCGATGGCGAAGGCTCGGTCTCGGCCGAAGCCGTCAAGGCGCAAATTCGGGCGTTGTGCGAGGGCGAGGATACCGACGACGTGCTGTCAGACGACAAGCTGGTGGACATGCTGAGGGAAAAGGGTTTCGACCTGGCACGCAGGACGGTGGCGAAATACCGTGAGGCGATCGGCATCGGCAGCTCGGTCCAGAGGCGGCGACAGAAGCGGCTCGCCCGCGTCGCTTAACGCGCTGGCCCGCCCCGCGCCCGCAAAAAGTACCTGTTACCCAAAAGACTCAGCCGGTTGGGCTCGCCCCCTTTCACAAACAATTAACCTTTTTCGTTGACAACCGGCGTGGTTAATTCCGGTCAACACCCGTGAACGGGTCGTTACCGAGAGGATCAAACGGGGGGCTTCCCAATGCGCGTGCTGCTGATCGAGGACGAACCAACGACCGCCAAGGCGATCGAGCTCATGCTCACCACAGAAGGTTTCAATGTCTATCCGACCGACTTGGGCGAAGAGGGCTTGGACCTGGGCAAACTGTACGACTACGATATTATCCTGCTCGATCTGAATCTGCCCGACATGCATGGCTATGATGTGCTGAAAAAGCTGCGGGTGGCCAAAGTGCAGACCCCGGTGCTGATTTTGTCGGGCATTGCCGAGATGGACAGCAAGATCCGCAGCTTCGGGTTTGGCGCCGACGATTATGTCACCAAGCCGTTCCACCGCGACGAACTCGTCGCGCGCATCCATGCCGTGGTGCGGCGGTCGAAAGGTCATTCGCAATCGGTCATCCGGACCGGCAAGCTGGCGGTCAATCTCGATGCCAAGACGGTCGAGGTCGACTCCGCGCGGGTCCATCTGACCGGCAAGGAATACGCGATGCTCGAGCTGCTGTCGCTGCGCAAGGGCACCACGCTGACCAAGGAAATGTTCCTCAACCACCTTTATGGCGGGATGGACGAGCCTGAACTCAAGATCATCGACGTGTTCATCTGCAAGCTGCGCAAGAAACTTTCGAGCGCATGCGGAGGCGAGAACTACATCGAGACGGTATGGGGCCGCGGCTACGTGCTGCGCGATCCGAGCGAAGCCGCCGAAGCCGCCTGAACTCATTCTCCAAGGACGGCGGAACCGCCCCGAGGCCTTGCTTCGGGGCGGTTTTGCATTAGCGCCCCGCGGCATGTCCGCGCACAAACCTGGCGACCCAACCACGCTCAATCGTCTCTACGGCCGCACCTTGGGCCGCCCTCTGCGCGCCGCCCAAGCCGACCTGGTCGAGCGGCTGTTGCCCGAGATCGCGGTTCCGGTGGAAGGCCCGATCACGGCGCAGCGGCTGTTCGGGCGCGACGTGCCGCTGCATTTCGAGATCGGGTTCGGCGCGGGCGAGCATTTGGCCGGGCGCGCGGACATATTGCCCGATCACGGATTTATCGGGTGCGAGCCCTTCCTCAACGGCGTGGTTGGGGCGCTGCTGCATGTGCGCGACCGCGGGCTGGCGAACATCCGGCTGCACATGGGCGATGCGCTCCAGGTGCTCGATCGCGTGCCCGATGGGACCCTGTCGTTCGTGTACCTGCTGCACCCCGACCCGTGGCCGAAAGCGCGCCACGCCAAGCGGCGGATGATGAACGCCGGGCCCCTCGAACTCATCGCAGCGAAGCTCAAAGCGGGCGGGGAATTCCGCTTCTCGACCGACCATCCGGTCTATTTGCGCCACGCGCTGATGGTCATGCGGCGGCATGTCGAAAGCTTCGAGTGGCTCGCCGAGGGCCCCAGCAGCTGGCAAACCCGGCCGAGCGGGTGGGGCGAAACCCGATACGAATCAAAGGCCCGCCAACAAGGCCACGAAGTGTGGTATTTCCGCTTCCGCCGCAGTTAGGTCGCAATCTGCCGCATAGGCCCTCTCGACGTTGGGGGGTTTCCCGACCATCGTAGTTGAGAATGCAGGCTCGCGCGACGCGGGCGGCGAAGGAGAACCGGTTTGGTGCATTTCGGCGATTTCGATTTTTATGCCCTGCTGCCGTTCATCGCGGTTGGTTTTGCCGCGCAGTTGGTGGATGGCGCGCTCGGCATGGCGTTCGGGGTCATCTCCAACACCTTGCTGGTAGCCGTCATGGGCGTCCCGCCGAAACTCGCCTCGCAGCGCATCCACCTGGTGGAATGCTTCACGACCGCAACTTCGGCAATCAGCCATCTCCTCCATCGTAACGTCGACGGCAGGCTGTTTGTTCGCTTGGTAATCCCCGGCATGATCGGGGGGTTTTTGGGCGCCTATGTCCTGTCCAGCCTGGATGCATCGGTGATGAAACCGTTTGTCCTGATCTATCTGAGCGGCATCGGGATTTACTTGCTGGTTCGCGGCGTCATGTATCCGCCCAAGCTCAAGCAAGCGAAGCTGATCGCTCCGCTGGGCCTTGTCGGCGGGTTCCTCGATGCGGTGGGCGGGGGCGGCTGGGGCCCGGTCGTGACATCGAACCTGCTCATCCAGGGGGCCGACCCACGCAAAGTCGTCGGGACAGTCAATACCGCCGAATTTTTCCTGACCGTTACAGTTTCGGCGACCTTCATCTACAAAATCGGCTTTGCCGACCTCGCCGGCCCGACACTCGGGCTGTTGATAGGCGGGCTGGGGGCGGCGCCGCTCGGGGCGTGGGCAGCAAAGCGCATTCCGGCCAAGCAAATGCTGGTGATGGTGGGCGTGGTACTGACGCTGACCAGTGTCTATGGCGTGTGGAGTGCATGGGGATGAGCGACCGCGCGCTTGCCCGTGACCGACTATGCCGCAACCGGAGATTTCCATGACCAAGCCACGCGCACTGATCATCGGCGCCTCGCGCGGAATCGGGTTGGGATTGGCCGAGGAACTGGCCGGGCGCGGCTGGTCGGTGCTGGCAAGTCAGCGCCAGCCGGGGACGGCGCTGGCAAAAGCCGCGGCGGGCGCCGAAATTGAGGTGGTGACGGCCGATGTCGCCGATCGCGCCAGCCTCGTGGCGCTGGCTGGACCCATCGCCGACCGCTCGCTCGACGTGGTGCTGGTCAACGCCGGTATCATCGGACCCGCCCATCAGTCGGTCGAACAGGCGACGGGCGATGAGGTGGCGCATCTCTTGATGACCAACGCGGTCGGCCCGGCCGATGCGGCCGCCAAGCTCCTGCCCAAGCTCAAAGACGGCGGCATCCTGGCATTCATGACCTCGGGCATGGGTTCGATCAGCACCTCGAGTGGCGGGTATGCGCTCTACCGCATGAGCAAGGCGGCGCAGAACATGCTCGCGCGGGGGATTTCGGAGGACAGCGCTAAGCCGCGCGGAATCGCCGTCCTGTCGCTAAATCCCGGCTGGGTGAAGACCGACATGGGCGGCCCGGGAGCCAATCTGACCGTGGACCAGAGCGCCCAAGCCCTGGCTGACGTGCTCGAGGCCAAGCACCCCGCAGAGCATCGCTTCGTCTCGTACGACGGAAGCGAGATCGCGTGGTAAACTAGGCGGCGACTCCCGCACTTGCCAGCACGGCCAGCGTCAGAACCTCGGGCGCGATCGCCGTCATCGGGGCGATCTGGACTGGCTTTTCCATGCCAATCAGCATCGGCCCGATGACCGTGCTGCCGGTCAATTCGCGCAGCAATTTGGCCGACAGGTTAGCGGATTGCAGGCCTGGCATGATCAGCACATTCGCCGGGCCGGACAGGCGGCTGAACGGATAAAGCTTCATCACGGTGGGATTCAAGGCCGCGTCGGGCGCCACTTCGCCTTCGTATTCGAAGCCCGGTTGCTCGTGATCCAGGATCGCAACGGCCTCGCGGATATTCTCCAGCCACTGGCCCGACGGATTGCCGAATGTCGAATACGACAGGAACGCGACGCGCGGTTCGTGGCCCAGCTTGCGGGCGACGTCGGCGGTGCCCTTGGCGATCTCGGCCAGTTCGATGGCGGACGGACGCTCGTTGATCGTCGTATCGGCGAGGAACACCGTGTAGTTCTTGCCGATCATCAGGTGAATTCCGAATGGGACCTTGCCCGGCGCCGGGTCGAGGACCTGCCGGATTTCGCGCATCGATTGCGCGAACGGCCGGGTGACACCGGAAATCAGCGCATCGCCGTGACCCAACGCCACCAGCAATGCAGCGAACGTATTGCGGTCCTGGTTGACCATTCGGCGCACGTCGCGCTCGGTGAATCCACGCCGCTGCAGGCGGTTGTAAAGAAACTCCACCATCGCGGGCACGAGAGGGGAGTCCGCGGAATTCTGGATCTCGAACTTGTCGGGATCGGTGACTCCCAACTCCACAAGTTTGTCGCGCACTGCCTGCGTCCTGCCAACCAGGACCGGCGTCCCATAGCCGAAATCGCGCAACTGGATTGCGGCGCGAAGAACCACGTCCTCCTCGGCCTCGGCGAACACCACGCGCTTGGGGTTCTTTTCCGCCTCTTCGTACACCTTGGTCAGCACCGAAGTTGTCGGATTGAGCCGCGCCTTCAGCGATTTCTGGTAGGCATCGAGATCATCGATCGGCTTGCGGGCAACGCCGCTCTTCATGGCCGCGCGCGCGACGGCGGTCGGTACCCGCTCCATTAGTCGCGGATCGAACGGGGCCGGGATAATATACTCGGTGCCGAAGTGATGCGACACGCCATAGGCTGCGGCCACTTCGTCGGGGACGCGCTCCCGCGCCAGCTCCGCGATCGCCTCGGCGGCGGCGATCTTCATTTCTTCGTTGATTGCCGTGGCCCGCACGTCGAGCGCACCGCGAAAGATAAACGGGAAGCCGAGCACATTGTTGACCTGGTTCGGATAGTCCGAGCGGCCGGTGGCAATGATGGCGTCGGACCGGATCGCCTTGGCGTCCTCGGGACGGATTTCCGGATCGGGATTGGCCATGGCGAAAATGATGGGCTTGGCGGCCATCTTTTCGACCCAGGCAGGCTTGAGTGCCCCGGCTGCGGACAAGCCGAGGAAGACGTCGGCCCCGACCAGTGCTTCCTCCAGCGTGCGGGCATCAGTGTCGATCGCATGCGCGCTTTTCCACTGGTCGATGCTGCCTTCGCGCCCGCGATAGATCACGCCCGACCGGTCGCACATCGTCACCTGGTCGTGCGGCACGCCCATCGCCTTGATCAGCGCGGTGCAGGCGATCGCTGACGCGCCCGCCCCATTAACGACCATGCGCACGTCCTTGAACTCACGCCCGGTCAAAAGGCAGGCATTGATCAGCCCGGCCGCAGCGATGATCGCGGTGCCGTGCTGATCGTCGTGCATCACCGGGATATTCATGCGTTCGCGCAGCGCCTGTTCGATGATGAAGCATTCGGGGGCCTTAATGTCCTCCAGGTTGATGCCCCCGAAGCTCGGCTCCATCAGCGCGACGGCGTTGATGAAGGCATCGGGATCCTCGGTGTCGAGCTCGATGTCGATCGAGTCCACGTCGGCGAAGCGCTTGAACAACACTGCCTTGCCTTCCATCACGGGCTTCGACGCCAGTGCGCCGAGATTGCCCATGCCGAGGATCGCGGTGCCGTTCGATATCACCGCGACGAGGTTGCCCTTGGCGGTGTAGTCATAAGCCTTGTTCGGGTCATCGGCGATTGCCTGCACCGGGGCCGCGACGCCGGGCGAATAGGCGAGGCTGAGGTCGCGCTGCGTCGCCATGGGCTTCGACGCGATTATCTCGATCTTTCCCGGCCGGACCGTTGAGTGGTAGAACAGCGCTTCACGCGCGGTGAAGGCGTCGGTGCTTTCGTCGGCCAAGCAGGCTCTCCCGGTTTCTTGGCGGATTGCCTAGCGCCGACCGGTTGCGGGCGAAAGCGCCTATTCCTCCAACTCGATGTCCCAGTAGAGCCAGTCGCGCCACGTCTCGTGCAGATAGTTGGGGGGGAAGCTCTTGCCCTGCTGCTGCAGCTGCCAACTGGTCGGGCGGATCGGCCGTACCAGCGGCTGCATGCGCGCCTGGGCCGGGGTGCGCCCGCCCTTCTTCATGTTGCACGGAGCGCACGCGGTGAGAATGTTCTCCCACGTGGTCTTGCCGCCCAGTCGCCGTGGGATGACGTGATCGAACGTGAGGTGCTGCGGGCTGCCGCAATACTGGCACGAGAACCGGTCACGCAGGAACAGGTTGAAGCGCGTAAACGCCGGAAATTCACTTGGCCGCACGAACTGGCGCAAGGCGATGACGGAGGGAATCTTCATGTCGAGCGACGGCGAGTGCACCTGCCGCTCGTACGTCGCGACCACATCGACGCGTTCGAGGAAGATGGCCTTGATCGCGGTCTGCCACGGCCACAGGCTCAACGGATAATAGGACAGAGGGGTATAGTCGGCGTTCAGCACCAGCGCGGGGCAGCTTTCCAGCTTGCGCTCCGGATCCTCGTGAGCGCTGCGGAACTGCGCGGCGCGCTCGATCAGCTCGGCCTTGAACACGCTTGCCCTCCTGACGGGTCCAAACGGAGCATTTGCGCAGGAAAGCGTCAAGCCTGTTACAAGCGGCGAATCCACAGCAATCTGGCCGATTCGCGAGGCTTGGAGCCGCTCCCCGCATGACCGTGACCCGCTTCGCGCCAAGCCCGAACGGCCCGCTGCATCTCGGCCACGCTTACTCGGCAATCGTGGCGCACGACATGGCGGAGACGCGCGGCGGGCGGTTCCTGCTCCGCATCGAGGACATCGACGGTGCCCGGTCACGTCCTGAATTGGCCGAGGCTTTCCGCGCCGATCTGGACTGGCTAGGACTGAGCTGGGTCGACGTGGTGCCGCAATCGCGGCGGCTTGCGGTATATGAGCGCGCGGCGGCGCGCCTGCGTGACGACGGCCTGCTCTATCCATGCCGCTGCACCCGCGCTGAGATTGCCGCGAACGCCATCGCCGAAGGGCCTGACGGTCCGGTCTATCCCGGAACATGCCGGGTCGCCTCGATCGACTCGGCCGGCCCGGTCGCGTGGCGGCTGCACGTCGCCAAGGCTCTGCGCCGGACCGGCCCTCTGCAATGGACGGACGAGGTGGCGGGCGATCAGCCCGCAGTTCCCGAAGCGGCGGGCGACGTGGTGCTGGTGCGCAGGGACAGCGATACCCCAGCGAGCTATCATCTGGCGGTCACGCTCGACGACGCTGCCGACGGCGTAACCTTGGTGACGCGCGGGGCGGACCTGTTCGCGGCGACGCATGTCCACCGGCTGCTCCAGGCGCTGCTCGGCTTGCCGGTTCCGACCTGGCATCATCACCCGCTGCTGCTCGATGGCGCGGGACGCAAGCTGGCCAAGCGGCGCGGATCGCGCGCCATCGCCGACCGCCGCCTCGCGGGGGAGGACGGACTCGCCTTGGCGGATGCCCTGCGCCACGGGTGCCTTCCTGCTGGAATTGGCGTGCGTGAATGCCTACATCCGCAGCCATGAACATCGTGCTCATCATCGTCATCGCCGGCCTCGCCATCATGGTGGTCGTCTCGCTTGTTCGCGGGATCATCGCGTTCTTGCAGACGACCAAGCTCGACCTCGAAAGCGACGGCGACAGGGTGGCCGAGATGCAGCTGCGCCAGAACCGCGCGATGATGGCGCGGATCAAGTATCAGGCGCTGGCGATCGTGGTGGTGGCGATCCTGATGATGATCAACCGCTAGGGCGGCCCAATGGTCCGCCTCAACCGGATTTACACGCGCACCGGCGATGACGGGACCAGCGGCCTGGTCGACGGATCGCGCCGTGCCAAGCATGATCTAAGGTTCGCCGCGATCGGCGAGGTGGACGCGGCCAATGTGACGCTGGGGTGGGCCGCGCTCGTGTTGAGCGAAGCGCTCGCCAGCGAGTCCGAGCGGATCCAGAACGACCTGTTCGATCTTGGGGCCGACCTCGCCACACCCGGCGACGACTTCGCGCCATCCGAGATGGTGCTGCGGATCGTTCCCACGCAAACTGCCTGGCTCGAGGCGCGGATCGACGCACTCAATGAAGCGCTCGCTCCGCTAACCAGCTTTATCCTGCCGGGCGGAAGCGAGGGCGCCGCGCGGCTCCACACGGCACGCACCGCCGCCCGCGCGGCCGAGCGGGCGATGACCGAACTGGCCGCGCATGAACCCGTGAATCCCGCCGCGCTGGCGTATATCAACCGGTTGTCGGATTATCTGTTCGTGGCCGCTCGCACGGTCAACCGCGGCCAGGATCCGCTATGGACTCCCGGCGCCAGCCGCTGACGGGAACACAGCGAGCGGGTAGCGGGTTGACGGCCGAAGGAGATTTTCACGATGGCCGACCGCCCGACTGCCGACGAAGCGCCCGAACTGGATCCAATTCTCGAGAACGCCGAGCAGGATGACGAAGGCGGGCAAAGCCAGACACTGGCCGAGGAAGCGCTGCGCGGGGGGGGCCGTCATGGCAGCCCGCTGGACAGCGAAAAGGTCGGTACCGATCCCGACGGCGATTCCACCCAGGACCTGATCGATCACATGCGCGACATGGAGCAATCGGGGCGGATCGACATGGGCGCCTTTGCCGGCGAGCCCAACATGGACGACGAGGAAGACCGCTACGGCGCGGGCCACGATCCCGACGAAGACTAATCCGATGCCGCGGCGCGCTTGAGATCGTACAACAGGTCGAGCGCGTCGCGCGGGGTCAACGCATCCAGATCTAGCGACTGAATCTGTTCGCGGAATCCATCGGACCGCTCTTCAACAGCTGCGGCCACTCCGGCAAACAGCGGCAACTCGCCCAACCCCGCTGCTAAGCCGCCGGTTTCGGCGCGTCCTTTCTCAAGCTTGTCGAGCACCGTCCGCGCCCGGGCGATGACATCTTTTGGAACCCCGGCGAGCCGAGCGACGGCCAAGCCGTAACTGCGGTCGGCGGCGCCTTCCGCCACCTCGTGGAGAAGGACCAAGTCACCTTTCCATTCCTTCGCCCGCACATGATGGAGCGACAGCGCATCGCAACTCGCGGCCAGTCGCGCCAGTTCATGGTAATGGGTCGCGAACAGGCAGCGGCAGCGGTTCTTGCCATGGATGGCTTCGGCCACCGCCCATGCCAGCGCCAGTCCATCATAAGTCGAAGTACCGCGCCCGACTTCATCGAGTATCACGAAGCTGCGTTCGGTCGCCTGGGCCAGGATCGCAGCCGTCTCAACCATCTCTACCATGAACGTCGAGCGGCCACGAGCGAGATTGTCGGACGCCCCGACGCGGCTGAACAGCCGGTCGACCAGTCCGATCACCGCGCGCCCGGCGGGGACAAACCCTCCAGCCTGGGCCATGACCACGATCAGTGCGTTCTGGCGCAGGAAAGTCGACTTGCCGCCCATGTTCGGCCCGCCGACCAGCCACAGCCGATTCTCGGGCGAGAGCACGCAATCGTTGGCCACGAAGCGCTGCCCGCGGCGCGCCAGGGCCGCCTCCACCACGGGGTGGCGGCCGTCCGCGATTTCCAGGCAGGCGTGCTCGACAATCTCGGGCCTGGCCCAGCCGCCCTCCGCCGCGCGTTCGGCCTGGCCAGCCGCGACATCGAGGCGGGCGAGCGCCGCTGCAGTGCCCGCGATTGCCTCACGGGCGGCGCCGACGGCCGCCACCAGGTCCTCGAAATGCGCTTCCTCCGCCGCCAGCGCATGCCCGCCAGCCTCGGCGATGCGCGTGGCTTCTTCATGAAGCGAGATCGAGTTGAAGCGCACCGCGCCGGCCATCGTCTGGCGATGCGTGAAACCGCTTCCCTGCGCCATCAGCGCGTCGGCGTAACGCACGGCCACTTCGATGAAATAGCCAAGCACCCCGTTATGACGGATCTTGAGCGCGGCGACCCCGGTTTCGGCGCGGTACTTCGCCTCGAGCGCGGCGATCGCGCGGCGCGAATCGCTGGCGACCTGGCGCAGTGCGTCGAGCGCGTGGTCGTGTCCTTCGGCGATGAAGCCGCCGCTGCCGCGCTCAGTCGGCGGGGTGCCGACCAACGCGCGGGACAGCAAGTCGGTCAACGCACCATGCCCGGTGAGCCGTGGCCGCAGCGCGAGCAGCAATGCGGGCTGGTCAGGCTGGTCCTGCACATGCTCGCCGATGCGTCGCGCTTGTCCCAGGCCGTCACGGATTTGCCCCAGGTCGCGCGGACTGCCGCGCCCGGCTACCACCCGGCCCAGCGCCCGCCCGATGTCGGGGCAGGATCGCAGGCCGTCGCGCAGATCAGCGCGCAGCAGCGGGTCGCGATAAAGCCAGTCGACCAGGTCGAGGCGGTCCCCGATGGCGTCACGCTTGGCCAGTGGGGCCGAGAGATCGGACGCCAGCAGGCGCGCGCCCGCCCCGGTCACGCAGCGGTCGAGAGCGGCCAGCAAGCTCCCCTCGCGGCCCCCGCCGTGCGCGGTCAACAACTCGAGGCTGGCGCGGGTCGCTTCGTCCATCGCCAGCGAATCCTGGCTGTCGAGCATGACCGGCGGCAACAGCAGCGGCATAGACCCCCTCCCGGCATGGTCGAGGTAGGCGAGCAGGCCGCTCGCTGCCGCGAGCGAAGCGCGGCCAAACGATCCGAAGCCATCGAGCGTGGCGACTTTGTGCGCCGCCTTGAGCCATGCCTCGCCGCCTTCGCTGGTAAACTCCCCGCGCGGCCGGCCGATCGCGAGGTCGGGCGCGGACGTCCAATCGTTCGGCGCTACCAACTCGCTCGGCCCCAGCCGCGCCAGCGCGGCGCCTACCATCTCGGGCGCGCATTCCTCCAGCTCCATCCGTCCGGTCGAAATGTCGCATGCCGCCAGTCCGCAAATCCCGCGCACTTCGCAAACCGCCGCGAGCAGGTTCGCCCGGCGCGGTTCGAGCAAGGCTTCCTCGGTCAGCGTTCCGGCGGTGACGAAGCGGACGATGTCGCGCGCAACTAGCGCCTTTGAGCCGCGCGCCTTGCGTGCCTGATCGGGGCTCTCGGTCTGTTCGGCAATGGCCACGCGGCAACCGGCCCTGATCAGCCGGGCAAGGTAGCCCTCGGCCGCATGCACCGGCACGCCGCACATCGGGATCGGCGCGCCCGCATGTTCGCCGCGGCTGGTCAGCGCGATGTCGAGAACTCGCGAGGCGGTCTTCGCGTCGTCGAAAAACAGCTCGAAGAAATCACCCATGCGGTAGAACAGCAGGCACTCTCCGGCCTCGCGCTTGAGCGCCAGGTACTGGACCATCATGGGAGTCGGGGGAGACGGGTCTGACATCGCCCGCCGATTAGCGGACTTCACCAAGCCGAGTCATCGGGCAGACCGCAATTGTTGACGAATAACCGACCTTCCACTCCGCAAGCTGGCGAGAGATGCGCCCCGTTTTTCCATAATACGGATACGGAAGCTACTGCTCGATCAGCGGATGGTGCTTGTCCAGATGCCGCTTCAGGATGGCGAGGTTACGGCTGTTGGAACGGAACACGAAGTCGAACACATCGCCGGCCACTGGGATCGCCCCGATAGCGCTGTCGAAGGCCACGTTTCCGGCCATCCGCAACAGCTTCCACTTGGGCAGACCCAGCAGGCTAGCTTCGAACACCAGGTAGGCGCCCATTGCCGCGGTGACGATGTCGCCGGCCACCGGGATCAAGCCGACGATGGCATCCAGCCCGACCGACCGCTTCATGCCCGGCAGCGCAATGCTGTGCTCGAGCAGCCGCTCAAGCGTTTCGATCCGTCGGCGCACAGCCAGCGGATCGCGCCCGAGCGGCAAATCCAGGCGGCGTGCGGTTGGGGAAGGCCGGGGATCCATCGTGGTCATTTGGTGATCGCGGCCAGTGACGGCAAGGGATGGAACGCCCAGGCGTTGGGGTCGAACCCGGTGATGCTGCTGCGCACCAGCGAGAAGCGGATGGGCGAGCCGAACGGAATGAAACCGTTGGCCTGCGTCAGTGTCGTCTCGGCTTGCGCCAGCAGCGCCGCCCGCTTGGCCGGGTCGAGCTCGGCAGCCGTCGCGCTCACGCTGCGGTCGGCCTCTTCGTCGCACAAGCCTTGTCGCAAGCTGCAGTTGAACTGATCGAGGAACCAGCGCAGGTCTGGATACCGTGCGACGCGATCGATCAGCGCCAGATCGGCCGGGGCGCCCTCGGGCACGCGCTGAAGAGTCACGCCGATTGGGCCCAACTGGCTCGACAATTCACGCACCAGCAGGTCGGTGCCCGGTCCGGGGGCGGCCGCCAGCGTGAGGCGCACCGGGGCGCCGCCGTTGCCTGCGCGCCACCCGGCTACGCGGCGCGCCGCCACAGCGCGAAGATCCTCGATCACCTGGCCGGTCCACCGCTCGCTGACGGTGCCCGCATCGTTCTGCATGCCGGGCGCGACAATGCGCGTGGTCGGGACCCACCCGCCGATGTTGAACGGAGCGATCAGCGCCGGGCGGTCGAGCG
Source organism: Croceibacterium sp. (assembly GCA_039927815.1). Lineage (GTDB taxonomy): Bacteria > Pseudomonadota > Alphaproteobacteria > Sphingomonadales > Sphingomonadaceae > Croceibacterium_A. Next base: position 16,876 of record JBDSUJ010000008.1, on the reverse strand, counting down.
CCATGGCCAGCGCTTCGCGGTTCCGGGGATCCGCGAGAAAGCCGCTCGCGCGCCTGACCTGAAATCCGAACAGACCGATGGCCGGATCAAGCTTCACCGTGCCGCGTGACAGCGGACCGGTCGGAGCCAGCGGCAGCGCCGCCAGCCGTCCGCCGAGCACAAGATCGATATCACCGCGCGCGAATTGTGCGATCGCCCGCTCCGCCGTGAGCGCACGCAACTCCACCGGGCGTACACGGCGCTGCCAATCCGCTTCCTCGGGCAATCCACGGTCGGCCGGACGCTTCATCGTCAGGATGGCGATGGCTCCGCGGCGCGCCAGCATCATCGGTCCGGTGTCCGTGCGCGCCCCGTCGCGCGTCACGCCCAGTTCGGGCTGTGCGAGCAGCTGAAGCAAGGACGGCACCGGTTCCGCCAGGCGAATTTCCACCACCCGGCCAGCCATCGCGCGCACTTGGGCAATCGGACTCAGTTCAAGCCCGAGCGAGGTCCCGCGTACGCCGCGAATCGCCTGGTCGAGCGCGGCCTTGACGCTCTGGGCTGTAAGATTGCCGCCGTCGGGCCAGCGGCCGTCGCGCAGGCGAAATATGAAGCTCAGCCCATCGTCGGTGACAATCCACCGGTCTGCCAGCGCGGGTACCACCTCGCCTTTCTCGTCGAGTGCGACGAGGCCGGAACGGATCGCCGCCCGCACATGCTGCGCACCCGGCGACAAGCGGCTCCCGGGGGCGAACAGGTCCGCCGGATTATCGATGAAGGCCGCTTTGAGCGTGCCGTCTCCGCTCCCGCATCCGGCGAGCGAAAACAGCGCCGTCAGCAAGAGAATTAACCGGGCCATGGCCGCGTGTAAGCTGGGCGGCGAGGCGCTTCAACCACACCTGGGTGTGGTTAGATTTTGCGCACCCGGGCCGGGTCAAGCGTCGGCGCGATCGCACTGACGTTTCGGGTAAAGCGCGGGCTCGCGAAATCGGGTCTGTCCCCGGCGGGTGCGCGTGCCAACAGCGGATCGATCTCTTCGACAAAGGCGATCCCGAAACGGTCTTCCTGTTTCCATGCGACCGAGCCATCGACCCAGCCGATGTTGCGCAACTCCACTTGCACCAGCGAACCGCGCATGACCTTCGCCTCGCCTTCGGCCATCATGCCGCCGGCGGAAAGATTGCGCACCTTTACCCGGTGCACCGGGTCCTGTCCGACGACCCGCACTTGCGCGAGCAGGAACAGGCTGTCCCGGTTGACTTGGCGGGTCTCGACGTTGCTCATTGCGGCGGTCAGCCCATCCCCTGAAACGGTATCTTCGGCACGATGCGTGCCTATTCCGTGCCTTGATACAGTGAGTTTGCCGCACTGTGGCTAATGCAACGTTAACGGCGCATCCGTCGCGTCGAACCGTCCCATTCCGGGTCAGTCGTCGCGCGAAACTTTTTCGCGGCGCTCATGCGCCTGCTGCGCTTCGACCGTCATGGTCGCGATCGGCCGCGCGATCAGGCGGTTGATGCCGATCGGCTCGCCCGACACTTCGCACCAGCCATATTCGCCCTCGTCGATGCGGCGCAACGCGGCATCGATCTTGGCAATCAGCTTGCGTTGGCGATCGCGCGTGCGCAGTTCGATGCCCCAGTCGGTCTCGCTCGAAGCCCGGTCGTTGAGATCGGCATCACGGATCGGCCCATCCTGCAGCGATTGCAGCGTGCCTTCCGCGGCACTGAGGATCGCTTTTTTCCACTCGAGAAGCAGGACGCGAAAGTAATTGAGTTGCTGGGGCGACATGTAGTCCTGGCCGTCGCCCGGAGTGTAGCCAGGGTCGAGTGCGCGCTTGGCCTTGGCCAGGATATCGATGTCGTCACCGGCAACAGACGCCATGCAGTGCCACTCCGCTGCCGAGCTTCGGCCAACTGGCCGGCAGTCTCGCCCGGCAAGATTGGCGGCGCCTATAAGGTCCCCGCAAATCCGGCACAAGCGCCAATCCTTGCATCGGCAACCATATTGCGAACCGTTTCCAATGGCGCTTTCGAGAAAAGTTAACGGGACAGGCGCGCCGTTAACCTTTTCTTGACCACGATCGTCAAAACATGACGCATCGAAGCCGCGGGGGGCCCGGGGCGATCACTTTGGGGGACACGGTCATGGAATGGTCCAAGATCGACGAATTCGCGAAAATCCGCCCGCTCGAGCCGACCGAGGGCAGCATGCTGGTGGCGCGCTGCCTGGCTGCCGCCGGAGCCGGCGACACGATTGCATACTATGACCTCGGGATTGCCTATTCGACCGGCAGTCATGGGGTGAACTGCGATCTGATCGAAGCCCACAAGTGGTTCAACCTTGCCGCCGTCAGCGGATACGAGGAGGCTGCTTGGTGCCGCTCCGACATTTCGGAGGAAATGACCGCGCGCGAGATAGCCGAAGCGCAACGGCGCGCGCGCGCATGGCTCGCGGCTGGCGCGCGCCGCGCGGCTTAGGATTTCTTGAACGGCGATCGTTCGCCAAGGAACAATTGCTCGTGCGCGACCCCGGCGCGCTCGCGGGCGAGGAACTCGGCCACCGCCGAGCGGAAGCCCGGATCGGCGATGTAGTGCATCGACCAGGTCTGCACCGGTTCATAGCCGCGGGCGAGCTTGTGGCCGCCCTGGGCGCCCGCCTCCACTCGGCTCAGGCCGCGCGCGATAGCCGCGTCGATGGCCTGATAATAGCACAGCTCGAAGTGCAGGAACGGCTTGTCCGCCAGGCACCCCCAGTAACGCCCGGAGAGTGCGTTTGCGCCGATGAAATTTAGCGCGCCGGCGATCGGCAAGCCATCCGCGTAGGCCAGCACCAGCAGGATCTGATCGCCCATCGCATCGCTCAACAACTCGAACGCCGTGCGGGTGAGATAGGGCTGGCCCCACTTGCGTGACCCGGTGTCCTGGTAAAACATCCAGAATGCGTCCCAATGCGCGGGTTTGAGCTCGGCGCCGGTCAGTGCCCGGATTTGCACGCCCGCCTGCGCCGATTCGCGTTCCTTGCGGATCGCCTTGCGCTTGCGGCTGGCAAGCGAGCCGAGAAAGTCCTCGAACGATGAGTAGCCACGGTTTTGCCAGTGGAACTGGATGTCGCTGCGCGGCAGCCAGCCCGCGCGCTCGAACATTGCCCGCTGGGCGGGTTCGACAAACGTTGCGTGCGCCGACGACAGACCGTGGACCTGGCACAACCGCTCGGCCGCGCGCAACAGCGGCGCGGCATAGGATTCGTCCGCCAGCAGCAGGCGCGGACCGGTGGCCGGCGTAAACGGCGCGGCGATCTGCAGCTTGGGATAATAATCGCCGCCGGCCCGCTCCCACGCGTCGGCCCAGCCGTGGTCGAACACATATTCGCCTTGGCTGTGGTCCTTGAGATAAGCTGGCATCGCGGCCTTCAGGATGCCGCGCGCATCCTCGATCACCAGCGGCGCCGGGCTCCAGCCCGTGCCCCGCCCGACACTGCCCGAATCCTCGAGCGCAGTCAGAAACGCGTGGCTGACGAATGGATTGCCGCTTCCGGCCAACGCGTCCCATTCCGCCGCCGGCAGGCTGCCGACCGAAGGCGCGACGCGGGCGGTGAGATCTCCATCAGCCATATTGCCCAGCTAGTGCGTGGCGAGCGCCAGTTGGAGTCCTACGCCTTCCGCTATCAACCCCTGAGCGTGCGCCCGGCCCCGCTGGAGCCTCGGCCGGTCGGACACCGTCCAGGTCAGCACCGGCACGCCGCGCTCCTGTTGCGAGAAGGCGAACCGGCTTGGCAGGTCGCGCACGTCGTAGGCAAGAAAATCCGGCCGGGCTTGCCACAGCGCGGCATGGCGGCGCCAGCGCCCTTTGAGCCCGGATTGCCCCTGTTCGCTCGCCACCAGCCCGCGCACGACGGCAGGCGCATTGCGGGCAAACCAGCGCACGGCGCGCGGATCGAAGCTCATGACCGCGACCGGCCCCTGGTAGCGGAGCAGCGCCTGGCGAACCGCCAGACACAGCGGCACGAACGGCACCTCGCGCCGCGACTTGAGCTCGATCAGCAAGGGCACTTCGCCGCCGACCACCTCGAGCAGCTTGGACAGCGGCCAGATCGTGTCCTCGCTTTCGCCCAGCCGCAAATGCACGAGCGTGGCGGCGGGTTGCTCGCGGACCAGCCCGGCGATTCCGGTCAACCGGTCGAGCTCCCAATCGTGGAACACCATGGCCTGGCCTTCGGCGCTCTGCTGGACGTCGCATTCGATGCCGATACCGGCCGCCAGCGCCGCCCGAAAGGCGCTTGGCGAATTCTCGAGCCGCCCCTCGCCGTGATAGCCGCGGTGAGCATAAAGCCGCTCGATCAGCCAGGCGACCCGCGCGTGCTCGGGCACGGGCGCGAACCGCCCGTCAAGTAGCTGAAAGGGCGACAATCGCATCGATCTCGACAGCGGCGCCCAGCGGCAGCGCGGCGACGCCCACGGCGCTGCGGGCATGCTTGCCGGCCGCGCCGAGCACATGGAACAGCAATTCCGACGCGCCGTTCGCGACTTTGGGCTGGTCGGTGAAATCGGGAGTCGAGGCCACGAAGGCCCCCAGCTTGACGATCCGCTCAATCCGGTCGAGCGGTATCATCGCCGCCTCGAGCTGGGCTAGGATCATCAGCGCACACGCCCGCGCCGCGCGCTGGCCGTCCTCGATCGACAAGTCCTCGCCCAGCCGGCCGGTGATCAGCTCGCCATCGACAAACGGCAACTGCCCAGAGACATGCGCCAGGCGGCCGTGGACCACGACCGGGACATACGCGGCAATCGGCGCGGCGGCCTGGGGCAACTTGAGACCCAGTTCGTGAAGGCGGGCGTGGGCAGTCATCGCAGGTCTCCGTGCAATCGGTCCAGCAGCCACGGCAGGGCTTCGGTCCAGTCATCGATCCGCGCATGAGCATGCCCTGCCTGGTGCGCGCATTCAATGTGCGGCGCGATGGCCGGTTCGCCGCACAAGTGCAGCCGGCCAATTGTCGGAACCATCTCCGCGGCCGAGCCATGGTGATGCGCCAGGTCGTCGATGAACACCGCCCGGCTCGGCGCGAACCGTTCTACGATGCGTTTGAGCGCCGCGCCTTTCGGGCCCTGGTTGGTGAAGACTTCGAGCGCCAGCCCGTGGCCGCGCAGCTGCGCGGTGCGGCTGCGGTTGTAGCGGTCAGCCAGGTTGGTCAGCACCACCACGTCGGCGTGCCTGCCCAGCTCGGTCATTGCCTCGACGGCGCCTTCTATCGCCGTTTGCCGATTCATCTCGGAATCGAAGAACTGGTCGAGGAAGCGCCACTTCTCGTCCAGCCCAAGCGGTTCGCTGTGGCCGGGCAGGATCATCGGCTGCGCGAACGGATTGCCCTCGAGCGGGAATTTCACGCCGTGCTGCTCCGCCATCCAGTCGCGGAAGTGCCGGACCATGTGCAGCAGCACTTCGTCGCAATCGGTCACTACCAGCGGCCGGGTCATGACAGCGCCTCGCGCGCCGCCACCAGCGCCCCCGGGGCGATGGCGAGCGCCTCGCTCGCGGCAACGAGATCGGGTTCGTGCGCGCACAGGAACTCGAGCACCGCGCGCTGGGTCGCGCTTTCACCCACCGCCTGACGCAAGCTCTCGGGCGTTAGCCCGGTAAGATCGAGGAACCGGCGCGCGCGGGCAGGATCGAGCAGCACCCATTGCAGCGCCCTCAACGCGATCGCCGAGGGATCGTTAAAAGAATCTTTACCGCGATCTTGAATTGTCATTGCTCCGCGTGGGGGATAAGTCTGTGGAAATCGGCCGCCGTGGGGACGCCGGCCAGTCGGGGGGTCAATGACCAAGCGCATCCTCGTTGTCGAGGACAACGATCTGAACCGGCGGCTGTTTTGCGACGTGCTGCGCGCCAGCGGGTTCGCGGTCCAGCCCGTGGCCGACGGCAATCACGCGATCGATGAGGCGCGCCGGTTCGAGCCGAACCTGGTGGTGATGGACATCCAGCTTCACGATGTATCGGGCATCGACCTGATCGCCCTTCTGAAGCAGGATGCGACGCTGTCCGAAGTGCCGGTGCTGGCGGTGACCGCTTATGCCGGCAAGGGCGACGAGCAACGCATCCGCGATGTCGGCGCCGAGGGCTATCTCGCCAAGCCGGTGTCGATCGGGCCGTTTATGGCCGCGGTGCGCCATCTGGTGGGCGCCTGACGGGTCCGACACCGCGCTTGCCAGCCGGGTGCGCGCTTGACATGGCGCATGGCGATGCCGCTAATTCCGGCCAGCTGAACAGGACGACCCGATGGACCGCGCCGAAGTCGACAGCCGCATCCGTGAGCTGATCGAGCCGTTCAACAAGAAGGCGATCGCGGTCGAGGACGGCACCAGCTTTGCCGGCGACCTCGAATTCGACAGCCTGACGGTGATGGATTTTGTCGCCGCGATCGAGGACGAGTTCGACATCATCATCAGCATGAACCAGCAGGCCGAGATCGAGACTTATGGCCAGCTCGTCGACGCGGTGAAGAAGCTTACCGACTGATGACCGAGGGTGTCAGCCAGCCAGACCGGGCGGAACCCCCGGCCGCAGCGCCCGGGGGCGAGACGCAGGACCTGTTCTCCAAGTTCGACGCGATCATCCACACTCGCGAAACGCTGCTCGCCAGCGGAGTGGAGGATCCGTTCAGCCTGGTGATGGAACGCGTCCTTTCGCCAACCCGAGCGATCTGCAACGGGCGCGACACGATCCTGCTCGGTACGTACAACTACATGGGCATGACGTTCGACCCGGATGTCATCCAGGCGGGCAAGGATGCGCTCGACCAGTTCGGCGCGGGAACCACCGGCAGCCGCGTGCTCAACGGCACCTACCGGGGCCACAAGGAGTGCGAGGCCGCGCTGCGCGAATTCTACGCGATGAATCACGCGATGGTGTTCTCGACCGGCTACCAGGCCAACCTAGGGATCATCAGCACCGTCGCCGGCAAGGGCGATTACATCGTGCTCGACATCGACAGCCATGCCAGCATCTGGGACGGGTGCGCGCTCGGCAATGCCGAAGTGGTGCCGTTCAAGCACAACGATATCGAGGCGATGGACAAGCGGCTCGGCCGTATTCCCGACGGCGCCGGCAAGCTGGTGATCCTCGAAGGCGTCTATTCGATGCTCGGCGACATTGCGCCGCTCAAGGAGATGATCGCGGTCGCCAAGGGGCACGGCGCGATGGTGCTGGTCGACGAAGCGCACTCGATGGGTTTCATCGGGCCCAACGGGCGCGGGGTGGCGGAAGACCAGGGCGTGCTCGACCAGGTCGATTTCGTCATCGGCACGTTCTCGAAGAGCGTCGGCACGGTCGGCGGGTTCTGCGTCTCCAACCACCCCAAGTTCGAAATCCTGCGGCTGGTGTGCCGACCGTACGTGTTTACCGCCAGCCTGCCGCCGAGCGTGGTCGCGACCGCTGCCACCAGCATCCGCAAGCTGATGCACGGCGGCAACAAGCGGGCCCACTTGTGGGAGAATTCCAAGCGCCTCCACGGCGGGCTGACCGGACTGGGCTTCACGCTCGGCACCAAAGTGCCGCAAAGCGCGATCGTGGCGGTGATCATGCCAGACCTCGAACGTGGCGCGGCCATGTGGGAAGCGCTGCTACACGAGGGCCTGTACGTCAACCTCGCCCGTCCCCCGGCAACGCCAGCCAACATGACGCTGCTGCGCTGCTCGCTGTGCGCCGAGCACTCGGCCGAACAAGTCGAGACGATCATCGGCATGTTCGAGCGCGCCGGCAAGGCCGTGGGGATAATCTAGCGCCAAACCGGCGCGGTCGCGCTGGCTCTCGCCACCGCGTCAGGCGACGGCGGCGGTGGCCGTCGCGCACTTGTCGCCCGGCTTGGCCCCGCTTCCCAGCAGCGTGACCGCAGCGTAGCCGCCGACCACCACGACCAGTGCGACCGCGACGACGAGCGCGAAGTACTTGTCGATGAAGATCTTGATCTTGGGGCCGAACATCCTGAACAGCGCCCCGAGCGTGAAGAAGATCATCCCGCGCGAGACCAGGCTGGCGAGCACGAACGTGCCGAGCGGGAAATTGATGAACCCGGCAGTAAACGACAGCAGCACGAACGGGATCGGCGTCGCGCCCTTGAGCAGGATGATTTCAACCCCGTAAGCCCGCAAGTAGCACGCCGCGACCGGGAACTTGGTGCTTAAGCCGAGCGTCGACAGCAGTTGCTCGCCGACTGTGGCATAAAGGAAATGCCCGACCAAATAGCCGAACACGCCCCCGGCGATCGACGCCACGGTGGTAATTGCCGCGAAGCGCAGCGCCCGCTTGGGATCGGCCAGGCACATCAGCAAAAGAAACGGATGTGGCGGGAACGGGAACAGTCCCCCGTCGGCAAAGGCGAAGAACGCCAGCCACCACTGCGCATGGGGATGCTGCGCTTTGTCCAGAACCCAGGCGTAGAGCTTGCGCAGCATCGCCGCGCACTAGGCGAGGCCGCGAGCGAGGGCAATCTAGATTGAAAAACCTATTTGGCACTTTCTAATTGACATCGCGACGCTGTTTGGTTAGAGAAGACGAACATCGCGATAGACCGATTCGGGCGGAAGGCCCCGGTGTCGCTCCCCACAGCCGATAGGAATACCGATGGGCAAGCCACTGGCGGCGCCCGGCGCCAATGCCGGCCGCCGCGCGAGCAAGAAATGGTACAAGCCGTTCCTGGCGGAACTGGCGCGCACGTCCAATGTCGCGGCTGCGGCGCGCAAAGCGCAAGTCGACACCAGCACCGCCTACAAGACGCGCCGTGACGACCGCGCGTTCGCCCGCCAGTGGTTCGACGCATTGTGCGAAGGCTACGACAACCTTGAGATGGATCTGCTCCAGCGCCTGCGCGACGGTGAGCTGGAGGGCGGCGCGGCCAAGACCCGCGCCAAGCGCAAGTTCGACAATGCCACCGCGTTCCGCCTGCTGGCCGCGCACCGCTTGTCGGTCAACCGGACCCGGGCGCAGCGTGACGACGACAATGAAAGCGCGATCTACGCGTCGATCCACGACAAGCTTGAAACCATGCGCCAGCGCGCGCAGGCGCTGCCCGCGCTGCTCAAGCATCACGGGATTAAGCCGGTGGCGCAGCCCGATGCGGAGTAAGGCGGAACTACGCGAATACCTGCTCGATCTCGAATGGCCGAAGCGCAAGGTCGCGCTGGCCAAGCTGTCGGAGGAGGAACGCTCGTCGCTGCGGTATGACTGGGAGGTGTGGGCGCGCGCGGAGCAAGTTCCGCCGCCGGGGCCGTGGGCGACATGGCTGATCTGCGCCGGGCGCGGCTTAGGCAAGACCCGCGCCGGGGCGGAATGGGTTCGCTATATCGCGCGCACGTGCCCTGAGGCGCGAATCGCGCTGGTCGGCGCATCGCTGGCCGAAGCCCGCAGCGTGATGGTCGAAGGCGAAAGCGGGGTGCTCGCCTGCTCGCACCCCGACCGGCCGCCGGAATTCGAGCCGTCGTTGCGCCGGGTCCAGTGGCGCAGCGGGGCACAAGCGTTCCTGTACTCGGCAGGCGAGCCCGATAGCCTGCGAGGACCGCAGCACAGCCACGCCTTCGGGGCAGGCGCAAAAAGAGTTCTCAGTCAACGAAGCGCACGCGCTCACCGACTCGCTGCTGCATGCGGCCATAGAGGGCGTGGCCGATCTCCCTCCAGACGATCCTGCCGATGGCCTTTGCTGGCTGGTCGGAGATGCGCCCAACGGGGAATGGGCCGGGCATGCCGGCCGGATCGCCTGCCGACAGGCCGGCGCGTGGCTGTTCGTGACGCCGCGCGACGGTATGCGGGTGCTCGACAAGGACGCGGGTCAGGACATCCGCTACTCCAGCGCGTGGCTCCGCGCCGGCACTGTATCGCCGCCGGTCAGCGGAACGATGGTGGACAATCAAGCGCGATCGGCCATTGTGCAGCTGATCGAGGCACTGGTGGCAGGCGGGATTCTGCCTGCTGGCTGAACAGTCCGATGTTCGCAGCGTTAAGGGAGTTCCGACCGATGAATCGAGTGATCGCCGCCGCTTTGTCGCTGGGGCTGCTTGGCGGCTGCCAGACGATCGATGAGGCCGCGCCTCAACGCCTGGCCCAGGCGACCTTGCGCCAGGCCAGCGGCCTGCCGGCCGGCACCGCACAAGTGTTCAGCAACGGCACCGAAGTGACGATCTCGATCGCGCTGGCGGGCATTACCGCAGGAACGCATGGGATCCACTTGCACGCCGCCGGACATTGCGATGCCCCCGCTTTCACCACCGCGGGGCCGCACCTCAACCCGGCGAACCGCCAACACGGCCATGATAATCCGGCCGGTGCGCATTTGGGCGACTTGCCGAATGTAACCACGAATGCAGCCGGGGCCGGTTCGGTCAGCGCGGTTGTCAGCGGCACGCCGCAGGAAGTGATGGCCAGCTTGTTCGACGCGGACGGAACCGCGATCGTCGTCCACGCCGGCCCCGACGATTACAAGACCGATCCGTCGGGCAATTCCGGGGCCCGCATCGCCTGCGGTGTCCTTACCCGGCTGTAACCTCCTCGCCCGCCGCTTCGGCGCGGGACTGCGCAGTGTCCAACGCGCGCGAATACTGCGAAATCGCCAGCGCGAGTGCGGCCAGTCCCAACGGGACGATCGCGAGATTGGCCATCACGCCGGTGCCAAGGCTGCCTGCGCGTTCCGAGATGTAGCCGGCGAGATACGGCCCCAGCGCAAGCCCGATCAGCGTGGTCCCCAGAAAAAAGATCGCCGCCGCAGTCCCCCGCATGCGCGGGAGCACCAGCGCCTGGCTCGCTGCGGCCGACGCGCCGAGCGCCGAGGCCGTAGTCATCTGGACCAAGAAGCTGCACACCACGAACAGGTCTGGATCAGGCGTGCGGTACGCCGCCAGGATCAGCGGGACCGGAGCGACGAGCCCGACCGCGATGACCCACAGCCGACCACTGGCGTAACGCTGGTGCAAGCGGTCGGCGGCCCATCCCCCGATAATCACCCCCAGGAAACCGCCCAGCGCGGCCGGTGCGCCAATCAACCAGCCAAGCTCGACCTTGCTCAGGCCGAAAGTCCGTTCGGCATACGGCGCGGCCCAGTAGGACACTGTGTAGCCGACGAAGCACACCGATGCGTACGCCAGCGAAATCCCGACAAATGCCGGTGTTCTCCAAGTCAGTGTGAAAGTCGAGCGGTCGTCGCGGCGCAACGCCGCCGCCCAGCTGCCAGCAGCGTACAGGCCGACTGCAACGAAAGCGAATTGGGCCATGTTGCCGGTGGCTCTACCCAACAGCCAGGCGAGCGCCGCGAGACCCCCGGCGGCCAGCAAGTTGCCCGCCAACGCGCGGCCCCCGTGATGCGCCGAACGCCAGAAAGTGAACGGCGGGACGATCAAGGCAATCTCCGCGATGAAAGCTCGCCAGGCGAATGCCGGCGAAGCATCAGGCAGGCCCGCATGGCTGCCGCGCGCTGGCTCCCGCAAAGTCAGCACGAGGAGAGCAAGCAGCAGACCCGGCAGGCCAACGGCCAGGAAAGCCGCCTGCCAGCCCACCAATCCAAGCGGACCGCCCCCGGGCCATGCCGCGTTCCACGATTGCGCAATCGCCCCGCCGAACAGCAACGACAGGCCGCTGCCGACAAAGAGCCCTGAGGAATAGATGGCCAGGGCCGTCGCGCGCAGGTGGCGTGGAAACCAGTCCGCAATCAGCGAGTAGGCGCACGGACTCGCTGTCGCCTCCCCCACGCCCACCCCGATCCTCGCGATGGCGAGGCCGGTTGATCCTCTCGCCAAGCCCGACAGCATGGTCATGCTCGACCACAACGTGAGCCAGATCGCCAGCAAGCGAGTGCGATTCCACCGGTCCGCCAGCCGGCCAAGCGGAATGCCGAACAGCGCATAGAAAATCGCGAATGCGGTGCCGTAGAGAAACCCCAGCTGCGCATCGGTCAGCCCCAGGTCGGCCTTGATATCATTGGCCAGGATCGACAGGATTTGGCGGTCGACGAAGTTGACCAGGTAGACCACGAACAATACGCCGAGCGCGTACCAGCTGTAGGCCGGCACTCCCGAACTTGCGCGATGTTCGCTCATAAATCCCCCACATAGCGGGTCGCATCAATCACCCCCGCGTCGGCAAATCCCTTACGGCGCAGACGGCAACTGTCGCACAGTCCACATGCCTGCCCATCTTCGGCGGGGTCGTAGCAGGACCAGCTGATGCCCGGATCGAGCCCGAGCCGCACGGCTTCCTGCACGATTCGCGCCTTGCCCCAATGCTGCAACGGCGCGTGGATTACGAACGGGTGGTCTTCACTGCCGGCCTTGGTGGCGAGGCTAGCCGTCTCGGTGAACGCGGCGATAAACTCGGGCCGACAGTCGGGGTACCCCGAATAATCGAGTGCATTGACCCCGATGAAGATGTCGTGCGCTCCAAGCGGTTCGGCCCAGCCCAGCGTCAGCGATAGAAAAATCAGATTGCGCGCCGGGACGTACGTGATCGGGATATCATCGCCGACCCCGCATTTGGGCACGGGCAGATCGTCAGTCAGCGCGGAGCCGCCGAACGCCCGCAAATCGAGCGGCAGAACGACATGTCGTTCGGCGCCGAGCACCGCGGCAATGTCGCGCGCAGCAGCAATCTCGCGCCGATGCCGCTGATTGTAATCGATCGTCAGCGCGTAAACAGCGAAACCCTGTTCGCGCGCCAAGCCGGCCGCGACCATCGAATCGAGGCCGCCCGACAACAAAACCACCGCCTTGTTGGGCTGTCCCGTCATCGCTCCGAGCTACGGGCGCCAACGCGATGCTGCAAGTGGCCCGGCCGTGCTGGGAACGCTTAATCCTGAATCTGGAACTGCCGCGAGCAAAACGCGCAGTCGACGGCGATGATGCCCTGATCATCACGCATATCGCGGCGGTCCTCGCTCGAAAAGCGCGCCAGCACTCGCTCATAATGCTCAATCGAGCACCGGCACCCGCGTGCGAGCGTCAGGCCCGGCTCGGCGCGCACTTCGCGCTCTTCATGGAACAGCCGCCACACCAGCGTTTCGAGCGACAGCGCCGGATCGGTCAACTCGTCCGGCTGAGTGCTCGCTGCAAGTATTTCGACGTGGTCCCACTCGGGGTGGGTCTCACGGACATCGAGCCGCTCACCACCTGCCTCGCCGTCAGGCATGTGCTGCATGAGCAGGCCGCCACCAACCGCACCATCCGGGCCCGTCTCGATGGACGTGCGAATGAGTGTCGGCACTTGTTCGGAGCGCGCGAAGTAGCTTTCGATCGCGGCGGTCAGCGACGCCCCTTCGAGCGGCACCATCCCCTGATAACGCTCGCGCGTGTTGGCGAGGTCGAACGTTACCGTTAGCGCACCCTTGCCGAACAGCACCGGGAGCGAGGGATGTAGTCCGAGTTCGTCGATGCGGGCCGCGTCGTGCCGAATGTAGCCGCGCAGTTGGCCGTCCAGATAATCGCACACCAGAAGCTGGACCACGCCTTCGTCGGCATGGGCTTGAATCGTGAGCTGGCTGCCCTCTGCCTGCAGCAATCCGCCCATCAGCGCGGTCAGAACCAGCGCTTCGGCCAGCAAGTGCCGGATCGCGGCCGGATAGTCGTGAGCGGCGAGAATCCGATCCAGGACCGGGCCCAGACGCACCGCGCGGCCCCGCACATTGCGATCGGGGAGCGTGAAGTGAAGTAACCGGTCGTATCCGGTGCTCGAATTCTGCTCTCGTTCCACGCGTCTCCAAATGGTGTCGAGTTGGCGGAAGTTAACCCTGCCCGAGCAATCCGCAGCACCACAGGAGGACGGATTTCTGCGCGTGGATACGGTTTTCCGCCTCGTCGAATACCACCGAGCGGGGACCTTCGAACACGGTTTCGGTGACCTCCTCGCCGACATGCGCCGGCAGGCAATGAAGGAACAGCGCATCGGGCCTGGCGCTTGCCATCAGCGCTTCATTGACTTGATACGGTGCCATTGCGGCGATCTTTTCGGCCGCGTGGGCCTGCCCCATCGAGACCCAAGTGTCGGTCACGACCACGTCGGCGCCGACTACGGCCGCGACGGGATCCTGCGTCACGACAATTCGGGCGCCGCGCGCGCGGGCCGTCGCGGCGACCGCCTCACTGGGCAGGAATCCCGGCGGCGCAGCGATCCGCACATCGAATTTCATCAGCCCGGCCGCCTCGATGATCGAATAAAGCACGTTGTTGCAATCGCCGAGCCAGGCGACCTGCAAGCCGGGCAACGGCTTCCCATGCTCGACTATCGTCAGCAAATCGGCGACGATCTGGCACGGGTGCGAGCGGTCTGTGAGGCCGTTGATCACCGGGACGGTCGCGTAACGCGCAAGCGTCTCAGCCTTTTCCGGATCATCGGTCCGGATCATGATTGCGTCGACCATCCGGCTCAACACGCGCGCCGTGTCAGCGACCGTTTCGCCTCTGCCGAGTTGGCTGGTCGCCGCATCGACGATCAGGGCGCTGCCACCGAGCTGGCGAATGGCGATGTCGAAGCTGACCCGAGTTCGGGTCGAACTCTTCTCGAAAATCATCGCCAAAACGTGTCCCGCGAGCGGGCGATCCGGGTCAGGGGAACCCTTCGGTTCGCCCTTCCGCGCGGCCTTGCGGTCAAGGGCGTCGGTGATCATGGCGGCCAGCGCATCGCCGCCGGCGTCCGACAATTCCAGGAAGTGCCGGATTTTCGTCATGCCGCTTCCTCCACCGGGAAATTGGCGGCCCCGGCCGATAGCTTGTCGAAGAACTCCTCGATCTCGGCGTCACCGATTACCAATGGAGGCAGCAGACGCAGGGTGTTGTCCCCCGCGGACACGGTCAGAAGTCGATGCGCGTCGCGCAGATGCTGCATAAACGGGCGTGCATCGACCTTCATCTTCAGGCCAAGCATCAGGCCTTTCCCGCGCACGCCTTCGAACAGCTCGGGATAATTGCCGATGAACTGTTGCAGGCCCGCCCGCAACCGGTCGCCCTTGGCGCGCACGTCGCACAAGAAACTCTCGTTGGCGACAACGTCGAGCACTGCCATCGCCGCCGCCATCGCCAGCGGATTTCCGCCGTAAGTGGAGCCGTGAGCCCCCGCCGTCATCCCCCGCGCGGCGGTCTCGGTTGCGAGGCAGGCGCCGAGCGGAAAACCCCCGCCGATGCCCTTTGCTGTTGCGAGAATGTCGGGCTCGATCCCGTATTGTTCGTAGACGTAGAAGGTGCCGGTGCGCGCCACACCGGTCTGGACCTCGTCGAGCACCAGCATCAGGTCGTGCTCGTCAGCCAGGTCGCGCAAGCCCTTCATAAACGGTTCCGATCCCTCGCGAACCCCGCCCTCACCCTGGATGGGCTCGACCAGGAAGCCGGCAGTCTGGGGGCCGATCGCCGCTTTCACGCCGTCGAGATCGTCGAACTCCACGTAGCGAAACCCCGGCAGGAGCGGGGCGAATCCTTTGTGCATCTTGTCCTGGCTCGAGGCGCTGATTGTCGCCATCGTCCGGCCGTGGAACGCCTGGTTGAAGGTGATAAGCTCGAACCGATCCGGATCGCCGCCGACCTGATGATACGAGCGCGCGGTCTTGATCGCGCACTCGACCGCCTCAGCGCCCGAGTTGGTGAAGAACACGGTATCGGCAAACGTCAGGTCCACGAGACGTTGCGCGAGAGCCTCGCCTTGCGGGCTTCCATACAGGTTCGATACGTGCATCAGGGTTGCCGCCTGGCGCTGGATGGCGCCGATCAGTCCGGGGTGCGAATGGCCCAGGATGTTGACCGCGATCCCGGCCGCGAAGTCGAGATAGCGCGTGCCGTCCTCGGCGATCAGATGGCAGTGCTCGCCGCGCACGGGCCGCACGCTGCTCCGGGGATAAACGGGCATTAAGGGGGTGATCGTCATCTCGCTCAATTCCTTGGAAGGCGCGCTCGCGCCCAACGACGAATGGCGGCCCCCGTGGGCCGCCGACTGCATCCGTTTAGGGTCGGGGCCCGCCTTTCCTGACACCGGAAAGGCGGCCTGGGCCTAAGCCTCGCGACGATCAGCCCTGAACGGGCACAAGGTTGACCGCCGAGTACTTTCCTCGTCGGTCGACTTCGAGATCGAATGAGAACTTGTCGCCCTCGTTGATCCCGGGAAGGCCCGAGCGTTCAACCGCGCTGATGTGCACGAATGCATCTTCCTTGCCGTCGTCTCGCGTGATGAAACCGAAGCCCTTCATGGCGTTGAAGAACTTGACGGTTCCGGTCGCCTTGTCGCCCGTCAACTCGCGTTGCGGGCTGGCGGCCTTTTCCGCCATTGGAATGACATCGCCGACAACCTGCAGATCTGCCGCAGAGATCTTGCCGCCGCGGTCGACCAGGTTGAATTGCAGTTCCTGGCCCTCGGCAAGACCGGCCAGCCCCGCTCGCTCGACCTGGCTGATGTGGACGAACACGTCTTCCCCGCCTTCATCGCGCTGGATGAAGCCGAAACCCTTCTCGGTGTTGAAGAATTTAACTTTGCCTTTGCCTGTCCCGACAACCTGGGCCGGCATTCCGCCGCCGCCGGCGCCGGCGCCCGGGCGAGGACCGCGCGGTGCTCCGCTGAAACCACCGCCAGTACCACCGCCGCCGAATCGGTTACCGCCACTGTCACCGGCAGCGGCGCCCCCCCCGAAGCGACTTGCGCCCCCGAAGCGGTCTCCGCCTGTCGGCGGGCTGCTCTCTGCAAACGGGTCGAACCCTTCTTCGCCGAAACCGTCCCGCTTGTCGCGTCCCCGGCCGCGACGCCCTCTATCGTAACCCATGAACCCGACGTACCTTCGCTTAGCCCCATCGAACCGGCATCGGACGGTCCGCGCCGGCAGCAGCGTCGCCTAGCTTCGCCACTTTGCAGTTTTGCCTATAGCCGAGAAAATTCCCAGGTGCGAATAAATA
>JBDSUJ010000007.1:0-7782 GCA_039927815.1 Croceibacterium sp. | reverse complement strand
CGGCCTCGCCAAATGATGAGTGGCCAGAAATAGCGCCGCCACGGCCAAACCAGAATCGCGTTGAACGCGATCGACAGCGCTCCAAAGGTCCATTCGACCGCGCCGCGGTCGAGCACCAGGTTCCAGTATACGATCACCACGTTGAGCGGGATGACCGCGATGACCGTCAGCGGCATCGCGCGGTTGGCGAGCATCGTCAGGCCGAGTACGACCTCGATTACCTTGACCCAGTTGAACAGACCGCTCGCCATAAGCGCCCTGGTGAAGGCGATGGCCGCCGGTTAATCGCCGAGCGGTTGCAACTGCGGCCACAGGAAGTGCATCAGGCCCGAAAACAGCCACCACCCGCCGAACACCACGCGGGTGATGTGATACGCCCACTTCATCGGCCGCGGGTCGCCGGCCTACTGCGCTCTTGGCGTCGGTAAGGGATCGGTCGGCTTTTCACCCTGCTTAGCCCACAGCGCCTCACGCATGGTCGCGAACCGCGGACTGGTTGCGGTGATATAGCCGCGCACCTGCACGTTCCCTTCGTGGCAGGCATATTCGAAGAATTTGTACTTCGAATTGCGCTTCCACGGCATATCGATCTTATAGGGTGCAGTCAGCATCACCGGATCCTCCACCCACGCTTCGTAGCGCATCTGGTCCGGTCCAGTGGGGGTCAATCGCTCGGTCAGCTTCATCTGGGCGCTGTTGGGGGTGACGCCATTGCTCATCCCGGGAGTGAAGTTAGTGGTTTCGATCACCAGCGTTCCACCGTCCCAGTGGCCGCGCGAAAAGCCCAGGTAGTTGGTCACGCTTGCCGGCGGCGGTGTGCGCCCGTCAAGGTAGATGAAGCGCGTTTCGTGGACCATCTCGATCGCCATGACCACCAAGCCGGGGCTTTGCATCACGCGGATGCCCATGTTGTACGCCCCCGGCAGGAGCGAACCGGGCAGACCCCGCGTCAGGCAGCGGTCCCAGTTGCCGAAGTCGTTGAGCGAATCGAACACCTGGGTATTCCACGAATCGTGCACCGCTGCCTTGGCCCTGCTGCCTTCCGCCGTCAGCGCGGGGTAGCGGCCGTTTGCGGGCACGGTGACCATCGAGGTCTGGTGGAGCGGCAGGCCGATTTCGGTCCAGCTGCCCATGCCGAGAATGCCGAGCTTTTCCTGCGCGGGGAGCAGGCCAATTCGGTCCTGCGCCGCCTTGAGTCGTTCCTGGTATTCGCTGTCGGTCAATTCGGTGCGGGTGCCCGCATCCGCGGGCCGCTCGCGCGGGGTGGGCGAGAGGTAATCGACCGGCCACATCCCGCGCAGGTCAGGATCGCCCCAGGCGGTTCGCTTGACATGCCAGCTTGCAGGCGGGGTGGGATAATCCCTGGCCGAGGGCACGGGATCGCCCGCCAGGGCCGGTTCGGAAAATAGCAACGGCCCGGAACAGCATAGGGCCAGCGCAGCAGCAAGCAGGCGCAGCTTCATCGATCGTCTCCCCGTGTTTTGCCGCGAGTATGCTACGTCAGCCGGCTGTGGTCCAGTTTCTCGCGAACGACCCACGCTCCGTGCACCTGGCTACGCAACGCGAGGCCGGTTTTGATCTTGGCAATTGGGCCTTTTTCGATTTCATCGGCCGCCACGATCCACAGTTCGGACGCATAATCGTGCGGCGCACCCGCGCCCGGCGGGCCATTGGGAACATCGACTACGGTCAGCAGCCACCCGCCGTGGTTGGGATCGGCGGACGGCACATGCGCCGGTTCGCTGATTCCCGCGCCCGGCGGCAGCCCCATGGCCGTCACGCGCCCGTTGCCGGGCTCCAGCCGAACCAGCAGGTTGAAGTTGGCGCCGACCGGTCCGCCCAGCATCGGCGGACCCTGCGCCTCGGGGTTCATGCTCAGGTACCAGGTGCGGTTGTACGGCCGTCCCTGGTCGGCATCGGCCAGACGCGGAAGGTCGCCCGGGGGTCCCAGCGGGCGTTCCGCAATCGCTGGTTCCGCCTTGCTCATGTCGATTGTCCAGCGGGTCAGCGCGCCTTGCAGGCTTTGCTGCTCGCGCTCGATCCCGCCCGCTTCGCGCATGAAGCTGAAGGCGTTGGTATCAGTCAGGCACAGGTCGATGTGCACCAGATCGCCATCGTCGTAGGCGTTGACTTCATGGAACACGGACACGCCGGGCGGCCCCTTGATCCATTTCATCTCGCTCACCTGGCCGTAGCGCGGCATGATCGCGATCCACGAATCCCCGTCCTGCTGGTGCGCCCAGTGCGCCCCGCCCGCCTGCAGCCGGGAAAGATCCGCCGTGGTCGGGAAGATCGGCCAGATCGCGTACTTTTCGGTAATCACGAAATCGTGGATCGTGGCGCAGGCGGGCTGCTCGAACCACTGCTCGGACACCAGCTTGCCGTCCTTGTCGGCGATGCCATAGGCAACATCGCGGCTGCACAGCCCGCCCGCCTCATAGCCGAAGAAGAACAGTTCGCCGGTTTTGGGATCGACCCGCGGATGCGCGGTAAAGGTTTCCGACTTGAGCGCGCCGTAATAATCCCACTTGCCCGCGGTTTCGAGGGTGTGCGGATTGATCTCGTAGGCGCGCCCGTCCTCCTTGGTCATGAACAGGCGTCCGGCGTGCCAGACCGGCGTGGTATTGGCGAGCGTGCGGTCCACCCCCTCGACCGAAGGATCGTCGGTAAACTTGTTGCGATAGCGCCCGAACAGCGCGCGCCGCGCCTTCTTCTCGGCGAGGTACCGCTCGGTCGCGACATACTTGATGTCGTAATCGACCGCGCCGCTCTCGAAATTGAAGCGCGCGATCATCCCGTCCGCATTGAGCGCGACGTCGTCCTCGAACAGCGGCGCGTGCGCGTTGTCTGGCACCGCCCGGAAGAAAGCGCCCTCGATCTCGGCCGGAATCTCGCCCTCGACCGCGAGATTGCGCACCGACAGCTCCAGGCGCCGCGGCGTGTTGGTGCCGATGAAATGAAGGGTTTGCGGGAAGGCGTTCATGGCATCCTCCGATTCTTGGGTTATACGACGGTAACGGTTGATATAATCGAGGGGAAGGGGCGAGCATCGCGCTCGCTCGAAGGGGGCCGAGAGTGCTGAAGAAGACCGATACCCAGCTCACCAACGGGCTGCTGTACCAACTGCTGAAGCTGACCAATCGCCTGATGGCGCCGTTCTCCACGCATCTGGCGCACCGATACCGGATCAGCCTCAACGAATTCCGTCTGCTCATGACAATCGGCGAACTGGGCCGCAGCGCGAGCCATGAACTGGCCGAATTGACCGGGGTCAACGTGATGAGCGTGTCGCGCGCGGTCGCAACTTTGGAGCGGCATGGCCGCATCGCCGTCATGGCCGATCCGGATAACCGGCGCCGCAACTGGCTGACGCTGACCGAGGAGGGCGAGCGGCTCTATCGGATCATGCGCCCGCAGAGCGAGAAAGTGGCCGGATACCTGTTTTCCGACTTGTCGGAACAAGAAGCGGCCCTGCTGGAAAAGCTGGTCGGCCGGCTGATCGAAACGCTGGAAGCGACCGACGAACAAGGCCGCTCGCGGTTCCTCGAGGCGACCCGGCCGGACCGATGACCGACGAGGAACGCCGCGCAATCGAATATGACTGCGAACGGCTGATCAAACGCTACGTCAACCTCAACGATGCGCATGACTGGCGCGCGGTCGCCGCGCTTTACACCGAGGATGCGCGGATGGGCAGGCCGAGCGGCGGTGCGCCGATCGAAGGGCGCGGGGCAATCCTCGACAGCTTCCTGGCGCGCCCGCCCCGGGCGCAGCGCCACGCGATCTCAAATATAGTAGTCGATGTAGATGACGCCAGTCACGCCACGGCCTTCAGCGTGATCATGCTGTACCAGGGCGGACCGGCAGCCGCCGGCGAACTGCCCGTGATGAGCGCGAACGGGCCGTTGGTCGGGTGGTATCGCGACCGGCTGGTCCGCACCGCCGAGGACTGGCGGTTCGCCGAACGGATCGGCGGGCTCGACTTCAAGCCCTGACGCCGGCGCCGCTTTCTCGCTCGCGAACCGCCAGCGCCGCGGGAATGGCCAGGCATACCAGCGCGCAGATCGATGCAGGGATCGCAGCCGCAAAGAAGAACGCCTGCGGCCCCGCCTCGGCGCTGAGGATCACCTGACCGACGATAGGTCCGGCAAACGCGCCGAGCCGTGCCACCAGCACGCCGATTCCGATTGCAGACGACAGCTGACGCGGTGGAAACAGGTAAGCGCAAAGCGCGGGCAAGGCCATGCCGCCGGCAGAAGCGCCGCCAACGCCGACGCTCAACAGCAGCGTCCAGCGAGCCGCGTCGGGTGCGGTCACGCTGACCGCCAGGAAGCTGGCGGCGATGGCCGCAAACATGATCATCAGGGTGGCCATGGGTCGCCAGCGGTCGATCCCGATGCTCGCCAGCACGCCCATGCCCAAGCCCGCAAACTGGACGATGCCCGCGATCTGCGCGGCATGGTCGAGCGAGAATCCGGCCAGCGGCAGGATCGTGGGAATCCATGAATTGAGCAAATAGAGGTTGAGCGCGTTGAGCGACAGGATGGTCGCGAAAACCGCGAACGGCAGCCGCCATGGGCGCCGGAACAACCCGAGCTGGGGCAGCGCACCGGCAGGTTCTCCTGGCGTGCCGGCATCGGCCTCGGCATGCGGCAACCCGCCTTCGACGACCAGCCGCAACACCACCGCCAGCGTCAGCGCGAAAACGCCGGGAACGACGAACAAACCGTGCCAACCACCCGCCGCGATGACCGTCGGGGCCAATATCCCCGCCAGCGCCAGTCCCAGCGGAATGCCCGCCGAAACCAGCGCCATGACCGTCGCCCTCAGGCGCGGAGCGGCGAGCTCGGCCGACAGCGCGCTGACATTGGGCAGCGCTGCCCCCAGCGCAACACCGGTTAGCCCGCGCCACATCAGAAAGCCGCCGACACTGGTCGCGCTCGCTGTGGCGAGCGTAAACAGGCCGACAGCAAAGCATCCCGCGATGATTAGGGTACGGCGGCCGAACCGGTCGCCGAACGGCGCCAGCACCGCTCCGCCCACTCCGATGCCCACCAGCAGCGCCGAGAAGACCAGGCCAAACGCGGTCGGAGCCAAACCTAGCCCGACTTGCAGGCGCGGTACGGCGAGCGCCATCGCGTTGAGGTCATAGCCCTCCATCACGAATACGCCGCCCAGCAGGATCAGCGACAGCACGCGGCGGGCCGGGCTCACCAAGCGGCGTCCCACGGGCTCGGCGTGCGATAGGGCACTGTATGAAACACCGCCTCGACTTGCTCGATGGCGCCGTCGCGGATCCTAAACGCTTCCGCCAGGCAATAGCTGTGGGGCCGCCGGATCGGGCTGCGTACCCTGGTTCCATCGGTCAATTCATAATCCCCCAGGCGACCACTGTGATCGATGAAGCCATGCGCCAACACGATCCCGCGTTCGATATCGACGAGCGGAAAGCGCCGGGCGCGCAATGCGTCGTCATAGCGATACCACCCGAGTGCGAATTGCGCCTCGCATCCAAGCCGCGCGATCGGCAACGGGAAATCAGCGTTATTGGTTGTCTGCACGCCGTTTTCGACCCTGTTGCAGTGCGGGTGGAAACGGGTCCGGATCATCCCGTTGTTGCGCTCGATGGTCTCGAAATAGCCGTTGGCGAGCGCAATCATCTCCTCGCGGCTAATCCGCTCCGCCGCCGGCACGTCGGCCAGCATGGCGGGTTTGTCCGCGAATGCTGCGCCCAGGAAGGGGAATCCTTCGTCCTTATTGCGGGCGACAACGATCTCGCATTGCTCGATCACGCCATCGCGAAAGGCCAGGCGGATCGCGCACGGGCTGACAGCGTCAGTCTCCTCGACGCAAGTGAACAGCGCCACTTGCCCATGACTCGCATCGGCAAAACGCAAGTCGTACGGGCCGATCGCGGTGACCGTGTTCCATAACCCGTCACCCGGATCGAGCGTGACGTTGTTCTCGGTGTAGCGCACCCCCGGTGCCCACTCGACTCGCGCCGGTGCATTGTCTCCCAGCGCATCCCGGAACCTGTCGAGGGCTTGGTACAGCCCCTCGCGTGTTGCCAAGTCGCTCTCCCTTGCTTGACTTGCACGCGTGCTAGCTGAAAAGTAACGGCCGTTAAAGTCGCGCACAGCGGCAGGGAGAGCGGATGGATCCGGCGGGCAAGGTGGCCATTGTCACCGGCGGCAATTCTGGGCTGGGCGAAGCCGCCGCGCGAGCCTTGCTGGCGGCCGGTGCCGAAGTCGTCACCCTCGACGTCGCGGGCACCGCGCCGGCCGGTGCGCGGTGCATCGAGTGCAACGTGGCCAATGCTGATTCGCTGGCCGCTGCGATGGAGGCGGTGGCAGGACCGATACATATCCTGGTCAACAACGCGGGAATCGGCGGGCTCGGCCCCATCGCCAGTGCGGAGGGCCCGGGAGACATGACCGCTTTCCGCAAGGTGATCGAGGTCAACCTGATGGGCGCGGCTGCGGTCGCCGCGCGCGTCGGCCACCGCATGATCGGCAATGCACTCAGCGGTCCGGATGGCGAACGCGGGGTAATCGTCAACACCTGCTCGATCGCTAGTTTCGAAGGCCAGGAAGGAATGGGCGCATACACCGCCGCCAAGTCCGCGCTGGCGGCGCTAACGCTGGTGTGGGCGCGCGACCTCGCGCAGCATGGCATCCGCGTGAACGGCGTCGCGCCCGGTTTCATGGCCACGCCGATGGTCGATTTCCTGTCGCCCGACTTCGTTGCCGAGTTGCTCAAAGGCGCCGAGTTTCCCAAGCGCGCGGGCCGCGCCGACGAGTTTGCCGCGGTGGTGGATTTCCTGGTCCGCACGCCGCTGATCAACGGCGAGGTGATCCGCCTCGACGCCGCCACGCGCCCGCCGGCGCGCACCGCCTGGTCCCAAGGCTGACCCGATGGCCGACATCCCGCTCCCGCCCGGCTTTACCGCACTGAAGCTGACCCAGGCGCAACGCGCCTTCGAAAGCGCGCTGGGCGCCGGCAAGGTGTTCTTCGAGGACCTCGACCGGGTCGGCTATCACGACAAGTTCGCGATCAACGACGCCGGGCACTTGCCCGCGGGCGCCATCGCTCCGACCAGTGTCGAGGAAGTCCAGGCCGCGCTTAAGGTAGCCAATCAGTTTCGCCTGCCGGTATGGCCGATCAGCCGGGGCAAGAACCTCGGCTACGGCGCCACCGCGCCGCTCGTGTCGGGCAGCGTGGTCCTGGACTTGTCGGGCATGAAGAAGATCGTGTTCGACGAAGAGTTCGGCACCGTGCTGATCGAGCCCGGGGTCGGGTTCTACGACCTCTACGACTACATCCAGGCGCACAAGCTGCCGTACTGGCTGTCGACGCCGGGAAATTCGTGGGGTTCGGTCATCGGCAACGCGCTCGACCGCGGGGTCGGCTACACGCCATATGGCGAGAACACCAAGAACCTGTGCGGGCTCGAAGTCGTGCTGCCGACGGGTGAAGTGGTACGCACGGGGATGGGCGCGTTCACCGGCGCCAAGACGTGGGGTGCGTACCCGTTCGGTTTCGGCCCCGCATGGGACCAGTTGTTCGTCCAGTCGAACTTCGGAATCGTGACGAAAGCCAACATGTGGCTGATGCCCGAACCCGAGAGCCTGATGGGCATGGACGTCGAATTCGACCGACCTGAGGATTTGAAACCCCTGGTCGATGTGATCGGGCCGCTGCGGCGTGAGCGCGTGCTCCAGCAAAGCCCGAGCATCGGCAACTGGATGCGCGCCGCCGCCGTGGCGACACGGCGCGGAGAAT
>JBDSUJ010000006.1:0-6695 GCA_039927815.1 Croceibacterium sp. | reverse complement strand
CATGAGGGGGCGCACTGATGGATTGGTCCACCTCGCTGCGCCTGGTCGCGCCCGAAGAACTGCTGAGTATCGTCGCTCTGATCCTGTTGCTCGTCGCAGCCTGGGCAGGTGACAAGGCGAGCCGTGCGATCAGCGTGGCCTCGGTCGCGACGCTCGTCGCTTGCGCCTTCCTGGTGGCGCCCGCGCTGTGCAGCGGCGCCATGGGCCCGGATACCGAGGCATTCTTCGGCCAGTTCCGCGCCGATGCCTTCGCTTCGTTCGCCAAGTTGCTGCTTTACGCCGCCGCCGCCGCCGCGCTGATCGTCGCTCCCGCGTTCTTCGAGCGCATCCGCGCGATGCGCGCGGAATACCCGGTGCTCGTGCTGTTCGCCGCCGTGGGCATGAGCGTGATGGTCTCCGCCGGGGACCTCATGACCTTGTACATCGGGCTCGAGCTCAATTCGCTCGCGGCTTACGTGCTCGCGGCCTTTCTGCGCTCGGACTCGCGCTCGGTCGAGGCGGGGCTCAAGTATTTCGTGCTCGGCGCGCTCGCCAGCGGCATCCTGCTGTTCGGGATGAGCCTGACTTATGGGTTTGCCGGGACCACGAACTTTGCCGGCATCCGCGCCTCGCTCGATGGCGGCATCTCGACCGGCGCGCTGTTCGGGCTGGTGTTCGTGTTCGCCGGCCTCGCGTTCAAGATCAGCGCGGTGCCGTTCCACATGTGGACGCCCGACGTCTACGAAGGCGCGCCGACGCCAGTGACCGCATTCTTCGCCAGCGCCCCCAAGGTCGCCGCCGTGGCGCTGCTCACGCGGGTTTCGATCGAGGCCTTCGGCACCCAGTTCGAGGCGTGGCGCCAGGTGGTCATCTTCGGCGCGCTGGCCTCGATCATTGTCGGTGCACTGGGCGCGATCGGGCAGAGCAACGTCAAGCGGCTGTTGGCCTACTCATCGATCAACAACGTCGGCTTCATCCTCATCGGGCTCGCCTGCGCGACCGCGCGCGGGGTCAGCGCGCTGTTGGTCTATCTCGCGATCTACGTGGTGATGACCATCGGCAGCTTCGTCGCGGTGCTGATGCTGCGTGACGAGGACGGCGAGGCGCTGGAGGCGATTACCGACCTCGCCGGGCTATCGCGGACGCGGCCGGGCCTCGCTTACGCGCTCGCGGCCATGATGTTCAGCCTGGCCGGCATTCCGCCGCTGTTCGGCTTCTGGGGCAAGTTCGTAGTGTTCCAGGCGGCGGTCCAGGCGGATCTGGTGTGGCTGGCCGCGGTCGGCATTGCCGCCAGCGTGATCGGGGCGTTCTACTACATCAAGATCGTCAAGGTGATGTTCTTCGATGAGCCGGTCGACACCGTTCGCGGCCCCAGCGACTGGGCGCATGGAGCGCTGCTGGCGATCTGCGCGGTGCTGATGTCGCCGCTCGGCTACTTGCTCACCGGGTGGCTCGGCTCGCTCGCCGACCGTGCCGCCGCGGCGCTGTTCCTGGCCGCGTAAGGCCGCGTTGCCGATCCGCCTCGAAACCGTACGCGAAACCGGCTCGACCAACGCCGACCTGCTCGCGCGGCTCACCGCTGGACAGCACGTGCCCGAAGGCGTCTGGCTGATCGCCGACCGCCAGAATGCGGGCCGCGGGCGCCACGGGCGCGCCTGGCTCGACGCGCCCGGCAATTTCATGGGCTCGACCGCAGTTACGTTGACCGCGCACGATCCGGCCGCCGCGTCGCTGTCGTTCGTTGCCGCGCTGGCGGTATACGAAGCGGTGGTGCCGCGCCTCGCGCAGCCGGGCCTGCTGCAACTCAAGTGGCCCAATGATGTGCTGCTCGGCGGCGCCAAGTTCTGCGGCCTGCTGCTCGAGCGCGAGCAAAACCATGCGGTTGTCGGCATCGGCGTGAACCTGGCCGCCGCGCCCGTGTTCGCCGAGCGTGCCACCGACAGCTTGGCCAGCCATGGCCCAGCGCCCGCGCGCGATGCGTTTGCCCGCCAGCTCGCGGACAGCTTCGACCGCGAGCTGGCGCGCTGGCGTGAGTTCGGCCAGGGCCCGATCCTCGCCCGCTGGCTGGCGGCCGCACACCCGGTGGGCACGGCGTTGACCGTTCACGATCCGCTGGGCGAGCGCGTGTCCGGAACCTTTGACGGGCTCGATCCCACAGGGGCCTTGCGGCTGCGTCTGGTTGACGGCAGCGTGCGGGTCATCCACGCGGGCGACGTTTCTATCGGAGAAGGTCCCGCCTAATGCTGCTCGCAGTCGATGCCGGCAACACCAACGTCGTTTGCGCGCTGATCGAAGCGGGCGAGATCCGCACGCGCTGGCGCATCGCGACCGACCCGCGCCGGACCGGTGACGAATACGCGGTGTGGCTGCTGCAACTGCTCGCCATCGAGGGCATCGCACGCGAAGCGGTGACCGGCATGATCGTGTCCACAGTGGTTCCACGCGCGCGGCACAATCTTGAAGTGCTGGGCCAGAAGTATTTCGGCCTCGCGCCGCTGTTTGCCGGTGAAGGCGCGGCACCGTGGGACTTCCCGATCGACGTGGACGAGCCGCGCTCGCTCGGTTCCGACCGGGCGATCAACGCGATGGCGGCGCATGCCCGCTATCCCGGCGACCTGATCGTGATCGATTTCGGCACCGCGACGACGTTCGACGTGGTCGACTTCAACGGCGCGTATAAGGGCGGGATCATCGCGCCGGGCATCAACCTGTCGCTCGATGCGCTGGTCAACAACACCGCCAAGTTGCCGCGCATCGCCATCGAAGCCCCGCGCGATGCCTCCGTCATCGGCCGCAATACCGAGGATCAGATGCTGATCGGGGTGTTCTGGGGCTATGTCGCGATGATGGAAGGCCTGATCGCGCGGATCACCGCCGAGATCGGCCGGCCGGCCAAGGTCATCGCCACTGGTGGCCTGGCGCTGCTGTTCGAAAAGCACACCGAAATTTTCCATGCGGTCCATCCCGACCTGACCGTCGAGGGCCTGGCCTTACTGGCCGAGAAAGCAGGCATTCGATGAAGAAGGATTTTACCCCCGAGGAGGAACTGCTGTTCCTCGCGCTCGGCGGCTCGGGCGAAATTGGCATGAACGTCAATCTCTACGGGTGCCGCGGCCAATGGCTGATGGTCGACCTGGGAATGAGCTTCGGCGCCAACGAGTATCCCGGCACCGAGCTGCTGTTCGCTGATCCCGAGTTCATCGAAGAGCGCGCCGACAAACTGATCGGGATCGTGCTGACGCACGCGCACGAGGATCACATCGGCGCGGTGCCGTATTTCGCCGCCGAGCTGGGCGTGCCGCTCTACGCGACCCCGTTCACCGCCGAGCTGGTCCGCCGCAAGCTGAAGGAAGCCGGGCTCGAACGCGAGATCGAGCTCAACGTGATCGACCGGGAGCACGGCAGCCTTCGCCTGGGTCCGTTCGAGATCACATATATTCCGCTGGCGCACTCGATCGCGGAGGGCAACGCGCTGCTGATCGAGACGCCGTTCGGGAGGGTGTTCCACACCGGCGACTGGAAGCTCGACGATGAGCCGCTCGTCGGCACCCCGGCCACCGGGGAGGAACTGACCGAGCTTGGCGACGAGGGTATCCTCGCGCTGGTGTGCGATTCGACCAATGTGTTCAACCCGGCGGCGTCGGGCTCCGAAGGCGCAGTTTATCGCGGGTTGCTGGATGAAATCCGCCGGCACGAAGGCAAGCGCGTGCTGGTGACGACCTTCGCGTCCAACGTGGCCCGATTGCAGACCCTGGGGCACATGGCCCGCGAGACGGGCCGCGCGCTGTGCGTCGCCGGGCGCTCGCTCGACCGCATCATCGAAGTGGCGCAAGCCAGCGGCTACCTTCAGGACTTCCCCGAAACCGTCGATTTCGACACCGCGATGGCCCTGCCGCGCGGCAAAGTGATGATCCTCGCCACCGGCGGGCAGGGCGAGCCGCGCGCGGCGCTGGCGCGGATCGCGGAAAGCCAGCATCCGCTCAGCCTCACCGAAGGCGATGTGGTGCTGTTTTCCAGCCGGCAGATCCCCGGCAACGAACTCGCGATCGGACGCATCCAGAACCTGCTTGCCCAGCGCGGTATCGTCATGGTGGGCGACCGGCAGAGCGAGATCCATGTCTCCGGACACCCGGGCCGCCCGGAACTCGAAGCAATGTACGGCTGGCTCCGCCCGGAAATCCTGGTCCCGGTCCACGGGGAGGTCCGCCATCTGCAGGAACAGGCACGGCTCGGCATTGCCCGAGGCATTCCGCACGCCGTGTTCCAGAAAAACGGCGACATCGTCAGGCTGGCCCCGGGCAAGCCTGGCAAGGTGGCCCAAGTGCACGCCGGGCGGCTGGTGCTCGATGGCGACATTATCGTACCGGCGGGCGGCGACGCGATCACGATGCGCCGCCGGCTGGCGCGCGATGGGCTGGTGATCGTCGCGCTTGACAGCCGGGGCGGGGCGCAAGTCCACGGCGTCGGCCTGCCGCTGGACGAAGATTACGACGCATTCGTGACCGAGGCGGAACGCGACGTGGCCGAGGCGCTGCGCAAGCTCAAGGGCAAGCGCGAACCCGAGTCCGTGGCGGAAGCCGCCCGGCTGGCGGCGCGCCGCGCGGCCCAGCGATGGAGCGGCAAGAAGCCGCAAGTCAATGTCATCACGGCGCGAGCTTAGCGCCATGCAGGTAACCTCCGTGATCGCGATCTACGCGCTCATCTGGGTGATGTGCGCCTTCATGCTGCTGCCGTTCGGCGTCCGGACTCATGACGAGGCGGGGATCGAGAAGGTGCCGGGCCAAGCCGACAGCGCACCGGCGAATTTCCGGCCCGGCCGGATCGTGCTGTGGGCGACAGTGCTGGCGGCGCTGATCTGCGGTGTGTTCGTGGCCAACTATATCAATGGCTGGATCGTGCCCGGGGACATCAATTTCTTCTCGCCCCCGAACGATCTCAAGGACGGCTAGCTGCGCAAGCGGTCGATCGCCTGGGCCAGCGCCACGTACAGCTTGCCCATGTCCGAGCTGAGCAAGGTCACCGCCAGCGGGTGACCATCGCGCGTCGACAGTACCGAGCGCAGCATCGCTTCGAAATCGTGGATGTAGCGGTTGACGGTTTCGCGGAAGTCGGTGTCATTCTGGTAGATGTCCACGACCGCGCGCGCATCCTGGTTATCGAGCAGGCGGACCGCGCGGCGAGTGAAGATGCCACGGTCACCGCGCAGGTAACCGGCCCAGGCCGTGTCCGTCACATCGTTGGCGAACGCCTTCGAGATGTCGATCGAACTCGAGTTGAGCGCCTCGGTGATCAACGCCATGCGTCGGGAGAAGTCGCTGTCGACCTGTTCCTCGGCCTGTTGCCGGGCATGGGCGACCCTTTGTTCGAGATTGCCGGCAAGCTCGTTCACCCGCGCGAGCTGGTCCCGCAAGTGAACCGCGGCCTCGTGCCCACTGTCGCCAGCGTCGCGCGCGGCCTGCTCAAGATCGGCAATGACCTGGCCGGCGTGTTCGTGGAGCGCGGCGGCGATGGCCGTGCTGCTGTCCCGCCCGATGCGGTCGGCAATCGCGCGGATGGTCTCGGCCTGATTGCCCTGGAATTCGCCGAGGGCATTGCGCGAAGCATCTTCCAACGCGCCAAGCGCATCGCGCAGTTCCCCACGGGCATGCGTTGCCAGAGCGTCGGAGCGTTCCGTCAGGTCGCCCATCCGCGTGTCGAGTGCCGACAGCTCGGACAAGGTCGCGGAACCATCGCTGCGCGCGCTCGCAACATGGCTCGCCAGCGCTGCGCCGTGCTCGCCGGCCTGGGCGATCAGCGCGCCGAGTGAGCGGGCCTGCTCTTCGAATGCGCTCAACCGCGCCTCCGCTTGGCCGATGGCCGCGGGAAGCGCGCCGCCGGCGTGCTCGCCGCTCGTGCGGATCAGTTCGAGTAGCCGCATGCTGTCATCGGTGAGACGGCTGACCATCGCGCCGCTGTCTCCCAGCAACGCCCTGCTGTCGTTGAGCCGGGCCGCGAAAGTCGCCGCCGATTCGCTCAGTCCGGCGTCGGTCTGCCGGCCCTGCGCCACCAGTTGGTCCATCTGCCGGCTCATCTCACGCAGGCGCGCGGCCAACGCTTCGTTGCGCTCGGTCAGGCCAGAGACGTGCGCCAGCTGTTCCTGCTGGCGCTCGCTGATTTGGGCATCGAACGCCGCCAAGCGTTCGTCCAGCATATGCAGGGTCGCGGCCTGCCGCTCGTCGATAGCGTGTTCGCGCTGAGCGCGTCCATCGTCGAAGGCGGCGACGCGCTGCGCAATCACGTCGTCGACCCGGATGGCTTCCTCGCGCAGGGCCTCGAGCCGGCTGCGCGCATGATCGGTGGCATGGCTTTCGACTTCGCCGATCTGGTGGATCGCCTCGACGAGGCGCTGTTCGAGACCGGCAATGTCCGCCGACCAGCGTTCGCGGGCCTCGGCTTCACCGTCGCGCAAGTGGGCGGACAGGCTCGCGGCTTCGTCGCGTACGGATGCCATCCGTTCGGTGACCGCGGCGAGTGCCGCTCGCTCATGCTGGGCGAGGTGTTCGCCGCCGCTCGCCATTTCCTGGCCGAGGGTATCCGCGCGCCGGCGCATGGCCGCGAACGCCTCGACTTCGCGTCCGTCGAGGTCGGCGCGAAAAGCGGCGCTTCGTTCGGTCAGCGCGGCGAAGCGTTGGCTGAGAATGTCTTCGAGATGCTGCGCCTGGCCTTCGAAGGCGGCG
>JBDSUJ010000005.1:0-17717 GCA_039927815.1 Croceibacterium sp. | reverse complement strand
AGGGGTCAAGGGCGATTTCGGCACCCGCGCGGCGCTCTCGTCGGTGGTCGCGTGGTCGCCCAACCCGAAGAACCCGCCGTACTTCGCCGACTTTCCGATCAAGGATGGCAAGCTCGACCCGCTGGTGCTCGCCAAATGGGCCAACAACGCGCCGCTCGCGATGGTCCCGAGCCACGTTTACGCACTCAAGAGTTTCGTCGCGATCGGCTCGGACGTTGGCACCAAGGATGGCCTGATCCGGGAGGACACGGCGATCCATGAGGAACTCGACCGCCAGGGCATCGTCAACCAGTGGGCCACTTATGAAGGCACCCATACCGACAAGATCGCCCAGCGTTTCGACGAAGTCGTGCTGCCGTTCTTCGCCCGGAATCTCGCCAATAAATAGGCACATCAGGCAAACGCGGTCGCCAGCCCCCAGACGATGAACCCCAGGCCCGCCGCGATTGCCATGCGGCGGCCGCTGGGGAGCAGTTTTTCGGCCGCCACCAGCAGCGTGAGCAGGGCGATCCACGCCAGATTCATCACCCCGCCGACGAACAGCAGCGCCATCAGCAGCCAGCAGCACCCGGTGCAAAAGGCGCCGTGGATCACGCCAAGGCGGAACGCGCCCGCGCGCCCGCCGCGATAGTGCCGTGTCAGGAAGACCGCCGGGTTGCGGCAGTGCGTCAGGCACGCCTCCTTCAGCGGGCTGAGCTGGTAAAGCCCGGCCGCGGCGATGACGGCCGCGGAGATCCATTTGCCTGAGAACCCCATCGTCATCGGCCCCAGCAAGCCTGTCGCGTTGAGCAGGCCCTGCAACCCGGCGGCGAAAACCGAAAACAGGCCCCAGACGACGACATAGCCAGCCAGGAAAGGTCCGGTGGGGGGCGGCCC
The DNA here is from genome assembly GCA_039927815.1 of Croceibacterium sp. GTDB lineage: Bacteria > Pseudomonadota > Alphaproteobacteria > Sphingomonadales > Sphingomonadaceae > Croceibacterium_A. Next base: position 16,841 of record JBDSUJ010000005.1, on the reverse strand, counting down.
GTCTGTGCGCGGCACGGCCCTGGCGAAGAGCAGGATGACCGGCGCCGCGGCGGGGATCATCATCGCCACCATCATCACCCACCACATCGAGAACGCGAGTAGGAACTGCCCGGCCGACCACGCGACGGACATGTCCATCGCCATATCCATCGGCATGTCCGGCGGCATGGCGCCGACCGCCGACCGCCATGGGTAAGGGGTCAGCTCGGCATGTATTCCCGGGCCCATCCCGGCGCCGAGCAACAACCAGCCCCAGGCGAGCAATGTCAGCAGCGCGAGCGCGGCGATGGCAATCGATCGCTGGCGGCGCAGGGCCGCCACGACCGGGTCAGGCATTGGCGCGCACGACCCCATGGCTGTCGAGATGCAGATGGGCGAACTGGGCGTAGCTGTTGTTATTCTCCATCTTCATCGGCGCGATCGCCCGGCTATTGCCCGACGCGACTTCCGCCACTTCGTATTCAAAGCCGTCGGGCAGCCAGATCTGCGCCCGAACTTCACCGCCGTTGACCGCGTTCTTGATCGGCATGCCGTCCATCTCGACGTGACCCGCGATCCGCAGGCGCCCGGTGCGCCCGGCGACATCGGCATCAAATTCGATCGGCACGAACAGCGGTTCGTGCATCGTCTCGACGGTCGAGGCGAACACCGCGAACACCGTCGCCATGGGGTCGGTATCGCCGCCGGTCATGATCGTCAGCAGGGCATTTCGCTGGGCTTCGCTGGCCCGCTCATCGACGAATGCGACGGCTTCACCTTTGCCTTCATGGATCGGCCCGGGCCAGTAGAAGACTGCCGCGATCTTGAGACCCGAAAGGTCGGTATCGCCGTGGATTCCCTCTTCGATGTCCATCGCGAAGACAGCCTGGCAATTGCCTTTGTCGGGCAGGCCGCCGAACTGACAATTGCACCCGTACTCGCAGTTACAGTTGGCGAGTTCGCGGCCCTTAAGTTTCCAGTAGGTCATCTTGGGTCCCTTCCGTGGTCGTGTGCCCTTCCGGTGCTGGCGTTACACTAGCAAATTCTTTTTCACGGAGCGAGTCGGGCGCTGGAGCGGTGCTTCCCCTTGGCCGCGCCTGCTGCGGCGGCTAGGCCGTCCCCGGAAGGAAAACGATGTCGGCCCCGCAACTCAGTTCGCAGATCGATCTCGATGGTGCCGAAGCGAAGGCGCGCTCCGTGCACAATCGCGCTCTGGCGCAAGACCTGCGGAGCAAGGTCGCCGCTGCCGCGCTCGGCGGGCCGGAGGCGAGCCGCGAGCGACACACCGCGCGCGGCAAGCTGCTCCCGCGTGAACGAGTCGAGCGGCTGCTCGATCCCGGCTCGCCGTTCCTCGAAATCGGCCAACTGGCCGCCAACGGGCTCTATGACGACGAGGTACCGGGCGCGGGGATGATCGCGGGCATCGGGCGCGTGTCGGGCCGCCAGTGCATGATCCTGGCCAACGATGCGACGGTAAAGGGTGGGACGTATTACCCGCTGACGGTCAAGAAGCACTTGCGCGCGCAGGAGATCGCGCAGGCCAACCGGCTGCCGTGCCTGTACCTGGTCGACAGCGGCGGCGCCAACCTGCCGCACCAGGCCGAGGTGTTTCCCGACCGCGACCACTTCGGGCGGATATTCTACAACCAGGCGCAGATGTCGGCGCTGCAGATCCCGCAGATCGCGTGCGTGATGGGCAGCTGCACAGCGGGCGGGGCCTACGTCCCGGCGATGAGCGACGAGAGCGTGATCGTGCGCGGGCAGGGCACCATCTTTCTCGCCGGCCCGCCGTTGGTCAGGGCCGCGACGGGTGAGGAGATCACTGCCGAGGACCTTGGCGGAGGCGAGCTTCACGCCAGGAAATCAGGCGTTGTCGACCATCTGGCCGAGAACGACGAGCACGCGCTGACCATGTTGCGCGACATCGTCAGCCATCTCGGGCGCGCCCCTCAGGCCACATTGGAGCGACGCGAACCGCGCCCGCCGAAATTCGCCGCCGAAGAGCTTTACGCCATTGTCCCGGAGGACGTGCGCGCACCATACGACGTCCACGAAGTCATTGCCCGTCTGGTCGACGGCAGCGAGTTTCACGAGTTCAAGGCTCTCTACGCCACGACACTGGTGTGCGGTTTCGCGCATATCTGGGGCTTCCCAGTGGCGATCCTAGCCAACAACGGCGTGTTGTTTTCCGAAAGTGCGCTCAAGGGCGCGCATTTTATCGAGCTGGCTTGCCAGCGCGGCATCCCGCTGCTGTTCCTGCAGAATATCTCGGGCTTCATGGTCGGCGGGAAGTACGAGGCGGAAGGCATCGCCAAACACGGTGCCAAGCTGGTCACCGCGGTCGCCACCGCCCAGGTGCCCAAGCTGACCGTGGTCATCGGTGGCAGCTTCGGCGCCGGAAACTACGGGATGTGCGGCCGCGCGTACTCGCCCCGATTTCTGTTTTCCTGGCCCAACGCGCGCATCTCGGTGATGGGCGGCGAGCAGGCCGCGAGCGTGCTCGCCACCGTGCATCGCGATGCCGACAGCTGGACGCCCTCGCAGGCCGAGGCGTTCAAGGCCCCGATCCGCGACAAGTACGAGACCGAAGGCAGCCCCTACTACGCCACCGCGCGGCTATGGGACGACGGCGTGATCGACCCGGTGCAGACGCGCGATGTGCTGGGCCTGGCGCTGGCGGCTTGTCTGGAAGCGCCGATACCTGACAGCCCGAGGTTCGGCGTTTTCAGGATGTAGCTCAGTCCGCTCGCTGCGCGTCGGGGAGGGGACCGGGCCGTCAATGCTCTGCCACCACCGCCGGCGCATTTAAGTCCACTGCGCGCAGCGCAGTGGGGACGGCGCGCGGCGGGACGGCCTTGAGCCAGGCCTCCAGGGCATCGAGGTCGACGCCGCCCTGGGTGACATCACGGGTGACTTTAAGAGCGGCATAGCCGTCTCCGCCCGAGGCCAGAAAGCTGTTGGTCGTCACGCGGAAGCGGGCGGCGGGATCGACAGGCTTGCCGTCGAAGGTCAAACTTACCACCCGGCTGCCGGCCGGGCGCGTCATGTCGAAGCTGTAGGCTAACCCGGCCGAGGGAATGGCATTGCGCGGGTCACCCGTGGCGGCGAGCGACTGTTCGATCGTCTGGCGCAATTCGGCACCGGTCAGCGTTTGCGTGACCAGCGTGTTGCCGAATGGCTGGACGGCGTAGATGTCGCCAAAGGTCAACGCCCCGCCGGCTTGCGGCACCAGCGCGGCCCGCACCCCGCCCGGGTTCATCAGCGCGATCTGCGCGCCCGCGCCCCGCGTCGCCGCAAGCTGCGAATCGGCGATCACCTGGCCGAGAACGCGGCCGCTCGCCGATTGTGCGATGGCCCCCACCGGTCGGCCCGAAAATTCGCGTGTCGCCGCGACGTAACGCTCAACGTATGCCGCCACGTCCGCGCGCGGGGCGAACTGTGGGACCAACGCGGTGTTGGCGACCGGCCCGCGCGCACCTTCATATGGTGCCGACTGGACGATCACATTGCGCGCAGTTTTGGCCACCACGCGGTGCGCGGCGGGATCAATGGTGAGCGCGATGTCGGTGACCAGCTTGCCGTTGTTGCCCGCGCTGGTCAGCAGGAACAGCCGGGCTGGGTTGAGCGTGGAGTAATCGCATACGTAAGCGCGGTGCGTATGGCCCGAGACCACCAGGTCGACCCGCGTATCGAGCTGGTCGAGGATGGGGCGAATGTCGCCGCTGAAGCCGGTACAGCCGTTGGGATCGGTATCGGGTTCCTGCAGCCCGCCCTGGTGGATCAGCACCACGATGGCATCGGCGCCTCGTTCCTTCAGCCGCGGTACCAGCGTGTTGATTGTCTGCGCTTCATCGGCGAACGTCAGCCCGCGAATGCCGTCGGGCTCAACGATCTCGGCGGTGCCTTTGAGCGTCAAGCCGATGAACCCGACAGTTACGCGGCGCGCTCCGTCGCCAAACGACTTTAGCCCCGTCGCGGGGAACAGGGGCGTGCCGTCCTCGGTCAACGTCGATGCGGCGAGGTACCGATATTGGGCGCCGGTGAACGGCTCCAGCGCGCACGGCTGGCGCAGCGTGTTCTTGTCGCAGCCGCCGTTCTGGATCCGCAGCAGTTCCTTGCGTCCGCGATCGAATTCGTGGTTGCCGACCGCGGCGAAATCGAGCCCGATGCGGTTCATTACCCCCACCGCCGGTTCGTCGAGATAAAGCGAGGATGCGAGCGGCGAAGCACTGATCAGATCGCCAGCCGCGACGGTCAGGTGATGGGCGTGTTTGGCCTGGAGCTGCTCGACCGCGCTCGCCAGCCACGCCGCGCCGCCCGCCGGGACTTGCGCCATGCCGCCGTGGCCGTCGGGGGTGCCGACCCACTGCCGGGGCGGCTCGAGCGCGCCGTGAAAATCGTTGAGCGCGACAATTCCGACCTCGACCGGCGCGGCTGGCAGCGTGGGAACGGTAGCGCAGGCAGCAAGCGCGAGCGCAGCGGGCAGGGGAAGCAGGCGGATAAGCATGGCGCCAGACCTGCCCCGATTGAATTACGCGTTCAAGTCGCAGAACCGCTCACACGTCGAGATTGGCGACGTTGAGCGCGTTTTCCTGAATGAACTCGCGCCGCGGTTCGACCACGTCGCCCATCAGCCGGGTGAAGATTTCGTCGGTCACATCGGCGTCCTCGACCTTGACCTGAAGCAGGATGCGATTGTCGGGATCGAGCGTGGTCTCCCACAATTGCTCGGCGTTCATTTCGCCCAGGCCCTTGTAGCGCGAGATGCTCAGGCCCTTGCGGCCGTTGCCGAGCACGGCTTCGAGCAGCTGGCTGGGGCGCGTTATCGCGCCGTCAGTGATGGCCGCTGCCGGGGCGGGCAACTCCTCGCCCTCGTCTGCGCCCTCTTCGGCGAGCGCTTCCAGCTCAGGCTCGCGCACGGCGTCGGCGGCCGACTTGCTGAACCGGGCGGGCACGGCGTAGGCGTCGGCCTGTTCGGCTGCGAGCTTGTGCAGCTTGCGCGCCTCGGCGCTGCCGACAAAGCCCGCTTCGATCAGGTGCGCGTCGGTCACCCCGCGCCACGCGCGCTCGAAGCGGATCGCGCCGTCGGCGGCGAGCGCCGCGCTCCACCGTGCCTCGGCATCGCCGGTCTGCAATTCCGCCGCCGCGCGTTCCAGCGCGGTCCGTCGCCGATCAGGAGACAGCTCGGGGTCGAGCGCTCCCGCCAGCGCGAGCGCTTCCACCAGCCGGTAATCGTACTTGCGCGGGACGAACGCCATCAGGCTCTTCATCCGCAATGCGTGCTCGACCAGCGCCGCCAGGTCCGGCCCGCTGCGCGCGCCCGCGGTGCTTTCCAGCACGCGCCCCTGCAAGCCGGCCTGGACGAGATAGCGGTCGAGCGCACCCTGGTCCTTGAGGTAGACTTCGCTGCGCCCCTTGGCGACCTTGAACAGCGGCGGCTGCGCGATGAACAGATGCCCGGCCTTGATGATTTCGGGCATCTGACGGTGGAAGAACGTCAGCAGCAGCGTGCGGATATGCGCCCCGTCGACATCCGCGTCAGTCATGATCACGACTTTGTGATAGCGCAGCTTGTCGAGCGTGAATTCGTCCCTGATGCCGGTGCCCATGGCCTGGATCAGAGTGCCCACTTCGCGGCTGCCGATGATCCGGTCGAAGCGCGCGCGCTCGACGTTGAGGATTTTGCCCCGCAGCGGCAGAATCGCCTGGTACAGGCTGTCACGGCCGCTCTTGGCGCTGCCGCCGGCGCTGTCGCCCTCGACCAGGAACAGCTCGCACTTGGCGGGATCGCGCTCGCGGCAATCGGACAGCTTGCCGGGCAGGCTGGCGATGCTCATCGCGCCCTTGCGGCTCATCTCGCGGGCCTTGCGCGCGGCCTCGCGCGCGGCGGCGGCGTCGATGATCTTTTGAACAATGGACTTCGCGTCGCCGGGGTTCTCCTCCAGCCACTCGTTCATCTTGTCGCCCATCAGGCTTTCGAGCGGCTGGCGCACTTCGGAGCTGACCAGCTTGTCCTTGGTCTGCGACCCGAACTTGGGATCGGGCAATTTGACCGAGACGATCGCGGTCAGGCCTTCGCGCATATCTTCGCCGGTGAGCGAGACCTTTTCCTTCTTCAGCAGCCCCGCGCGCTCGGCATAATTGTTGACCGTTCGGGTCAGCGCGGCGCGAAACGCCGCCAGATGGGTCCCGCCGTCACGCTGGGGGATGTTGTTGGTGAAGCACAGGACGTTCTCGTAATAACTGTCGTTCCATTCTAGCGCGACATCGATGCCGATGCCATCGCGCTCGGCCGAGACCGAGATCGGCTCGGGCACCAGCGGCACCTTGTTGCGGTCGAGATACTTCACGAACGCGGCGATCCCGCCTTCGTAGAACAGGTCATGCTCCAGCTGGGTATCGTGGCGCTTGTCGCGCAGCAGGATGCGGACACCCGAGTTGAGGAAAGCCAGTTCGCGATAGCGATGCTCGAGCTTGTCGAAATCGAATTCGAGCACGTTCTTGAAGGTATTGGTCGACGGCATGAAGGTCACCCGCGTGCCCTTGCGACCGGGCGCCTCGCCGGTGATCTTGAGCGGGGAGACGGCATCGCCATGCTCGAACCGCATCGAATGCTCCTGGCCGTCGCGCCACACCACCAGCTCGAGCCATTCGCTGAGCGCGTTGACGACCGAGACGCCGACGCCGTGAAGCCCGCCCGAAACCTTGTAGGCGTTGTCCTCGCTGGTGTTCTCGAACTTACCGCCGGCGTGGAGCTGGGTCATGATGACTTCGGCCGCGCTGACGCCCTCCTCGGTGTGGATGTCGGTCGGGATGCCGCGGCCGTTGTCCTCGACCGAAACCGACCCATCGGGATTCAGTTCGATCAGGACCAGATCGCAATGACCGGCCAGCGCCTCGTCGATTGCGTTGTCGCTGACTTCGAACACCATGTGATGCAGGCCCGAGCCATCGTCGGTATCGCCGATGTACATGCCGGGACGTTTGCGGACCGCGTCGAGGCCCTTGAGGACCTTGATGCTGTCGGCGCCATAGGCGTTCGCGATGGGGATGTTTTCGTTCGGCTGCTTGGGGGTCTCGTCCATGCCGATCATATAGGGTTTCGCCCCCCGAAACCCAAGCTCCGGAGGGCGCTTTTCAACCGGATCGGCGCACCTGCCTAATGTATCGTCAGAAAGCCCAGGCCATCGGCATTGGGTAGTTGCCGGCGCCGTTGATGTAGGCTTGGAAAACGCGCCTGATGAAGGTCATTGGAGGTCCTTTTAGCGGCGCACCAAGGCGGTGCCGCGAGAGAATTGAATCGGCGCTCAAAAAGCGCTGGCGAGCGCCACGCCTTCGAACGGGTTGGTCAGGCTGAGCTGCTCCATCGCGGCATCGTGCGCCTTGGCCTGGCAGGCTTCGAATTCCTGGTTGGCCTTGAGCTGGCGCAAGTCCGGCTTGGCGCAGACTTTTTCGACCGCCCGGTCGATCCGCGCCTCGAGAATTTCCGTCCCGGCCGGCTTGGTCAGGTCGAGGTCGCCGTAGGCGATCGTCACGGAACTGGTTTCGGTTTCATAAGCGGCGGTTTCGGCATGAGCACCGACTGCGAAAGCGGCGGCGGCGAAAGCGGTCAAAACGGTGATGAATTGCATACGCATGGCTGATGCTCCTCGATCGGGTGGGGCCGCGTTGTGGTCATCCTACTTCGTTGTGCCCCCTAAGTGCAGTGCAGCATTAAATTGTGCAAATGCGAAGAAAACAACGTGTGTTGCGGTTTTTGCATCGCGACTTTTCATCAAGTGGTAACCCCCGCGCCGCTGGACAGCGGACCGCGCGCGCGGCTACCCGGCCGCATGGACGCGCACGCCCCCTCCCGCCCGGCCGATTCCATCCTGATCGTCGATTTCGGCAGCCAGGTGACCCAGCTGATCGCGCGGCGCGTGCGCGAGGCGGGCGTCTATTCCGAAATCGCCCCGTTCCAGAGTGCCGAAGCGGCGTTTACCCGCCTGCGGCCCAAGGGCGTGATCCTGTCGGGGTCGCCGGCCAGCGTGCCCGACGAAGCCAGCCCGCGCGCGCCGCAGAGGCTGTTCGACAGCGGGGTCCCGATCCTCGGCATCTGTTATGGCCAGCAGGTGATGTCGCACCAGTTGGGCGGCGAAGTGCGGCCGGGGCACGAGACGGGAGAAGGCGGCGAGTTCGGGCGCGCGTTCCTGACCGTGACCGAGGATTGCCGCCTGTTCGACGGGTTGTGGCAAGTCGGCGAGCGCCACCAGGTTTGGATGAGCCACGGCGACAAGGTCACTCGGTTTGCCGACGGCTTCCGCATCGTCGCGACCAGTGACGGCGCTCCGTTCGCAGTCATCGCTGACGATGCGCGGCGCTATTACGGCACCCAGTTCCATCCCGAGGTCATCCACACGCCCGACGGAGCCAGGCTGCTGGCCAATTTCGTGCACCGGGTGTGCGGGGTCGCGGGGGACTGGTCGATGGCCGGCTACCGTTCCGCCAAGCTGGCCGAGATCAAGGCGCAAGTGGGGGGCGGCCGGGTGATCTGCGGCCTGTCGGGCGGAGTCGACAGCAGCGTCGCGGCGATTCTGATCCACCAGGCGGTCGGGGCGCAGCTGACGTGCGTGTTCGTCGACCACGGGCTGCTGCGGCTGAACGAGCGCGAGCAGGTCGAGCGGCTGTTCCGCGACCACTACAACATCCCGCTGGTGGTGGTCGATGCGGAGGATCGGTTCATGGCCGGGCTCGCCGGGCTGACCGACCCCGAGGCCAAGCGCAAATTCATCGGCGGCGAGTTCATCGCGGTGTTCGAGGAACAGGCCGCCCGGCTTGGCGGAGCGGACTTCCTCGCCCAGGGCACGCTCTATCCCGATGTGATCGAAAGCGTCAGCTTCACCGGCGGCCCCAGCGCCACGATCAAGAGCCACCACAATGTCGGCGGGTTGCCCGAGCGGATGAACATGCAGCTGGTCGAGCCGTTGCGCGAATTGTTCAAGGACGAAGTCCGCGCGCTCGGACGCGAGCTCGGCCTCGACGAAGCATTCGTCGGGCGCCACCCGTTCCCGGGGCCCGGCCTCGCCATCCGCATTCCGGGTGAAGTCACCCAGGAGCGCTGCGACATCCTGCGCAAGGCCGATGCCATCTATCTCGACGAGATTCGCAAGGCCGGGCTTTACGATGCCATCTGGCAGGCCTTCGCGGTGCTGCTTCCGGTGCGGACCGTGGGCGTGATGGGCGATTACCGGACGTATGATTTCGTCTGTGCGTTACGCGCCGTGACCAGCGTCGACGGCATGACCGCCGACGTCTATCCCTTCGACAGCGCCTTCCTCAGCGCGTGCTCGACCCGCATCATCAACGAGGTCAAGGGCATCAACCGGGTGGTTTACGATTACACCTCGAAGCCCCCCGGCACGATCGAGTGGGAATAACGCCAAGGCAGGCTGATAACACCGAGCTGGCGGAATCTCGGCGGAGAGCTGATGCGACCGGCGGAAAGGCGCTCCCGGTTAGTTTCGCCAAGCTTGCTTACGGCTGCAACCATTGGCAGATCATTCCCATGGCCTTCCGCACGCTAGCTTTCGCCCTGGCGCTCGCCGCCCCGCTTGCGGCCTGCCACAACGCCGACACGCCCAAGGTCGCGCACGCAAGCGAGATAGCGTGGCGCCACGGCGACGTGGCGGATGCGCTGGCCGAGGCGAAAGAGCAGGGTCAGCCGGTGCTATTGTACTGGGGCGCGGTGTGGTGCCCGCCGTGCAACCAGATGAAGGCAACCCTGTTCAAGGACGCCGGCTTCATTGCCGAGACCCAGCAGTTCGTGCCGGTCTACCTCGACGGTGATACGCCGGGCGCGCAGCAATGGGGCGAGAAATTCGGCATCAGCGGCTATCCGACCGTGATCGTGCTGCGGCCCGACGGGACCGAAGTGACCCGCATCTCGAGCGCGACGATGGCGGGCCAGCTGCCTGCACTTCTCAGGGTCGCTGCCGGGCGAACGACCTCGATCGAGGCGCTGCTGGCCTGGGCGGACCACGATCCCAAGGGCCTGGGCGCGGACGACTGGCGGATCCTGAGCGACTTCGACTGGCGCAACGATCCCAAGCATTTCAAGGACACCGCGCTTGCCGGAAAGGTGCTTGCCACGCTGGCGGCCGCCGCGCCCGATCCGGCGATGCAGCGGCGGTTTGCGCTCCTGGCGCTGGTCACTTCGGTCGAAACCGATGATGACGGCAAGGCAAAGCCGACCGCCGCGCAGCGGGCGCGCACGGCCGCAGTGCTCACCCCCGTCCTCGCCAGCAAGGCCGAAGTGCTGAGCAACCGGCAGGAACTGATCTACGATGCCGCCGGGTTGGTAAACGCGTTGCCCGATGCCGCCCAGCGTGACGCGCTCGGCAAGGCGTTGATCGCCGCCGCCGACCAGCTGTACGCCGACGCCGCCCTGTCGCTGACCGAACGGGTCGATGCGCTTAACGTCGATGTCGAGCTGGCCAAGCGGGCTGGCGGCAAAGTACCCCCTGCGGTGCTCGCCAAAGCGCAGGACCGCGCGCGGTGGGCCGATGCCCAGGCGAAAGACAAGCTGAGCCGCCAGTCGGTGATCGACGATGCCGCCTACCTGTTGTTCGATGCCGGCGACCACGCAGGCGCGAAAAACTTGCTCAGCGCCGAACTGACCCGCTCGGATCAGCCCTATTACTACATGAGCAGCCTCGCCGATTTCGCCGAGAAGGACAAGGACAACGCCGCGGCGGTGGCATGGGCGCGCAAGGCCTACGACGCTTCGCAAGGCCCGGCCACGCGGGTCCAGTGGGCGATCAATTACGCGAACGCGGTTATGCGGCTGACCCCCAAGGATACGGCGGCGGTGACGCAGGCGGCGGACGCGGTCCTGGGCGAGCTCGGCAAGAGCGAGAACAGTTACTATCAGCGCACCCGGGTCAAAGTCGCGGCGTGGGGCAAACGGCTCAACGCCTGGAGCAAGGCAAACGCCGGCGAAGCGCTGCTCGCGGACGTGCGCACGCGGATGGCCGCGGTATGCGCCAGGCAGGGAGCGCAGGCGGAGACTTGCAACGCGTGGGCGAAAGCGTGATCCGGCAGGCCGAGGCGGATGACGCTGCCGCTCTGGCGGACCTGATCGGCCAGCTTGAGTACCAAGCCAGCGCGGCCGATGTCGCCGACCGCCTGGTTCAGATACGCGGTGAGGGGCGCGACGTACTCGTCGCCGAGCTTGACGGCCGCGTGGTCGGATGCCTGACCACGTCGCTGATGCGCGTGCTCCATCGCCCGGCGCCGGTGGGGCGGATTGCGATGATGGTGGTCGCGGAAGGCCTGCGCGGGCGGGGCATCGGCGCCCGGCTGGTGCGAGCCGCGGAAGCCGCGCTGGCGGCGCACGGCTGCTACATGATCGAGGTCACCAGCCACGCCCGGCGCACGCAGGCGCATCGGTTTTACGAAAAGTTGGGCTACGCCAAGACCAGCGTACGGCTGGCGCGCGCGCTCTAGGCGCGTCGTGCTCTTACGCTGGTCCCGCGCAACGCCAGCAGGATCGCCGGAACAAGGATTACCAGCCGGGCGAATTGTCCGGTCACACTCGGTACCAGGTACCAGTAAAACGCCATCGCGGCGGCGAGGACGAGTGCAGCGGTAATAAATTGCCTGGTGGTGAGGTGTTGGCGGGGACCGAGATGCATGTACAGTCCGTCGTAGTTGTCGCCCAGCGCAGGTCCTTCGCCAAAAGCCAGCGCGCGGCGCTGGAGCACGCCGCGATAAGCGCCGAGGTGAGAAAACATCAGCGCCGTATTGGCGGCCAATGCGATCACCGCCACCGCAGACCACAGGAAATCGTGTCCGAGGATCAGCGCCCAGAAGAGCGCGCAGACCTGGATCGGCAGCGCCATGCACAAGGCGAACGGCACCGCCACGCCCGCCAGCAACAGCACCCCGGCGAGCAGTTCGAATCCCATGGCGACATCGTACAGCCGGCTGTCATGCAACGCGGTCATCAATTGCACGGCCAGCGGCTGGGTGCCCAGCGGCTCGGGCACGATCGCACCGGCAAAATGATTGAGCGAGGTCAGCACCAGGAACAGTCCGAACACGACCCGCAGCGGGGTGACCCACGCGCTCATGCCCGTGCCTCCGCGGGGCGGTCCGCGCGGAGGGGACGCGGCGCGGTGAACATCGCACGGTAGTTGTCGAAATAGGCAATCACGAGGAACACGTTGCACAGCAGCACCGCCCAGCCGTAAATCGCCGAGACCGTGCCCCAGCCCTGCAGTGCGGTATCCCAATACCACACGGTGAAGGAGACCGGCATGCACATAACCAACACCAGCGGCAGGTAGAAGCCAGTCAGCACGCCAATGCCCGCGATCAGTTCGACTGCCTTGACGAGATCGAACAAATGGCTGTCGCGCAGGGCCACGAACAGTTCAGTGCTGAGCGGCTGATTGCCGATGGGCTGCGGGAAAAGCGGCACGAAGTGGTTCAATCCGGCGGGGATCATCCACCCCGCGAACACCAGGCGCACCAGCCACACGGCGTATTTCATCGCTCCCTCCCCCGAGGCAGCGCCGTTCGGCGCCTTCAGGCGAGCTTAGAAGCAGCGCTGCTATTGTAAATGACTACTGCGCGGGCCCGGTCGTTTGCGACCCGCCCGGCGAAACCGTCAGCCTTCGCGTGAGTAAGGCACGAAATCGCCGACGAACACGACCGATGTCAGAAATCCGCTGTCACGGTCGACCGTGCGGCTGATGTCTTCGCGGCACAGTTGACTGCCGCTGAATCGTTCGAAGATCATGACGTTGTAATCGCGCACAGAGTCGGGATCGTCTGCCCGTGCCACCCAGATAGTCTTGCCATCCCGGTAGATGACACCGACACGGTCGATGACCTCGATGTCGTTGCTACGGAAAGCGGTGATGCAGCGCATCGGCTTGCCCGCCACGCGCCCTTCGAGCATGCGCGCCAGCGTGGTTTCGCCATTGGGGGATCGGGCAACCGCGGCACCGCCGGTGGCAATCAACGAGGCGGCGGCGATGAGGGCAGCGAACAGTTTCATGGCAAGTCTCCCTGCAGGACCGATGCCATACTTATGGTGAACCGGGCCTGAGCGCGCAAGCCAGTCACATCAGGTCAGCTGGCGTTGGCGCTGCCGGTATCGTGCAAGTCGCCGGGCGAAACTTCGTCAATCGCCCGATCGGCGTCGCCGCCCTTGAGGACAAACCGGCGGTCGCAATAGCCGCATTCCGCAAATCCGCTTTCGTCGATCTGGAAATAGACGCGCGGGTGGCCGAGCGCGGAAGGCCGATAATCCGGTCCGCCGCGGATCTGGCCGGACCCGTCGCACCACACCCGGCGGCTGTCCACCAGGGTCACTTCGGGCGGGGGAAGGGGCGCGTCGGTTACCATAGACAAGGGCCCTATCGCCGGGCGCGGCGCCAGGCAATCGTGTGTGTTGGCGCGATCCCATGCTGCGGCGGCGCCCAAGACAGTCCCATCATCCCTTTACGGGCGCGCGTGGGTCGCCCAAAGCCGCGGCGATGACCGAAGCAGCGATCGAGATCCGCGACCTCGTCAAGGAATATGCGCGGCAGGGCGACGCGCCCCCCAAGCTCGCGCTCAAGGGGGTGACCTTCGATGTACCCGAAGGCGGCATCTTCGGCCTGCTCGGCCCCAACGGCGCGGGCAAGTCCACGCTGATCAACATCATGGCCGGACTAGTGGTGAAAAGCGGGGGGACGATCCGTATCTGGGGCCACGACATCGACCGCGACCACCGCAATGCCAAGCTCAGCATCGGTATCGTCCCGCAGGAAATCGTGTTCGATCCGTTCTTCACCCCGTACGAAGTGCTTGAGAACCAGTCGGGCATGTACGGGATCGCCAAGCGCCTGCGGCGCAGCGAGGAACTGCTCCGCGCGGTCCACCTGGAGGACAAGCGCAACGCGTATTCACGCTCGCTGTCGGGCGGGATGAAGCGGCGCCTGCTGATTGCCAAGGCGATGGTCCACTCGCCGCCGATCCTGGTGCTCGACGAACCGACCGCCGGAGTCGATGTCGAACTGCGTCGCCAGCTGTGGGAACTGGTCTCCGATCTCAACCGCGAAGGGGTGACGGTGGTGCTGACCACGCATTACCTCGAGGAAGCCGAGCAACTGTGCGACCGAATCGCGATCATCGACCGGGGCGAGCTGATCGCCAACAAGCCGACCCGCGAGCTGGTCGACATGATGCGCGAGAAGATCGTTCGCATCACGGTCGACAAGGACCTCCCCGCGGCGCCGCTTGAGCCGGCGTTTCTCAAGGCCGAGCTGATCGACCCGCGCACGCTCGAGATCACCTACGACCGCGACGCCAGCAGCGCCGGGCAGGTGCTCGGCCTGGTCCAGCAACACGGTTATGCGATCGAGGACGTCACCACCCGCGAGCCGGACCTTGAGGATGTGTTCGTCCAGCTCACCAGCGCCGCGCGCGACTAGTTTGCCGGACGGTGGGCGGCGAGCAGGACCGCGCTTGATCCGCAGCAATCCGCCGGTCATGAAGCCGCCATGGAACACGATGTCCTGATCATCGGCTCGGGCGCCGCCGGGCTGACCGCGGCGCTCACGCTGGCGGAGACCCGCACGGTCCTGGTGCTGGCCAAGGGACCGCTCACCAGTGGCAGCACCGCATGGGCGCAAGGCGGGATCGCCGCGGTGCTCGATGCGGGCGACACGTTCGAGGAGCATATCCGCGACACCATGATCGCCGGCGCCGGGCTCAACCGGCGCGAGACGGTCGAGTTCGTAATCGAAAGCGCGCCCGCTGCGATCGAGCGTCTGGTCGAGCTGGGCGTGCCGTTCAACCGGGCCGAGGGCGTGGGCGGCGAGAACCTGCACCTGACGCGCGAGGGCGGCCACTCGCACCGCCGGATCGTCCACGTCGCCGACGCCACCGGGTGGGCGGTTCAGGCCGCGCTGCTCAAGGCGGCCGAGGCGCACCCTAACGTGACCCTGTTGCCCGACCACAGCTGCATCGACCTGATCACCGGCAAGCACGAGGAGCGCTATTCCGGCTCGGGCCGGGTGTGGGGCGCCTATGCGCTCGATGCGGCTACCGGCAAGGTAACGGCTTACACCGCACGCGCGACAATCCTGGCGGCGGGCGGCGCCGGGCGCGTATACCAGTTCTCGACCAGCCCGCGCGGCGCGACCGGGGATGGGATCGCGATGGCGTGGCGCGCCGGGTGCCGCATCTCCAACATGGAGATGATGCAGTTCCACCCGACCTGCCTGTACAATCTCGAGGTCAAGAACTTCCTGATCACCGAGGCCGTGCGCGGCGAGGGCGGGCAGCTGAAACACCCGGTCACCGGCCATCGCTTCATGCCCGATTATGATGAGCGCGCCGAACTGGCCCCGCGCGATATCGTGGCGCGCGCGATCGACGACCAGATCAAGCGCTTCGGTCTTGAATACGTCCATCTCGACATCAGCCACATGCCGCGCGAATTCGTGCTCGAGCATTTCCCCAACATCCACGAAAAGCTGCTCGGGCTTGGCATCGACATGACCACGGGGCCAATCCCGGTGGTGCCGGCCCAGCATTATACTTGTGGCGGCGTGGTGATCGACCTTGCGGGCCGGACCGATCTCCCCGGCCTCTATGCGGCGGGGGAATGCACCGAAAGCGGCCTTCATGGGGCCAACCGGCTGGCCTCCAATTCTCTGCTCGAATGCTTCGTGTTCGGTGAAGCGGCGGCCAAGGACGTGCTGGCGCGGTGGCACAGCTTCGAGGCGGTGCCGCCGATCCGCGAGTGGGACGAAAGCCGGGTCACTGATTCGGACGAGGAAGTGGTCATCACCCAGAACTGGACCGAGATCCGCCGCTTCATGTGGAACTATGTCGGCATCGTGCGCACCACCAAGCGGCTCGAGCGCGCGGCCCACCGGATCAGCCTGCTTCACGGCGAGGTCGGCGACTACTACGGCCACTTCCGCGTCACCACCGACCTGATCGAGCTTAGAAACCTGCTCCAGTGCGCCGACCTGATCGTAAAAAGCGCGCTTCGGCGCCACGAAAGCCGCGGGCTGCACTACATCCTCGATTACCCCCAGACAGATGCAGTGGCCAAGGATACGGTCCTGGTGCCGTGACCTGGTGCCCGAGGCGTGGTCGCTAGGCCTCCAGCTTCTGTTCGACCGGTCCGAGCCGGCGAACCCACCAGCGGAACGGAACGATCATCACGACCGCAGCCGCCGCGGCAATGGCCGCGAGCAGCCCGAAGAAAGCCTGTGGCCCCAGCGGTTCGTAGTAGCGCGCCAGCCACCCTGCGAAGATATACGACGCCGCGGCGGACGCCTTGATCATCGACATCATCATGGCCATCACCGACGGCGGTGAATCGCGGCTGACGAGCGACTGAACCTGCGGTTCGATGAACGCGCCGTAGCTGAAATCCTGGAACAGATAGAACGCCATCCACAGCAACACCGGGGTAACCGCGGCACCCGCGATGGCGACGGCGAACAGCCACGCCGCCGCGACCCCCGCCATCCCGATCCCGAATTTGGCTACGTCACCGACATCGCGGCCCCGCCGGCGGATCAACGCGAGCGACAGGCGGTTGCCCAGCCAGGTCCCGGCGATGGTCGCTATCCCGTCGAAGATGCCGATCCAGGTGACGGGCATTTCGAAACCCAGGACGGTCCGATCGACCCGTGTGTCGGCCCAGATGTACATGATCGCGTAGGATTGGAAGACCACCGCGCCATACACCATGTAAGGGACGAAGAGCAGCAGCAGGATGACCCGGATGCGCCGCCATTCCGCGCTGGTGAGCGGCACGCGCACCGCCTTCGCGGCGCGCCGCACCACCGCATCCCTGGGCAAGTGGCGCA
>JBDSUJ010000004.1:0-36451 GCA_039927815.1 Croceibacterium sp. | reverse complement strand
CGATGCCGTGGAACCGCCGCACCGGCAGCGCGTGCACGAACGCCGCCCCCTCGCCCGGGCGGATCACGCATAGCCCGTCGGGCTTGTTTTGGTCGCTCGCGAGCTTGGCGAGAAACTTGTTGTAGCTGACCCCGGCGCTGGCGGTCAGCCCGGTCTCGGCCTTGATCCGCGCGCGGATCAGTTGGGCGATGCGGGTGGCCGAGCCGATCCCGAGCAGGTCGTCGGTGACGTCGAGATAGGCTTCGTCGAGGCTGAGCGGCTCGACGTGAGGGGTATGCTCGCGAAAGATCGCGCGGATCTGGCGCGAAACCTCGATGTAGGTGTCGAACCGCGCCTTGCAGAAGATCAGGTCGGGGCACAGGCGCTTGGCGGTGACCGAGGGCATCGCCGAACGCACACCGAAGCGCCGCGCCTCATAGCTCGCGGCGGCCACGACGCCCCGCCCGCTCGATCCACCGACCGCCACCGGCTTGCCTTGCAAGTCCGGATTGTCGCGCTGCTCCACGCTCGCGAAAAACGCATCCATGTCGACATGGATGATCTTGCGCAGTCCCATCGAGTCCTCGCGGCCGGCTTCGTCCGAAAACCCCGTCGTCCCGGGCTTGACCCGGGACCTTTCTCGGTCATGCTCAAACTCATCGTGCACGGGGGCTGGACCTACATCCTGACGAACAAGCCACAAGGCGTACTCTACATTGGCGTCACCGCCGATATCGAGCGACGCGTATGGGAGCATCGTAACGGTCTCGGTTCGCAATTCTGCCGAAAATACGGCCTCAATCGCCTGGTTCACGCGGAAGAGTATCCCACCATCGACTAAGCAACTCGCCGTGAGAAGCAGCTTAAGAACTGGCGTCGCGAATGGAAGGCCGCTTTGATCGAAGCCGCCAATCCACAATGGGCGGACCTGATCCCAGCGCCTGGTCGATAGCGATCCCGGCCTTCGCCGGGATGACGGGTGAGCGGTTGTTTGCACTGCAACACGAGTCTACGGCGCCCGACATGGTGATTACCGCATCCGGCCACGATTCCCGTACCCTGGGCCAGCGCGAGCTGATTGTGATGGCGGCGTTGGTGATGAGCCTCAACGCGCTGACGATCGACGGCATGCTGCCCGCGATCGGCCAGATCGCACAAGACCTGGGTGCGGACCAGGGTAACCGCCGCCAGCTGATCATTTCGGTTTACCTGCTCGCCAGCGGCATCGGCAGCCTGTTGCCCGGATCGCTGGCTGACCGGTTCGGCCGCAGGCCGGTTCTGCTCGCGTCGCTCGCCGGGTACTGCGCCATTTCGGCGATGATTGCGACGGTCCAGAATTTCGATGTGCTGCTCGTGCTGCGCGGGCTGCAGGGGCTGGCCAGTGCCGGCCTGTTCGTGGTGCCCAGCGCCGTGATCCGCGACCGCTTCGAAGGCGATCAGATGGCCCGTATGATGAGCCTGGTCAGCGCCGTTTTCATCACCGTTCCGGTGATCGCGCCCAGCCTGGGTCAGGCGGTGCTGCTGGTCGCCGGGTGGCGGTGGATTTTCGTCGGACTGACCGGGATGGGGCTGCTGGCTGCGCTGTGGGTGTGGTTGCGGCTGCCCGAGACTCTCGATCCCGACGATCGCCAATCGCTCGATCTGCCGGTCATCGCGCGCAACATGGGGACCGCGTTCTTCAACCGTTCGGCGGTCGGCTATGTGCTTGGAACGGCGCTGCTGATCGGCGGGGTGTTCGGGTACGTCAACAGCGCGCAGCAGTTGATCGGCGAGCATTTTCACGCGGGCGCCTGGTTTCCGATTGTGTTCGGCGCCACCGCGGCGATGCTGGCGGTTTCGAACCTCGTAAACAGCCGGATTGTCGAACGATTCGGCGCCCGGCGCGTATCGCACACCGGGGTAATGGTGTTCATCGCAGTCAGCCTGGCCCAGGTCTGGGCCGCTTATGCGCGCGACGGCGAGATTGTTTGGTTCCTCCCACTGATGGCGACCAACCTGATGCTGCTGGGCTTTCTCGGTTCCAATTTTGGCGCGATCGCCATGCAGCCGTTCGGGGCGATTGCAGGCGCGGCCAGCAGTGCCCAGCAATTCGTGCGGATGTTTGGCGCGTCGTTGGTCGGATTGGCAATCGGCCAGGCTTACGACGGCACCGCGCGCCCGTTCGCGCTGGCGATGCTGATCGGCAGCGTCACCGCGCTGGCGCTGGTGATGTACAGCGAGAAGGGCAAGCTGTTCCGGCGGCTCAACCCGCCCAAAGCGAAAACCACCGCGTGACATGAGCGCCCCGTTCGACCTCATCGTCATCGGCGGCGGGGTCAACGGAGCGGGGATCGCGCGCGATGCGGCCGGACGCGGGGCGAGCGTGCTGCTGCTCGAGGCGCGTGACCTCGCCGGCGGGACCTCGAGCGCGTCGACCAAGCTGGTCCACGGCGGGCTGCGCTATCTCGAGCACTACGAGTTCGCGTTGGTGCGCGAGGCGCTCGGCGAGCGCGAGACGCTGTGGACGATCGCCCCGCACATCGTGCGCCCGCTGCGGTTCGTGCTGCCGGTCGTGCCCCGGGACGCAGGCGGCACGCGCCCGGCGTGGATGCTGCGCGCCGGCCTGTTCCTGTACGACCACTTAGGCGGCTCCGGCGCGCTGCCGGGGACCGCCAGCATCGACCTGGCACAGCACCCCGCGGGCACGCCGCTCAAGCCCGGCATGGCGCGGGCATTCGAATATTCCGACGGGTGGGTCGACGATGCCCGGCTAGTCGTGCTCAACGCGCTCGACGCGCACGAGCGCGGGGCCGAAATCCGCACCCGCAGCCCCGTCACCCGGGCGCGGCGTGACGGCCAGCTGTGGCGGGTGGAAACCCCGGCGGGCGTGTTCGCCGCGCGCGCGCTGGTCAATGCCGGGGGGCCCGGGGCGGACGCGGTCGCACAATTATGCGGGGTCGCGCCCGACTTCGCGGTGCGCCGGGTGCGCGGTTCGCACATCGTGGTGCGGCGGCTGTTCGACCACCCGTACGCCTACATCTTCCAGTTGCGCGACGAACGGATCATGTTCGCGATCCCGTACGAGGATGACTTCACCCTCATCGGCACCACCGACCGCGACGAGACCCGCGCGTTCGAGGTGGCCGCCGGGGCGGACGAAATCGCCTATCTGTGCGCGGCGGCGAGCGAGTATTTCACCCAGCCGATCGCGCCGACCGACGTGGTCCACAGCTATGCCGGGGTGCGCGCGCTGATCGACGACGGCAGCGGCAGGCCCGAGGCGGCGAGCCGCGGCTTTCACCTGCCGCTGAGCGCGCCCGACGAGGGCGCACCGCTGCTCGGCGTCTATGGCGGCAAGATCACCAGCTATCGCGCGCTGGCCGAGGAAGCGGTCGACGCGCTGGCCGAGCGGCTCGGCTGGCCGGGCACGGCGTGGACCGGCGGCACGCCCTTGCCCGGCGGCGACTTTGCAAGGGAGAGCCAGGGCGAACTGATTGCCGCGATGCGCCGCGCCTGCCCGTTCCTGAGCGAGCGCGACGCCACTCGCATCGCGCGCGCCTACGGCACCCGCGCGGCGCGCTGGCTTGGCGATGCGACGAACTGGGACCAGCTTGGCCGGCGCTTCGGGGCTGGGCTGACTCAAGCCGAGGTCGACTACTTGCGCTCCGCTGAATGGGCCCGCACCGCCGAGGACGTGCTGTGGCGGCGCAGCAAGCTGGGGCTGCACATGACGGCAGCGGAACGAGACGAGGTGACAGGCTACCTCGGCGGCTGATCGCCCTGTTCGACCCCGCGCCGGTAGGTCTCGGGCAGGAACAGCAGCCCGATCACCAGCGTCAGCGCCGCGATCCCGATCGGGTACCACAGCCCGGCATAGATGTTGCCGGTCGCCGCGACGATGGCGAAGGCGATGGTCGGCAGGAACCCGCCGAACCAGCCGTTGCCGATGTGATAGGGCAGGCTGAGCGCGGTGTAGCGGATGCGCGCCGGGAACAGCTCGACCAGCAGCGCCGCGAGCGGGCCGTAGGTCATCGCCACGGGCACGAACATCGCCACCAGGATGGCGATCACCAGCGGCCCGTTGATCCCGGCCGGATCGGCCTTGGCGGGATAGCCCGCGGAAGCCAGCGCCGCAGCGATATCGGGCGCGGCGCCGGGCGCCACCTCCATCCGTTGCGCGCCGATCGCCACCACCGCCCGGTTGCCGAAAGTCCCGCCTTCGTTGGCGTAAGGGATCCCCGCCTTGGCCAGCGCCGCCTTGGCGATATCGCACCCGGTCTTGTCGAACTTGGTCTTGCCGATCGGATCGAACTGAACCGAGCAGGTGGCGGGATTGGCGTAGACGGTCACCGGCGCGCGCGCCTGCGCATCGGCCAGCGCGGGGTTGGCGGCATGGGTCAGCGCCACGAACAGCGGGTAAAGCGAGACCACGCCCAGCGCCATGCCCGCCATGATCACGCGCTTGCGCCCAACCTTGTCGCTCAGCCAGCCGAACAACAGGTACATCGGCGTACCGATGACAAGCGCGCCCGCGATCAGGAGGTCGGTGGTGGTGGCGTCGACCTTGAGCACTTTCTCGAGGTAGAACAGCGCGTAGAACTGCGCCGCGTACCAGATCACCGCCTGCCCGGCGACCGCGCCGAACAGCGCCACCAAACCCCAGCGCAAGTTGCGCCACTGGCCGAACGCCTCGCTCAGCGGGGCCTTGGAAGTCGTGCCCTCCTCTTTCATGCGCTGGAAGACCGGGCTTTCGTTGAGCTGCATGCGGATCCACAGCGACACCGCCAGCAGGATCGCCGACAGCAGGAACGGCACCCGCCAGCCCCACGCCGCGAACACCGCGGAGTCCATCGTGGCGCGCATCGCGATCACCAGCAGCAACGCCGCGAACAGCCCGAGCGTCGAGTTGGTCTGGATGAAGCTGGTATAGAACCCGCGTTTCCCGTCGGGCGCGTGTTCGGCGACATAGACTGCCGCGCCGCCATATTCGCCGCCGATCGCGAGCCCCTGCAGCAGCCGCAGCGCGACCAGCAGCAGCGGCGAGGCGACGCCGATCGCGGCATAGCTCGGCAACAGCCCGACCAGGAAAGTCGACGCCCCCATGATCGACATGGTGACGAGGAAGGTGTTCTTGCGCCCGACCAGATCGCCCACGCGCCCGAACACAAGCGCCCCGAACGGCCGCACCGCGAACCCGGCGGCAAACGCGGCCAGTGCGAGGATGAACCCGGTGCTCTCGTTGACGCCCGAGAAGAACTGGGCCGAGATGTTGGTGGCAAGCAGGCCGTAGAGGTAGAAGTCGTACCACTCGAACACCGTGCCGAGCGAACTGGCGGCGATCACCTTGAACTGGCTCGGCGGCAGCGTTTCGGCGCTGTCCGGCGCGGCGGCGACTGTGGCCATCGGCTACCCTCTCCCCTTGTTGCGTGAGAGAGTGGCGGAGCGGCGCGGGCTTAGCAATCCTCTCCGGCCAGAGGATTTACTCGGGCGCCTTGTCCACTCGCGCCAGCAGCGCCTCGACCTGGACTTGCGCGCCTTGGTGCGTGTTGAGCTCGGCCACCGTGCCGTCGAACGGCGCGGTCAGCGCGTGCTCCATCTTCATCGCCTCGAGCACCAGCAGGCGCTGGCCCTTCACCACCATGTCGCCCACCGCGACGTCGACCGCGATCACCTTGCCGGGCATGGGTGAGAGGATCGCGCCGTCGGCGGCGGAGGCGTGGCCCGCACGGCGCTCAGTCAGGCCGAATTCGTAGCTTTGGCCTTTGAAGAACGCGACCACGCGCTCGCCATCTGCAAAGCCGTTGACTGCGGCGAACGGACCCGCACCGCCCACCCGCTTAGCACCGTCGGGACCCAGCAGAACCAGCGTATCCTGCGGGGCGGCATTGAGGCGGAATCCCGCCAGCTCGCCAAATTCCTCGTGCGCCCCGGCGAGCGCAATGACAGCTGCACCTCGCGCAATCAATTCGTCCGCGTGGACCGCGGGGGCGAGCGTTTCCAGCTTGCGCGCGATCAGTCCCGTATCGATCCGCACGGCGATGAAATCGGGGTCGAGAACGCAGTTGAGCAGAAACGCGGCGTTGGTTTTGACCGGCCACACTTCGACCTCATCGAGAATGTCGGCGAGCGCCTCGATGGCGCCGTTCCGGTCCCCCGCGTGGGTCACCAGCTTGGCGATCATCGGGTCGTAGAAAGGCGAGATCGCATCGCCTTCCTCGACCCCGGTTTCCATCCGTCCGGCCTCGCCCAGTTCGAAGTGGTCGAGCGGGCCCGTGCTGGGGAGGAACCCGGCGGCCGGGTCCTCGGCGTAGAGACGCGCTTCCATCGCCCAGCCATGGATGCTGAGTTCGTCCTGGCGCTTGGGCAGCGGCTCCCCGCTTGCGACGCGCAACTGCCATTCGACCAGATCGACGCCGGTGATCTCCTCGGTTATCGGGTGCTCGACTTGCAGGCGGGTGTTCATCTCCATGAAGAAGATGCGGTCGGCCGAGAGTCCGTCCGAAGCGTCGGCGATGAATTCGATGGTGCCCGCGCCCACGTAATCGACCGCCTTGGCCGCGCGCACCGCAGCGCCGCAGATTGCCTCGCGGGTGGCCGGGTCCATGCCCGGCGCGGGCGCTTCCTCGATGACCTTCTGGTGGCGCCGCTGGAGGCTGCAATCGCGTTCGAACAAGTGGACCACGTTGCCGTGCGTGTCGCCGAACACCTGCACTTCGATGTGGCGCGGCGAAGTGATCCATTTTTCCAGCAGGACGTGGTCGTTGGCAAAGCTCGAGTTCGCTTCACGTTTGCACGATTCAAGCGCGGAAAGGAAATCCGCGGCCGCGTCGACCTTGCGCATGCCCTTCCCGCCGCCGCCTGCGACGGCTTTGATAAGCACGGGATAACCGATTGCATCGGCTTCCTTTTTCAGCCGCGCGGGGTCCTGGTCCACGCCCAGATAGCCCGGCGTGACCGGTACTCCGGCGGCCTGCATCAGGGTCTTGGCCGCGTCCTTCAGCCCCATCGCCCGGATGCTGGCCGCGCTCGCCCCGACCCACACCAGCCCCGCTGCGATGACCGCTTCGGCGAACTCCGCGTTCTCACTCAGGAACCCATAACCGGGATGAATTGCCTCGGCTCCGGTCGCCTTGGCGGCCGCGATGATCGTGTCGCCGCGCAAGTAGCTTTCGGTCGCCGGCGAGGCGCCGATATGGACCGCTTCGTCCGCCTGACGAACGTGCAGCGCCTTCGCATCCGCGTCGGAATAGACTGCGATCGTCCTGATCCCCATCGCCCGCGCGGTGCGGATTATGCGGCACGCGATCTCGCCCCGATTGGCGATCAGCAGCGATGTGATCACGCGCGGTCCTCGGGGCGGATGCTGCTCTCCTCGTCGGGCAGCGGAGTCATCGGGTTGGCGGGGATCGGCCCTGACATGCGGACGGCGATCAGGATGCGGCCCCGGTCCCAGGCAGGCCGCGCGAACGGCTCGGGCGCGCGATCGAGCGTTTCGAACCACGCCTTGCTGAGCGCGCGCAGCTTGATGATGAGCGAAGTCCGCACGCGGCGATCCCACGCGCGCGGCCCCTTGGCGCGGACCTTGTGGCCGATCGCCATGTAAACGTTGGCGGCGGTCAGCACCGCCCACCGCTGCCGGAACGCCAGCTCGCTGACGCCAAGCCGGGCCATCGCCTCATGCTGTTCGGCCAGATCGACCAGCCGATCGGCCAACCCGACCAGCTGCTCGCGATAAGCCGGCTTCATGTGCTCGCCAGGCGGAATATCCGCTTCGGCCAGCCATTCCGCCGGGAGGTAGCAGCGGCCTACGGCATCGTCCTCGCACAAGTCGCGCGCGATGTTGACGAGCTGGAACGCCAGCCCGAGGTCGCACGCCCGGTCGAGCAGCGCCTCCGCGTCCGATGGCACGCCCATGACGCGGGCCATCATCACCCCGACCGCGCCGGCCACGTGATAGCAATAGCGCATCAGGTCGCCTTCGGAGTGCGGTTGCCATCCGGCGGCGTCGAGCGCGAAACCGGCGATCACGTCGTCGATCGTCTGGGGATCCAGGCCCGCTTCCATCGCCACCTGGCCGAGCGCGTCGAATGCCGGATCGGCGGTCGGCTCGCCTTCGAGCGCGCGGCGCGTGAGCACCCGGATCGCCTTGATCCGAGGATCGGAGTCGAGCGTGGCTTCGGGGGTACCGCCGTGGTCCTGCCCGTCGGCGATGTCGTCGCACCGGCGGCACCACGCATAGAGCAGCAAGGCCCGTTCGCGCGTGCCCTTGTCGAACAGCCGGCTGGCGAAGCTGAAGCTCTTCGAGCCTTTGCGGATCGAGCGGCGTGCCTCGTCCACCAGATCCTCGCGCCAGCGCCCGCCGCCCATCTGCCGTTGCGGCGGGCGCAGGATGCGCGACGGGGCGAGCATCCGCGGGCGCCGGTCGCGGAACACCCGGATCGCCATTACAGTTCGGACGCCGTCATGCGGAAGATCGGTTTGTGCGGGGTATAGCTCGCCATGCGATCGAGTAACGCGTCCAGCTCGGTTTCGGCTATGATGATGTCGCGGTGCTGGTCGCGCACGAACCCGGTCTCGTGCATGTGGCGGTAGAATTCGAGCAAGCCATCGTAGAAGCCGTAAGCGTTGAGTAGCCCGACAGGCTTGTCATGATAACCAAGCTGCGCCCAGCTGACCGCTTCCCACAGCTCGTCCATCGTACCGACCCCGCCGGGCAGGGTCAGGAACCCGTCCGACAAATCGGTGAAGGCCTTCTTGCGCTCGTGCATCGTCTTGACGACGTGGAGTTCGGTGCACGCCTTGTTGGCCACTTCTGCGGCCACCAGCGCCTCGGGGATGACCCCGATCACCTCGCCGCCCGCGAGGAGCGCCCCGGCCGAAACCGCACCCATCAGGCCCAGCTTGCCGCCGCCATAGACCACCCCGATGCCGCGCTGCGCCAGCGCCTCGCCGATCTCCATCGCCAGCTCTTCATAGCGCGGGTTCTCGGGCGAGGCCGAGCCGCAATAGACCGCCAGCCTTTTCAAACGGCGAGATCCTCGATCATCAGCCCGGCGGTGGCCTTGGCGCTGCCGACCACGCCGGGAATCCCCGCGCCCGGATGCGTGCCGGCGCCGACCAGGTAGAAGTTGCCGATTACGTCGTCGCGGTTATGGCCGCGAAACCACGCGCTCTGGGTCAGCGTCGGCTCGAGGCTGAAGGCGCTCCCGAGATGCGCGTTGAGGTCCGCCGCAAAATCGCTCGGCGCGTAATGGAACTTGGTGACGATGCGGTCGGCCAGATCGGGGATCAGGCGGCGGCTGACTTCGTCGAGGATGCGCCGTTCGAGCACTGGGCCGATCTTGTCCCAGTCGACCGCCAGCTTGCCCTGATGCGCGACGGGCACCAGCGCGTAGAACGTGCTCTTGCCCGCGGGCGCCATCGACGGGTCGGTTACCGTCGGGTGATGCAGATAGACCGAAAAGTCCGCCGGCAACACGCCGTGGACGTAGATGTCGTCGAGCAGGCCTTTGTAGCGGGGTCCGAACAGGATCATGTGATGCGGAATCCCAGGCCAGCTGCCCTCGATCCCGAAATGGACCACGAACAGGCTTGGGCTGAAGCGCTTGGCGGCCAGCTTACGGCCCATCGACGCACCGCGCGCGCTCGACCCCAGCAGGTCGCGGTACGAATGGACGATGTCGGCATTGCTGGCGACCGCGTCGAAAGTCCCGCGCCACCCGCTGCGCGTTTCGACCGCGGTGCAGCGATTGTTGGCGGTCTCGATGCGCGTCACCGGGTCGCCCAGCCGCATGGTGCCGCCCAGTCGTTCGAAATGGCGGACCATCGCCGCGACCAGCCGGTTGGTGCCGCCCCGCGCCCACCACACCCCGCCGTCCTTCTCCAGCTTGTGAATCAGCGCGTAGATGCTGCTGGTGGTCATCGGGTTGCCGCCCACCAGCAGGGTGTGAAAGCTAAGGGCCTGGCGCAGCTTTTCGTTGCGGATGTACTTGCTGACCATCGCATAGACCGACCGCCACGCCTGATGCTTCATCAGCGCCGGCGCGGCTTTGATCATCGTCTTGAAGTCGAGGAATGGCACCGTCCCGAGTTTGACGTACCCTTCCTCGTAAACCGCCGCCGAGTATTCGAGGAACGCGGCGTAGCCGTCGACATCGGCGGGATCGAGCTTGGCGATTTCCCGGTTGAGCCCGGCCTCGTCGTTCGAATAGTCGAAATTGGTCCCGTCGGGCCAGTTGAGGCGGTAGAACGGCATGACCGGCATCAGCTCAACGTCATCGGCCATGTCGTGGCCGGTCAGCGCCCACAGCTCGCGTAGGCACGCCGGATCAGTGATTACCGTCGGCCCGGCATCGAAGGTGAACCCGTCGCGCTGCCACACGTAAGCCCGCCCGCCCGGCTTGTCGCGGCCCTCGATCACGGTGGTGGCAATACCCGCGGCCTGAAGGCGGATGGCGAGCGCGAGCCCGCCGAACCCGGCCCCGATCACGCAGGCGCGGCGGCCTTCGGCGGTCACGCAGCGGCTTTCAATGACGGTTGCTGGGTGGTCAGGGCGCGCAGCGCTCCGGTCAACGGCACCGGCGGACGGCCGCACAGGACGCGGGCCTTGTCGGTCATGGTCGAGCGGCCGGCGTAGAACCGCTCGATCAACGGTTCGGGCAAGCGATAGAAGCGTTCGAACACGCGCCAGCGCTGGTCCGGGGAGGCGGCGGTGAACAGCATCGCGCCGAGCCGGCGGTAAAACCGCGTCGCGTGCCAGTGGCGCCGGGCCCGCGCCGCAATCAGCTCAGCTAACGTGTCGCCGAGCAAGCCGGCCTGGGCGGCGATCGCAAACGCGGTCTCGACCGCGAACGGCAGGGTATAGCTGGTCAGCGGGTGGACGAACCCGCCGCGCGCGCCGACCACCGCCACGCCCGGAATGTGGTGCGCGGCCTGGAACGCGGCGAAATCGCCGCCTGTGATCACCGGCAGCACACCGGTCTCTTCCGCCACCACCTCACCGCCCCAGCCGTGGTGGGCGCAATAGGCATCGAGCCGCGCCGACAAGGCCGCGCGATCGAGCAGCGGTGCGTCCTGATAATAGGTGTCCTCGACGAACAGCTCGTGAGCGCCGAGCGGCAGCACGTACACGAAGCGGTACCCGCCGAGCTGAGCGACGCTCGCATCCATGATCATCGGCCGCGCGACCCCGTGCGGCGCGGCGGTGCGCACGTGACGCCCGAGGAACACCTGCCAGCCGCCGGTCAACTGCGCCGCATCCACCGGACCGCGCGCGTCGATCACCACGCGGGCGGCAATGCGTTCGCCGTCCGCGAGATCAATCCCGCGGCGATCGAGCGAGCGTACCGCGCATCCCGTCAGCACCGTCCCGGCGGACAATTCGCGCATCAGGCCGGCGGCGAAATCGGGCGAGGCGAGCGAGCGATAGCCGGTCGCCAAGTGCCGCCGCAATCCGGGAAATGCGACGGCGTAGCCGTGGTCCCATTCGGCCTTGTGGAACGGTGCCAGCAAGTCCGCGCCGGCAGGCGACAGGTCGCTGGCGAACCAGCTCCACCGGTGATTGCCGCCCAGCCTCGGGCCGCTTTCGATCAGGCGTACCGCCAGCTCCGGGCGCGCCCGGCCTAGCGCCAGCGCGATCAGCCCGCCGGCCAGCCCGCCGCCGACGATGGCGATATCGCAGTCGCGCCCGGTCATGGCCGCTGCCTTAGCGGAACCGAACGGACGCGCAACGCCAGTGCGAACGTTGACGGGTCACCGGACCCTGATAGACCATGCGACAGAAGCCGTTTAAAAACGGCGACAGAGCTTGGGAGAGCTCCGATGAAATCGATCCTTGTTGCCGCAGCCACGCTCGTCATCGTCGCGTCGGTCCCAGGCTCGGCGCAACCCGCCGCCGCGCCCGCCGGATCCTGCTATATCGAGATCCGGGCGCTGATGGCCCCGCCGCCAACGGGGATCGGTGACCTTGGGACCGCGATCCGCGGCTCGACACCGCGCTGCGGCCGCAGGTAGTGGCAATCAATACCCTAAAAGCGCAAATCGCCCGCCTCGAGCAGCGTCAGGAAGCGCCGCGAGCGTCGACCAGCATCGAAGCGGCTTTCGCCGACGATACCGAAGCCGCGCCGCAAAGCGTGCCGACCGACGACCGCACCGCCGAGCAAGTCCGGGGACTACAGACCGATCTGGACGCCAAGCGAGCGCAATTGAAATCTGACTATGCCGCTCAGCAGAAAGCCCTGGTCGGTCCGGTGCAGGAAAGGATCAATCGCGGCGCGCAGACTTTTGCGGCCAGCAACGGCTGTGCCCACCTCAAGATGGCGCGATCGGCAGACCTGGCGGCCCTGGCGACCACCGGTTCGCGCAATGTGACCAGCGATTTCGTGACCTGGTTCGCGGCCCGCGCGACGTAATCTGACAGCCGGCCTGACCCCGGGGCGGCGCGCGGCCGAGGCGACGCTGGCGCTGGTCGCGCTGGCGGTGGCGATCCTGTTCGTGATGGGACGCCCGCCGATCTGCACGTGTGGGTACGTCGCGCTGTGGCACGGCACCGTCGAGTCGAGCGGCAACAGCCAGCATATTACCGACTGGTATTCGCCGAGCCACTTCACCCACGGCCTCATCATGTACTTCGCCGCGTGGCTGCTGTGGCACAAGCTGCGGCTGTTCGGCGGGCGCCCGGCGCGCTGGGCGCTGCCGATCGCGGTGCTGGTCGAGGCGGCCTGGGAAGTCACCGAGAATACCCCCATGATCATCGACCGGTATCGCGCGGTCACTGTCAGCTGGGGCTACAGCGGCGATTCGATCATCAATTCGGCATCGGACATCGGGTGGATGATCGCCGGATTCCTCGCCGCGTCGCGCCTGCCGTGGCGGGCAAGCGTGGCACTTGCACTGGCGCTCGAATTGCTGACGCTGCTGGTGATCCGCGACAACCTAACCCTCAACGTGATCATGCTGTTCTGGCCGATCGAGGCGATCCGCCAGTGGCAGGGCTTGGGCTGACGCGCGCGGTTTAGCCGGACATACGCAATCTCCGGTGGAGCGTGGGCGCGCGGATTGGTAGGGGACTGATTCGTAAGGTGCGCCCGGCGAGGCGCTGCCGGTGGAAAATTCAAAGGGAGCTTCGATGCCGCTCGTAAACATGAAACCGCTGCTGCGTGACGCGATGGACAACCATTATGCCGTCGCCGCGTTCAACCTGGTCGATTACGGCACCACCAAAGCAATGGTGCAGGCGGCCGAGGAGTTGAACGCCCCGGTGATCTGCCAGGTCAGCACCAAGACCATCCAGTACTGGAGCCACCGGGAAATCGTCTCGTGGGTCCGCACTGTGGCGGAAGATTCGCCGGTGCCCGTGGTGCTCCATCTCGACCACTGCAAGGACATCGCGATGATCGAAGCCTGCGCCAAGGCCGGCTGGACCTCGATCATGATCGATGCCTCGGAACTGCCGTTCGATGAAAACCTCGAGCTGTCGAAGCGCGTGCGCGACATCGCCGACAAGTACGGCGTGGGCATGGAAGCCGAGCTGGGCCAGATCATGGGTGTCGAGGACGACATGGTGGTCAATGCCGACCAGTCGGTGCTGACCGATCCGGAGGATGCCAAGACTTTCTGCGACGCGCTCGACCTGTCGGCGTTCGCGTGCGCGGTCGGCACGGCGCACGGGTTCTATCACGGCGACCCGGTGGTCGATTTCGACCGCATCCAGCGCATCAACGAGCTGACCCGCACGCCGATGGCGCTGCACGGCGGCACGGGTTTGAGCGACGAGACGTTCGCCAAGGCGATCGCGCGCGGCAGCGCCAAGGTCAACATCTCGACCAACCTCAAGCACGTGTTCGTGCAAAGCTTCGTCGATTATCACACCGCCAAGCCCAAGGATTTTGAGCCGCTGCGGCTGATCGACGCGCAGTACCAGGCCTATAAGGCGATGTTTTCAGGGTTCATCGAGAAGTTCGGCGGCAAGGACCGCGCGCAGCCCTATCTCGCGAAAGCCGCTTGATGCTCAAGGCCCTGATTTTCGATTGCGACGGGGTGCTGGTCGATACCGAGCGCGATGGGCACCGGGTCGGCTTCAACCGCGCGTTTGCCGAGCTCGGGATCAAAGCCGAGTGGGACGTGGCGCTGTACGGCAAGCTGCTCCAGGTCGCCGGCGGCAAGGAACGGATGCGCGCGTATTTTGACGAATACGGCTGGCCCGCCGGCCCGGTGACCGACCGCGAGAAGGACCTGCTGATCCTGCAGCTCCACAAGCTCAAGACCGATATCACTGCGAAGCTGGTGGCCGAAGGCGGCTTGCCGCTGCGCCCGGGCATCAGCCGGATCGTCGATGAAGCCATCGCCGCCGGCACCCGGCTTGGGGTGTGCACCACGTCGAACCCTAAGTTCATCGACGCGGTGCTCGACCTGTTCGGGGCCGAGCGGAAGGCCAAGTTCGAATTCGTCCACGCCGGCGATGTGGTGGCGAAGAAGAAGCCGGCGCCCGATATCTACGAGCTGGCCAAGACCACGCTTGGCTTGCCGGCTCATGACTGCATGGTGATCGAGGACAGCCGCAACGGCCTGCTCGCCGCGCGCGGCGCGGGCCTGCCGACGCTTATCACGACCAGCACCTACACTGTCGACGAGGACTTCACCGGCGCCGCCCGGGTCGTGCCCGAACTGGGCGACACGCCCGGCGTGACCTTGCAGGAACTGAGCGAATTGGCCGCGGCAACGCAAGCCACGGCATAGGGAGCGGATTACATGACCGACATCAGCCAGGCGCAGATCGAACGCGCCATTCAGACCACCGCGGCGACGGTGCTGAAGAACGAGCACTACTTCTCCGACCTCGACGGCCTCGCCGGTGACGGCGACTTCGGGACCTCGCTGGCAACCGGTTTCCGCGTGATCCAGAATGATTGGGACACGATCGACAAGGCCGACATCGGCACCATGCTGCTCAAGCTGTCGATGCTGGTGTCGAAGCACGTCGGCGGCAGCTCGGGCCCGATCTGGGGCACCGGGTTCATGAAGGCCGCGCTGCCGAGCAAGGGCAAGACCTCGGTCACGCTGCAGGAACTCGCCGATATGCTCGGCGCCTCGATCGCCGGCATTCAGGCGCGCGGCGGGGCTGTGCTGGGCGACAAGACGCTGCTCGACGCGCTAATCCCGGTGCATGACGTGCTCACCCGCGATGCAGCGGCCGGCACCGCCGATCTGGGCGCGACGCTCAAGGACGCGGCCGACGCCGCCGACACCGCGATCGATGAAACCCGCCATCTGGAGGCGCGTCGCGGCCGCGCCAGCCAGGTTGGCGAGCGCAGCGGCAACACGCCCGATCCGGGCATCGTCGCGATTGCCCGGATCCTGCAGGACTGGTGCACCGAATACGGGGTAGCCCGGACGCCAAAGGCGCCGGAACTGACCCGCGAGACCGTTTGAAAAACTAATCCAATCGGAGAGGAGTACCCATGAAGAAGTTCGTCAACGATCCGGCGCAGTTCGTGCCCGAGTTCATGAAGGGCGTGGTCCTGGCAAACCCGGACTTGCTGGAATTCGAAGAAGAATTCCAGATGATCAAACGCAAGGACGCGCCAAACAATGCCCGCGTCTCGGTTATCCAGGGCTCCGGCTCGGGTCATGAGCCGGCGCATGTGATGGCGGTCGGCCCCGGGATGCTCGACGGCGCGTGCCAGGGCGCAGTGTTCGCCGCCCCGGCGGTCGATTCGTGTTACGAGACGATCAAGCGGCTGGCCTCCAACGCGGGCGTGCTGGTGCTGGTCAACAATTACCAGGGTGACCGGATGGCGTGGGATACCGCGGTCGAGCTGGCCGAGGCCGAGGGCATCAAGGTCAAGCAATTCCACATCAACGACGATGTCGCGGTGAAGGACAGCCTTTACACCGTTGGCCGCCGCGGCGTGGCCGGCAACTTCTTCGTCATCAAGGCGGTCGGCGCGGCGGCAGCCAAGGGCGCCAGCCTCGACGAGCTGCTGGTGCTGGCCGAGAAGGTCAACAACAACGTCCGCACCATGGGGGTGGCGCTGACCAGCTGTATCCCGCCTGCCAAGGGCACGACGATCTTCGAGCTGGGCGACGACGAGATGGAAGTCGGCGTGGGCATCCACGGCGAGCCGGGCCGCCGCCGCGACAAGATCAAGCCGGCCGACGCGATCACCGACGAGTTGTTCGACGCG
The DNA here is from genome assembly GCA_039927815.1 of Croceibacterium sp. Classification (GTDB taxonomy): domain Bacteria; phylum Pseudomonadota; class Alphaproteobacteria; order Sphingomonadales; family Sphingomonadaceae; genus Croceibacterium_A. The sequence continues at coordinate 20,309 of JBDSUJ010000004.1, read as the reverse complement.
GTGGCGCAGGACATCCCGTTCAACTCGGGCGACCGGATTGCCCTGATGATCAACGGTCTGGGGGGGACACCGATCAGCGAGCTGTACGTGCTCTATGCCCGCGCCGCCGAACGGGCCGAGCAGGCGGGCTACAAGATCGTGCGCAATTATGTCGGCGAATACTGCACCAGCCTCGAGATGGCCGGCGCATCGCTGACCATCCTCAAGCTCGACGGCGAGCTTGAAGAACTGTTGGCCGCCCCGGCGGAGGTCGCGGTCCGCATTTTCTGATCGCAATTTGCAACACACCACGCGCCCGGTTCCCCAGGAGCCGGGCGTTTTGGTGAGCGCAGTTGCAAGAAACGCAACACTTGTCGATTATTTCGCAATTGAGTAATTTGGTGCGCCGCACCATTTGGCTCCTGCAGGACGCATCCGCGTCCCTACAGGGGTAATACAATGCGCACTTTCGCAACCGCCTTCCTGGCCGCAGTGGCCGCGGTTTCCATCAGCGGCGCGCTTTTCAGCGCCGTGCTGGTCTAGCTCGACCACGCCTTTGCAGGCCGAAGCGCCCGGTTCCCAAGCGGAGCCGGGCGTTTTCATGTGCGGTCACCGCCCGGCGTGGCGCGCGCTCTGGATGTCGACGACCTTGGGCGTGGTCGCGAAAAGTTCGGTGAACGGATCGTCGAGGTCGAGCGTGTACGGCGCGGTGCCCTCGCGCACGGTGGTGCGGCGCATGTCGCGCTTGTAGTTGGCATAATCGTACTCGCCGCCCTTGTGCATCGAGCACAAGTTATCCCAGATCACCAGGTCGCCCGCGTTCCACTTCACGTTGAAGATGTATTGCGGCTGCGTGCAGTGCTCGATCAGGTCCTGGATCAACTGGCGCCCCTCGGCCTTGGGCATGCCCTCGATGTCCATGGTGTGCGCGGCGATAAACAGCGCCTTGCGGCCCGATCCGGCATGAACGTGAACCAGCGGGTGGCGCGCCTTGGGCCGCGCGTCGATCTCCTCTTCGGAAATCTCGGCGCCCGCCTGCTTGCGGCTCCACCACAAGGTGTTGATGCCGATCTTGTCCTCGAGAAAATCCTTCCTGTCCTGCGGCAGGTCCTCATAGGCGCTGCGGGTGTCGGCGAACCATGTCTCGCCGCCCGCGCCCGGCACCGCGTGCGCCAGCAGCAGCGAATAGCTGGTGCGCTTGGACATGAACGCACTGTCGGTGTGCCACAGCCGGTCGCCCTTGCGGTACAGGATCGCCGCCGGATCGGTGGTGATCTCGCCATCGAGATTGAGGTTGCTGGCGTCGAACAGTTCGCGGTGCGGCAGCCGCATCTTCATCCCGTCGCGGTTGGGGACGCGCTCCAGATAACCGAAATTGCGGCTGAACTCTACGTGCTGGTCGTCGGTCAGGCCGGTGTCGCGGTATACGCAGATGCCATAGGTATCCATTGCCCCGGTCACCTGGCTGACCTCTTCCGGGCTGAGCGGACGGGTCAAATCGACACCCGAACATTCAGCGCCAAAGCGCGGCAAGATGGGCGCAACGTTCAGCGGCATCGACTGTCTCCAATAAGTCGTTAGTTAGCTAACTATTATCATCCGGGCGCGCGCGCTGCAAGGATGATCGCTTACAATGCGCGACCAGATCGCCCGTTTGGTTGTAAGCGCGGTGCGCAAACGTGACGATGCCCTGCCCCGGCCGGCTCTGGCTCTCGCGCACCGCCAGCACTTCGCTCTCGATCCGCAGGGTATCGCCGACGAAGATCGGCGCGGGAAAGCGCACTTCATCCCATCCCAGGTTGGCGACCGCGGTCCCTTGCGTGGTGTCGTTGACCGAAATCCCGACCATCAAGCCGAGCGTGAAGCACGAGTTGACCAGTATCCGCCCGAACTCGGTGCCTTTCATGTATTCGGCATCGAGATGGAGCGGCGCCGGGTTGTGCGTCAGCGCGCTCATCAGCAGGTTGTCGGTCTCGGTCACGGTGCGGCGCAGCGGGTGATCGAACACCTGCCCGACGGTGAATTCATCCAGCCACAAACCCGGCATCGCCACGCTCCTGTCGCCGCCCTCTAGCGCCTCTGCGGGGGAGCCGCTAGGCCGAGCGCGAGGAGAGCGGCGATGAGAACTTTGCCCGGCACCGCCGCGATCGCGCTGCTGGCAGCCTGCGCCACCGTGCCGGACCCGCGCGAACCGTTGCTTCGCCAGCCGGCCGGCAACTGCCGGGCCGACGCGGCCCAACGCTTCACGGGCCAGCGCGCCAGCGCCGACAGCGCCGCCGCCATCCTCGCCGCCACCGGCGCCAGCCGGCTGCGGTGGGGTCCGCCCCGTTCGGCGCTGACGATGGATTATTCTGAGGGGAGAGTGACCGTGTTTTATGACGATGCGTACCGCATTACCCGGGTGTCCTGTGGCTGACCCGCAGGACGGCCGCCAGCGCATCCCGGCGCGCTCGGCATTCGAGGAGGCGACCGGCTTCACCCGCGCGCTGCGCGCCGGCAACCTGATTTTCGTGTCGGGCACGATCGGCACCGAAGCCGACGGGAAGCCCCCGTCCCCCGATGCGGGCCGCCAGGCGGACCGCTGCTTCGAGCTGATCAAGGGCTACCTCGAGGAGCTGGGCGGCCACATGGGCGATGTCGTGCGGGTGCGGATGTTCGTGACCGACATCAAGGACGCCGATGCGGTCAGCGCCGCCTTTACCCGCGCGCTCAAGGCGACCCGCCCGTGCGGCACGCTGGTCGAGATCGCCGCGCTCTACGGCGATGGCTACAAGTGCGAGATCGAAGCCGACGCGGTGGTCGGCAGCGGGCAATGACCGGGCAATTCGCCCTGACCGAAGACCAGCTGGCGATCCAGGAGGCGGCGCGGCGCTTCACCGCCGATGCGATTACGCCGCACGCGGCCGAGTGGGACGAGAAGCACATTTTTCCCCGCGACACGATCAGCGCCGCGGCCGGGCTCGGCTTCGCGGCGATTTATGTCTCCGAGGATAGCGGCGGGATCGGGCTCGGCCGGCTCGAGGCGGCGCTGATCATGGAGGCGATGGCTTATGGCTGCCCCTCGACCTCGGCGTTCATCTCGATCCACAACATGGCGGCGTGGATGCTCGATCGGTTCGGCTCGGCGGAGATCAAGGCGAAGTACCTGCCCAGGCTGGTCGGCATGGAATGGATGGCAAGTTATTGCCTGACCGAGCCGTCGAGCGGCTCCGATGCCGCGGCGCTCAAGACCACGGCGGTCAAGGATGGCGATTTTTGGGTGGTCAACGGCACCAAGCAGTTCATCTCCGGCGCCGGAGTCAACGAGCTGTATCTGACGATGGTCCGCACCGGTGAAGATGGGCCCAAGGGCATCTCGTGCCTCGCGGTCGAGAAGGACATGCCTGGGGTCAGCTTCGGCGCCCCCGAACGGAAACTCGGCTGGCATGCCCAGCCGACCGCGGCGCTGATCCTCGAGGATGTCCGTGTCCCGGCGGAAAACCTTGTCGGCGGGCTCGGCGACGGCTTCCGCATCGCGATGATGGGGCTCGACGGCGGACGGCTCAACATCGGCGCCTGCTCGCTCGGCGGCGGTCAGCGGTGCCTCGACGAAGCGGTGCGTTACACCAAGGACCGCCAGCAGTTCGGGCGCCCGATCGCCGATTTCCAGAACACCCAGTTCATGCTCGCCGACATGGCGACCGAGCTTGAGGCAGCGCGCGCGCTGCTTTACCTCGCCGCCGCCAAGGTAACCGAAGGCGCGCCGGACAAAACGCGGTTCGCGGCGATGGCCAAGCGGCTGGCGACCGACACCGGCAGCGCGGTGGCCGACCGCGCGCTCCAGCTCCACGGCGGATACGGTTACTTGCAGGACTATCCAGTCGAGCGGTTCTGGCGCGACCTGCGGGTCCATTCGATCCTTGAAGGCACCAACCAGATTATGCGGCTGATCGTCGGACGGGACTTGCTGCGCCAGTGAGCCAGGACGTATTGATCCGCCGTGCTGGAGCGGTCGGCCATATCTCGCTCAACCGCCCCGCGGCGCTTCACGCGCTGACCCACGCGATGTGCGAAGCGATCTGCGCCGCGTTGCTCGACTGGCGCGATGATGGCGGGATTGCCGCCGTCATGATCGACCATGCCGCGGGGCGCGGGTTCTGCGCCGGGGGCGACGTAGCGATGGTGCGGCGCTCGGTTCTTGAGGACGGCGGCGCGGCGGCCCGCGCCTTCTTTCATGTCGAGTACCGCCTGAACCATCTGCTGTTCGCCTACCCCAAGCCGGTCGTCGCGGTCATGGACGGGGTGACGATGGGCGGCGGGGTCGGGCTCGCGCTGCCGTGCCGGTACCGGATCGCGACCGAGAACACGCTGCTCGCCATGCCGGAGGGCGCGATCGGCCTTTTCCCCGATGTCGGCGCCGGCTGGTACCTGCCGCGACTGGCGGGGCGGATCGGGCAATTCCTCGCGCTGACCGGCGCGCGGCTCGATGGCGCGGAGTGCCTGTGGGCCGGGCTGGCGACACATTATCTGGCGGGCGATCAGGTGGCCCAGGCCAAAGCGCGCATCGTCGAAGCCCCCGGTGATCTCGAAGTCGCCCTGGCCGATCTCGCGCCGGCCGACCCGCCCTCCGCGCGGCTGAAGGGCAATGCCGAACCGATCGCACGGCTGTTCGCGGCGGACCGGCTGGAAGACATAATCGCCGCACTAACCGCCGATCCGTCCGCGTGGGCGGCCAAGGAGTTGAAGGCGGTCACCGCCAAGTGCCCGGCCACGGGCAAGGTCGCGCTGCGCCAGTTTGCTCGGCCCGAATCCGACTTCGCGGCGGAAATGGCGCGCGAATACCGGCTCGCCGCGCGCATGATCATGCGGCCCGATTTTGCCGAGGGCGTGCGCGCGGTGCTGGTCGACAAGGACAATTCCCCCCGCTGGGATCCGGCGCGGCCCGAGGACGTAACCGATGCTATGCTCGATGCCATCTTCGCCCCGCTCCCGCCGGGGGAGGCGTGGACCCCGTTCCCGGCCTAGGGCCCGGCAAAGAATTTCTGCCCTTCCCGCGCGTGACCACAATCGCCAAGTCGCACCCTTGCGATGTTGCGACTGACCCATCTTCAGCGGCTCGAGGCCGAAAGCATCCACATCATGCGCGAGGTCGTGGCCGAGGCGCACAACCCGGTCATGCTCTATTCGGTTGGCAAGGACAGCGCGGTGATGCTGCATCTGGCGCGCAAGGCGTTCTACCCCGCGCCGCCGCCGTTCCCGCTGCTGCATGTCGACACCACGTGGAAATTCCGCGCCATGTACGAATTGCGCGAAAAGGCCGCGCGAGAGGCCGGGATGGAACTGCTGGTGTGGCAGAATCCCGAGGCCAAGGAGCGCGGCATCAACCCGTTCGACCACGGCCCGCTCCACACCGACATGTGGAAGACCGAAGGCCTCAAGCAGGCGCTCGATCACTACGGCTTCGATGCGGCGTTCGGCGGCGCCCGGCGCGACGAGGAGAAAAGCCGCGCCAAGGAGCGGATCTTCAGCTTCCGCACCGCCAGCCACGGGTGGGATCCCAAGAACCAGCGGCCCGAGCTGTGGAACCTGTACAACGCCAAGCTCAATCGCGGCGAATCGATCCGGGTGTTCCCGATCAGCAACTGGACCGAGCTCGATATCTGGCAATATGTCATGGCCGAGCGGATCGAAATCGTGCCGCTGTATTTCTCCGCCCCGCGTCCGACCGTCGAGCGCGACGGAATGCTGCTGATGGTCGATGACGACCGCTTTCCATTGGCTCCCGGTGAGGTCCCGGTCGAACGCTCGATCCGCTTCCGAACGCTGGGCTGTTATCCGCTCACTGGTGCAATCGAGAGCGAGGCCGCGACGCTAGCCGAAGTGGTGCAGGAAATGTTGCTCACCACCACCAGCGAACGCCAGGGCCGCGCCATCGACAAGGACGCCGGCGGCGCGGGCATGGAGAAGAAGAAGCAGGAGGGGTATTTTTAGTGACCCCCTCCTCCGCCCCTCTCGATCGTCACCCTGAACTTGTTTCAGGGTCCATCTCCCGATTTGGCGCCGAGCACTCGGTCAGCATCCCACGCCAGCCGCACGGTGGCACTTCGGCTGCGAGGTGCGGCGGCGCGGCCCGATGGATGCTGAACCGAGTTCAGCATGACGGATTTGGCCACGGGGATGGGAATGGCTGACCTCTCCGAGCCCACCTACAAAGCCGACGCGCTGATCGCCGAGGACATCGACGCATACCTCGATTTGCACCAGCACAAGGAGCTGCTGCGGTTCATTACCTGCGGCAGCGTGGACGATGGCAAATCGACCCTGATCGGGCGGCTGCTGTACGATTCCAAGATGATCTTCGAGGACCAGCTGCTCGCGCTCGAAGCCGATTCCCGGCGGGTCGGCACGCAGGGCCAGAACATCGATTTCGCCTTGCTCGTCGACGGGCTTGCCGCCGAGCGCGAGCAGGGCATCACCATCGATGTCGCTTACCGCTTCTTCGCCACCGAAAAACGCAAGTTCATCGTCGCCGACACCCCCGGACACGAACAGTACACCCGCAACATGGTCACCGGCGCCAGCACCGCCGACCTGGCTGTAATTCTGGTCGATGCGCGCAAGGGAGTGCTGGTGCAGACCCGGCGGCACTCGTACTTGTGCCACCTGCTCGGCATCCGCCACATCGTGCTCGCGGTGAACAAGCTCGACCTGGTCAATTACGACCGGGCGACGTTCGAGCGGATCGTGGCCGACTACCGCGCGTTCGCGGCGAGCATCGGGATCGGCGCAGTTACGGCGATCCCGCTATCGGGCTTCAAGGGCGACAACATCACCACCGCACCCTCGCCCGAAACGCCGTGGTATACCGGGCCGAGCCTGATCGAGCACCTCGAAACGGTCGAGATCGAGCAAGCCGCGGCACAAGCCCAGCCGCTGCGTATGCCGGTACAGTGGGTCAACCGCCCCAACCTCGACTTCCGCGGCTTTGCGGGCCTGATCGCCAGCGGCACGGTCAAGCCGGGCGACGCGGTGCGGGTCGTGCCTTCGGGCCGGACCACCACCGTCAAGTCGATTGTCACGCTGGATGGCGAGCTGCCCGAAGCGGTCGCCGGACAGTCGGTCACGCTGACGCTGGCGGACGAGGTCGACTGCAGCCGCGGCGATGTGATCGCCGCCGCCGACAGCCCGCCCGAGAGCGCTGACCAGTTCGAAGCGACCCTGGTGTGGCTGAGCGACGACGCGCTGGTTCCCGGCCGGGGCTATTGGCTCAAGCTGGCGACCCAGACCGTCACCGCGACCGTCGCGCAGCCCAAATACGAAGTGAACGTCAACAGCCTCGAGCATTGCGCGGCCAAGACGCTCGCGCTCAACGCCATCGGGGTGTGCGAGGTGACTGCCGACCGGGCGGTGACGTTCGAGCCCTACGCACGCAACCGCGCGCTGGGCGGGTTCATCCTGGTCGACAAGCTGACCAACGCCACCGTCGGTGCCGGGATGATCCATTTCGCGCTGCGCCGGGCGCAGAATGTCCACTGGCAGGCGCTCGAGGTGTCGAAGGCTCAGCATGCGGCGATGAAAGGCCAGCGCCCGGCGGTGCTGTGGTTCACCGGGCTGAGCGGCTCGGGCAAATCGACCATCGCCAACCTGGTCGAGAAAAAGCTCCATGCCGCGGGCAAGCACACTTTCCTGCTCGACGGCGACAATGTCCGCCATGGGCTCAACAAGGACTTGGGCTTCACCGAGACCGACCGGATCGAGAACATTCGCCGCGTGGGCGAAGTGGCCAAACTGATGACCGACGCAGGGTTGATCGTGCTGACAGCGTTCATCAGCCCGTTCCGCGCCGAACGCGCGATGATCCGCACCATGCTGACCGATGGCGAGTTCCTCGAAGTCTACGTCGACACGCCGCTGGAGGAAGCCGAGCGGCGCGACGTCAAGGGCCTCTACGCCAAGGCGCGTGCCGGTCAGCTGAAGAACTTCACCGGCATCGACAGCCCGTACGAAGCGCCCGAAAACGCCGAAATCCGCATCGATACCACGGCGACCAGCCCCGAAGCCGCGGCCGAGCTAATCGTCGCCCGCCTGCTGGGTGAATGGGCGCCGGACTTGTGATGTCCGACGCCGCGATGGCCGCCGAATTGGCCGCGGCGGCGGGCACGGTGCTGCTGGAACTGCGGACCGGTGCGCTGACCGGCGAAGCGCTCGGCAATGCCGCCGACGCGGCCGCCAATCGCCTACTGGTGGGACGGCTGCTGGCCGAGCGACCCGATGACGGCATCCTGTCCGAGGAAAGCCGCGACAGCGCCGCGCGGCTGGGGAAGGCGCGCGTGTGGATCATCGATCCGCTCGACGGCACGCGTGAATACCGCGAAGGGCGGAGTGACTGGGCGGTCCACGTCGGGCTGGCGGTTGACGGCGTCGCGGTCCTCGGCGCGGTGGCGCTGCCCGCGCTCGGCCAGGTGTTCCGTTCCGACCGGTGCGCGCCGCTGGCCACGCCGGGCGACACGCCGCGCCTGGTCGTCAGCCGCTCGCGCCCGCCCGCGCAAGCGATCGCGGTGGCCGAAGCGCTGGGCGGCGACCTCGTGCCGCTCGGCTCAGCCGGCGCCAAAGCGATGGCGGTGGTGCGCGGCGAGGCCGAAATCTACCTCCACGCCGGCGGCCAGTTCGAATGGGATAGCTGCGCGCCGGTCACGGTGGCGCAGGCTCACGGCCTCCATTGCTCGCGGATCGACGGCAGCGCGCTCGTCTATAACCGGCGCGATCCTTATCTTCCTGACCTGCTTATCTGCCGCCGCGAATGGGCCGAGCGGGTGATCGGGATCGTCAGGACTTCCCCAGCGGGTTGACCCGCCCGCTGTCCCGCAGTTGACCGTGCGCCTTGCGGCAGTGACAAGGCTACCCACAGCAAAGGGTGGGCAATGCGGGCATACTGGCTAATAAGTTTGGTTGCCGCGGCGGTGCTGGCGCCCGCGCGCCCGGCCGCCGCCCAAGCGCTCCCGCCCGCCCGCGCCACGCCCGAACAGCGCGCGGCCGCCGCACTCGCCCAGATGACGCTGGACGAGAAGCTGACGCTGCTGATGGGCTATTTCAGCACCGATTTCGCGCGGACCCAATACACCGCTCCGCCCGAGGGACGCGCCGCGTCGGCCGGCTACGTCCCCGGCATTCCGCGGCTCGGCATCCCCGCGCAATGGCAGACCGATGCCGGAATGGGCGTCGCCAGCCAGGGGCGAGCGGCGGAAAAGCGCGCCCGCACCGCGCTCCCCTCGACACTCGCCACCGCCGCCACCTGGGACCCGCAGATGGCCTTCTTCGGCGGGCAGATGATCGGCAACGAGGCGCGCGCCGATGGCTTCAACGTCATGCTGGCCGGCAGCGTCAATCTGATGCGAGAGCCGCGCAACGGCCGCAATTTCGAATACGCCGGCGAGGATCCGTTGCTGGCTGGGGCCATCGTCGGCGCGCAGATCGCGGGCATCCAGACCAATCCGGTGATTTCGACCGCCAAGCACTACGCGGTCAACGACCAGGAAACCGACCGCGGCGCGGGCAACTCGGTGATCGGCGAGGCGGCGCTGCGGACCAGCGATCTGCTGGCGTTCCAGTTCGCGCTCGAACGGGGAAGGCCCGGCGCGGTGATGTGCGCCTACAACCGCATCAACGGCAGCTACGGCTGCGAGCACCCATTCCTGCTGACGCAGATCCTGCGCACGGAGTGGCAGTGGCCGGGCTATGTGCTGACCGACTGGGGCGCGGCGCATTCGACCGCACCCGCCGCCAACGCCGGGCTCGACCAGGAATCGGGTTACGGTCTGCAGCGCGACGCATGGTTCGGCGCGGACAAGCTCAAGGCGGCGCTCGGCACGCGCAAGATCGATCAGCGCCGGATCGACCTGATGGCCACGCGCGTACTGACCGCGCTCTACGCCCACGGGCTGGTCGATCATCCGGCGACGCCCGGGATCGTCGGCCCGCTCGACATGCACCGCTGGGTCACCCAGCGCGATGCCGAAGCGGGCATCGTCCTGCTCAAGAACCTGGGCGGTCTGCTGCCGCTGGTCGCGAAGACCATCGCGGTAATCGGCGGCCACGCCGACAAAGGCGTAATCTCGGGCGGAGGATCGAGCCAGGTCTATCCCGACGGTGTCAACGCAGTGCCGGGCATCGCCCCAACGGAGTGGCCGGGCCCGGTCGTATACTATCCCTCCTCGCCGCTCGACGAGCTGAGGACGATCCTGCCTGGAGTCAGCTTCACCTTCACCGACGGCGCCGACGCCGCCGCCGCGGCTCGCGCGGCTGCCGCCGCCGACGTGGCGATCGTGTTCGCCACGCAGTGGGCGACCGAAAGCGTGGACGTGGCGCTGACGCTCGACGGTGACCAGGACCGACTGATCGAGGCGGTCGCCAACGCCAACCGCAAGACCATCGTCGTGCTCGAAACCGGCGGACCGGTGCTGATGCCGTGGGCCGGCCAAGTCCCGGCGATTGTCGAGGCGTGGTATCCAGGGCGGATGGGCGGCTTGGCGATCGCGCGGGTCTTGAGCGGCCAGGTCAGCCCCTCGGGGCGGTTGCCGGCGACGTTCCCGCGCAGCCTCGATCAGCTCCCGCATCCCGAAGCGCCGCACAAAGGCGACGTCGATTACACCGAAGGTGCGGCGGTGGGTTACAAATGGTTCGACAAGAACAACCTCGAGCCGCTGTTCGCGTTCGGCCATGGCCTGTCCTACACCAGCTTCGGCTACGGCCCGCTGTCAGTAACTCGCGACGGCGACGGCTTCACCGCCAAGGTCGCGGTCACCAACACCGGCGCGCGGCGCGGTTCGGAAGTGGTCCAGCTCTATGTCTCGGGCGGCGGGTGGGAAGCGCCCCGCCGGCTCGGCGGGTTTTCCAAGGTAGAACTGGCGCCGGGCGAGCGGGCCTTGGTTGAGCTGCGTATCGATCCGCGGCTGCTGGCGGTGTGGGACGTGCGCGTGCCCGGCTGGTCGCGCGCGGCGGGCCGCTATCACTTCAGCCTGGCGCAAAGCTCGCGCGTGTTCGGCGAGACCGTGACGCTGCAATTGCCGGCGGGGCATCTCACCCCGCAATGGAGGCCGTGACGACCGCTATTTAGGGTCAGTGAACTTGGCCGCGCCCCGCTCTATGTGCGGACAATAATGGGGTACGGCCGGGGTGGGCGCATCGCGCGGGGATCCACCCGACGGATCGCCGCATTGCTGAATCATCGGCGCGCTGCGTCAGGGGCGCGAAATCAGGAAGCTCTCGTCGTTGAACCACAGCGCGCCGTGCTGCCGCAGAACGGCGCGAGTCGCTTCGAGATAAGCCGAACTGCTCATCGCTTGCGACAGGCGTTCGTCATCGATCTGGGCGACATAAGTCGCCGCGTTCCAAGCGGCCAGCAGCGTCGATGTGCCGATGGTCGCCGCCTCGCTGTCGATCTCGTCGGGCAGCGTGTGCATGTCATAGCGAAACAGCGCGTCCTGTTCGGGCAGAGCGTCGAATTCGAACGCACCGGCCTCCCCGCCCAGCGCGTCTCCGGTTGCCGCCAGCAATTCATCGCGCGAAGTCAGGAATGGATCTTCGTGAGGCCAGACGCGCCGCACAATCTCGATACCCGGGTCGTGGCCGGCCGAATGGATACCCAGCAGTCGCCCGCCCGGACCAAGCGCCCGGGCCAACGGCGCCAGCACCTTGGCCGCCTTGAACCGCACATCCGCGCGCAACCGGTACGGCTGGCTGGCAAGCACAAGATCGAAGTCGGCGCGCGCCTCGCCCTGGCGGGGAATGACATGGTCGAGCAGGAAGCGGCAGTCCTGCCGGTACAACACCACCACCGCCGGCGTTTCCGGCAACAGGCGGTTGGTTGCAGGATCGGGCCGAGTCCGCCAGTTGGCATCGAGGAACGGCTGGAGGGCCACGATCTGGCGCTCGAACTCGGCCGAAGTGGTGCCAGTCAAGGCGACGTCATGCCATACCGCTGCGGGCGATAGCCACGGCGCGGTCGCGTAAGGCAGGTTGGTCAGCGCCAGGACCATCTCGGGATGTTCGAAAAACCGGTCGGGCATTTTTTCGAGCGTGAGGCGGATATCCTCGAGGCTGATTTCCTTCGCGCCGATGTACAGGGGAAAGCGAGGAAAGCGCTGGTGCAGGCCGCGCAGGACGCGGGTCAAGACACTGCCGTCGCCCACGCCGGCGTCAAAGAAGCGCAACGCAGGCGGGCGCGGAGTGAGCGTTTCCATGATCTTCAGCACGCGCTCGGCCACGATCCGCTTTTCCGAACAGGTGTTGACGAACATCAAATACTTCTGGCGATTGTCGTAGAACCGGAAGTTCTTCCCGCGCGATTTTTTGGCTGCCTGCGTGGTGGTCTGGTTTGCCTCCATGGCCCGAGTGTCGCCCACTGGCGGGCGTTGGGCAATGGTTGATCGCATTTGCGGCAGGTGCCCAGGGGCACCTGCCGCAAAAGGTAACGTCTGCCGAGCGACTAAGCGCGTGTCGCGCGGATCAGCGGCGGACTCGCGCGCGGGCTTCGACATCAGCGATGCGGCGGTCAAGGTACGCCCTCTCATCGGCCGTTTCCGAGAGCCGCGCATAAGCCGCGTCGAGCCGGGTCAAGTCGTCGAGCTCTACCCGCAGCTGAGTCTGCGCTGCGACCGACAACCCGCTGTACGACAGGGCGCTCCGCACCGCGTCAAGGCGCACTCGCGGGGTCTGCTGCACCGGTTGGCCATAGGCGGTATCGCCGAGCCGGGCATCGAGGGCATCGAGGCGGGCGTCGAGATCGTCGCGTTCCGCCGGGCTGATTGCGTTATCGCGCATGTAACGCGCTTCGAGCAGCACGGTCGCGGCATAGTCCGCCTTCAGTCTCGTAGCTTGAGCGCGCGTGATCCGGCGCGCGGCTAGCGACGCATCGACCCGGCTGTTGAATTCCGCACGCCCGTTGACGACATCCTGCGTGGTGTAACCATCGTTGGCGTAACCGCCGTTCTGGTTGCTGTTGTTGACGTAGCCGTTGTTGAGACCGCCATTGTTGGCGTAGCCGTTGTTGGCATAGCCGCCGTTCGCCAGAACCTGCGTCAATCCATTGTAACGGCTGGTCAGATCGGCCCGTTCCTGCGTCGTGAAGCGTCCGTCCGCACCATAGCTCGCCTCCAGCTGGGCCAGCGCATAATAGTCGGACTTCAGGCGCGACCCGGTGTTCGCGTCGAGATTTCCTGCGCGAACTTCGGCATCGACCCGGCTTTCGAACTGATAGCGCTGGTTCGTCAGAGGCATCTGCCCCGCCGCCCACTGCGCGTCGGCGGAGTTTCCAGCGCCGACCCCGCTAACGCCGCCTCCGAAGATGGCACCCAGCAGGGTGCCGATGGTGTCACGCGCGGTGGACGAGATTTGCGCCGAAACCGGCGCGGCGGTCAGAGTTACCGCGGCAGCGGCCGCGAGGAGGACATACTTTTTCATCTGTTAGACCTTTCAGTTGCCGCAAAGAACGGTTGCGCAGCGAAAGGGTTTCCATCTCGCGCGCACGCGTCGCCGACCGCTATCCGCGACGCGCTTTAAAGGTCTGGCAGCACCTGATCGGCGAACCCCCACCCCGCCAGGCTCTTGCTGCGCGATCGGTCGAGCAAGCGTTTGGCGTCGAGGATCGTCAACGGATGCGCATCGGTGAAATCCTTGAGCTCGCCCCACGCGATCGGAAACGCCACCGGGGCCCCCGGACGGGCGCGCGCCGAATAGGGCAGCACCGCGGTCGCGCCGCGCTGGTTGCGGAGGTAATCGATGAAGATCTTGCCCACGCGCTTGGCTTTGCTCATCTGAGCGACGAACCGGTCCGGCTCGGCCAGCGCCAGCGCCTCGGCAAAACGGCGGGCGAAATCCTTGAACGTGTCCCAGCTCGGCCCGGGGTTGATCGGCACCACCACGTGCACGCCCTTGCCGCCCGACAGCATTGCGAAGCTGGCGAGCCCGATGTCGGCCAGCCGGTCGTGGATGTGGACCGCGGCGCTTTTGACCGCCTCGAAATCGAGCCCTTCGTCGGGATCGAGGTCGATCACCATGCGGTCGGGCAATTCGACCTCGGGGACGCGGCTGCCCCACCCGTGCAGCTCGATCGTGCCCATCTGAATCAACGTGAGCAGGCCCGCCGCGTCATCGACCCACAGGTAATCTTCGCTGCCCCCGTCCTTTTCCCGGATCGGTACGTGGTGGACCGTGGGACCGAAGGTGCCGCTGTCGTGCTTCTGGAAGAAACACTTCTTGGCCCGGCCCTGTGGACAGCGGACCAGCGTCACCGGGCGGTGGCCGGCCCACGGCAGCATCAGCGGGGCAACCGCGGCGATGTAATCGGCCAGCTCGCCCTTGGTGCGGCCGCTATCGGGATCGATCACCCGGTCGCGATTGGTGATGGTGACCGTCTCCTCAACCGGCGCGGCCTCGGCCTTCTCGGGCACGACCTCGCCCGCCGCCTTGTCGCCGCGCAAGCCGAGGAAGCTGGCGTGGCGGGCACTGCCGTCATGCGTGAACTCGGCAAACGCGATCTCCGCGACCAATTCGGGCTTGAGCCAGGTCACGCCGCGCTTGTCCTCGCGCGGGACTTCGGCGGGCGCTTCGGTGATGACCAGCTTGCTCATCCGCTTGGCCAGGTCGTCCAGCGTGTCGTGCGTAAAGCCGGTGCCGACATTGCCCTTGTAAACCAGCTTGCCGCGCTCGTTCTGTGCCAGCAGCAGCGACGAGAACGGGCGCCCCGCGGCGCCCGATTTCTTCCACCCGATCACGACGAATTCCTGCCGCAGGGTACACTTGACCTTGACCCAGCTCTTCGACCGGGCGCCCGCATACCGGGCGTCGATCCGCTTGGAGATGATCCCTTCCTGCCCCGCCCGGCACATCGCCTGGTACAGCTTCTCGCCAGCGCCGATGACGTGCTCGGCGACATGGATCGGCGCGGCGGCGGTGGCGAGCAGCGCCTCGAGCCGTTCCTTGCGCTCGATCAGCGGCAACGCGGTCAGGTCCGCCCCGTCGAGCGCGAGCAGGTCGAACGCAAAGTAATGCAGCGCGTCGCTCGCCTTCTGGCTGCCGTGGCCGCGCTTGAGCACGGTCTGCAGCGCCGAGAAGCTGGGATTGCCGTCAGGACCGTTGGCGATCACCTCGCCATCGATCAGGCACGGCGGCAGGTCGAGCGCCTGGAATCGCGCCACCAGCGGGGCGAACTTGTCCGACCAGTCGAGGCCCTTGCGGGTGAACACGCTGACCTTCTCGCCCGCCGCCGAGATCAGCAGGCGGTAGCCGTCGAACTTGATCTCGTGCAGCCAGCCGTTGCCCGCCGGGACCGCGTCGACCAGCGTGGCGAGCTGGGGAGGCTGGAACGGCGGTGGCCGTCCCGCGCCGGTGCTTTTTTTGGCCGGCGCCCGGCCCACTTTGGCGTTGCGCGTCGCGGCCTTGGCCATCGCCTTGGTGAAGGCGTCGCCGCGCACCCCCTTGAACGACACTTCGCCGCCCTTGTCGGCCGCGATCTCGGCCATCGAGCGCCCGGTCAGCACGCTCGTCAGCGCGCGGTCGACCAGCGCATCGCCCGCCTCGGCGAAGGCGTCGTTGATCTTGCGCAGCAGCCAGTTCTCGCGCTTCTCGTTTCCGCGCGGCTTGAGGCGGATCAGCATCCAGTCGCCCTTCATCCGCTCGCCGTGCAGCGTGAAGTGGAGGTGGCCTTCGTCGATGTTCTTCCAGCTCTTGCCTTCGACCGGCGCCCACGTGCCGCGGTCCCACAGCATGACCGTCCCGCCGCCGTATTCGCCCGCCGGGATGGTCCCCTCGAATTCGGCATACGCCATCGGGTGGTCCTCGGTCCGCACCGCCAGCCGCTTGATCTCGGGGTCGGGCGAGGGGCCCTTGGTCACCGCCCAGCTCTTGAGCACGCCGTCGGCCTCGAGCCGCAAGTCCCAGTGGAGCCGCGTGGCATCATGCTTCTGGACGATGAAGGTGTTGCCCCCTTCGCTTGGCGCGCGCTGGCCCGCGGGTTCCGCGGTCAGCTTGAAGTCGCGCTTCTTGTTGTATTCAGCGAGGGGGTCTGACTTCGCCATCGGACTACGCCCGCTTGCGCGCCGGGGCCTTGGCGGCGGGCTTCTTGGCCGCGGCTTTCTTCTCCGGCGCGTCGGCCTTGCCGCCGACCGAACGCTTGAGCGCGGCCATCAGGTCGATGACGTTACTGCCGCTGGCATCGGGCTCCGCGACATCCTCGAGGATCTTCTTGCCCTTGGCCTTGGCCTTCTTCTCGATGATGCGGTGGAGCGCCTCGATGTAATGATCGTGGAACTTGCCCGGATCGAAGCTGCCGGTGCGCTGGTCGATCAGCGCGGTGGCGAGATCGAGCAGCGCCTTGTCCGGCTTGGCCGCGGGAATATCCTTGAAATAGCCCTGCGCCGCGCGGACCTCGTCCTCGTAGCGCATGGTTTCGAGCACGATGCCCCTGCCGCACGGCTTGAGCGAAACGAGTTGCTCGCGCCCGCGCACCGAGATCTGCCCGATGGCGACCTTCTTGGCCGCATGGAGCGCCTCGCGCAGGACCACGAACGCCTCTTCCGCCAGGTCGTCCGCGGGGACCACGTAATACGGCTTCTCGAAGTAGAACACGTCGATTTCGCGCGCGTCAACGAACTGGACCAGGTCGAGCGTCTTACGGCTCTAGACCTTGGCCGCCTCGATCTCGTCGTCCTCGAGGATCACGTAGTTGCCCTTGGACACCTCGTAGCCCTTGACGATGTCCTCGCGGTCGACCGGACCGACGCCCGCCACCACTTTCTCGTAGTTGATCCGCTTGCCGGTCGGCTTGTGGATCTGGTTGAACGCGATCGCCGCGCCGGACTTGGTCGCGGCATAGACCTCGACCGGGATCGACACGAGCGCGAGCCGGATCTGGCCTTGCCAATAAGCGCGTGCGGGCATGTGCGGACTCCTGTTTTCGCGCGGACTCAGCGCGCGAACGGGCGGCGGGTTCCGGTGCTCCGCGAATGTCGGCGTTTAAGAGAATACGGACATGTCAGGAGACTGATCCGAATTGTCGCTTTACGCTCAACTCAGCCATTCCGGGTTGGCGCTCGGCAATCGGAGCAGATGGTCGGTCGACCTGCCGTTTGGGCAGCACCTGCCCGACGTCCTCGGTGGGACTACCCCATAGGCTTGGTGGGTCGTTGGCGAGACAAATCGGCCGCAAACGAAAGAACGCTCAGATTGATTTGCACCATGACTACCAGCGTGCGACGGCAATGCCGTGATAAGTCCGAATAGCACCGGCGATAATGAGGGACCTGCTTCCGACGGTGCTAGCGTGAGCGCTTTCCTCAAAAGGCTTGGTCCCGGACTCATCACCGGTGCCGCCGACGACGATCCCAGCGGCATCGGCACGCACAGTCAGGTGGGTGCCCAGTTCGGGTTCGGGCTTGCTTGGACTTTCGTCCTCAGCTTTCCGCTGATGGTCGCCATCCAGCAAGTTGCCGCCGAGATTGGGCGGGTCACGGGAGCAGGCATCGCCCGCAATCTGCGGCGCCACTACCCGCGTCCGCTGCTCTGGTCCGTCGTTGCGTTCCTGCTCGTCGCCAACATCATCAACTTGGGCGCAGACCTTGGCTCGATGGGCGCTGCGCTTGCGCTGTTGGCAGGTGGCAACGCCGCCCTTTACACGCTTGGCTTCGGGATCGTGTGCGTCGTGCTCGAAGTCGCGCTCAGCTATCCCCGCTACGCCTCGATCCTGAAATGGTCGACGCTCTCGCTGTTCACGTACGTCGCCGTGGTGATGGTCGCCAAGGTGCCATGGGGTCACGCATTACGCTCTCTCGTTGTGCCCGGGGTCCAGTGGAACGCGGCGTATGCCACCGCTTTTGTGGCGATCCTCGGCACGACGATCAGTCCCTATCTCTTCTTTTGGCAGGCCAGCCAGGAGATCGAGGAGCAACACCGTCACCACGCTAAGCCGCTGTGTATCACGCCTGCCACGGCCGGGCCGGAGCTGGCTAGAATTCGCATGGACACTCTCGTTGGAATGGCGTTCTCGACGCTCGTTTCGCTCGCCATCGTGTTTGCAACAGCCGCCACGCTGCATGCCAAGGGTATCTTCGACATCGCAACGTCGGCTCAGGCGGCCGAGGCCCTGCGTCCGATCGCCGGTCGGTTTGCGTCCGCAATGTTTGCGCTGGGCATTATCGGCACGGGGTTGTTGGCGGTTCCGGTATTGGCGGGCTCGGCCGCTTATGCTGTGACCGAAATGGCAGGTGTCGCTGGAAGTCTGGATGCCAAGCCCCTTTCGGCGCGCCTTTTTTATGGCACGATCGCCGTAACGACCCTTGCCGGTTCTTCGTTCAATGCCATCGGGATCGACGCCGTTCGCGCGCTTTACTGGGCCGCCGTTGTCAACGGCGTGCTCGCGGTCCCGCTTATGGTGGTCATGATGCTCATCGTCCGAAATCCCCGGGCCATGGGTCGGCTGACGTTACCGATAGGTCCAACCCTGTTAGGGTGGGCTGCGACCCTCGTGATGTTCCTCGCCACCGTGATTTTTTTCGCTTATGCGGTCCGCTAAATCGCTAGGCTGATCAGCCCGAGAACCGTCTCAATCGAGACGCATCGATGTCCGCAATGCACATCATGAGCGCTGCAAGGTGACATTCCGAAAACGGCCATTCGCCGTCATGAGAACCAACGGACCTGATGTCCGCTTTCCACCCAAAGTGGACATTCCTAGTTAGCACGGCCCTCGACGAATTACCTCAGCCCCCGCTCCAGCCGCATCAGCGCCCCATCCAGCGCCTGCAAAAACCGCGACCGATCCTCCTTCGCGAACGGCCTCGGCCCGCCCATCAGTCCGTCGGCTCCCGCCCGCAGGTCGGCCATGATCGCGCGGGTGGCGATCTGGCTGCCGATCGAGGCCATGGTGAACGGCTTGCCGGTGGGGGCGAGGACCAGGGCGCCGGCCTTGAGGCAGCGGCCCGCCAGCAGGATGTCGCCGGTGACGACCACGCTGCGCGCATCGGCCCGTTCGGCGATCCAATCGTCGGCGGCATCGAAGCTGCCGCTCACCACCACGCGCTCTACCAGCGGGCCTGTGGGCACGCGAAAGGGTGAGTTGCTGACCACGCTGACCGGCACACGGTGCCGCTCCGCTACGCGGTAAATCTCGTCCTTGACCGGGCACGCGTCGCCATCGACGAGGATGCGGACTGGGGACTGGGGCGGGCGCGGATCGGGCGCGCCGCCGCTCGCCGCGTCCGCGCTCAGTGCGTGACCACCGTGGTGGTGGTCGTGGTGCTGGCCCGCGGCGCGGTGTCATGCGCGCCGTTGAGATCGGCCTTGGCCGCCGCGCCCGCATCCTGGGCGGCGTTGCCGACCCGGTCGGCAGCGTGGCCGACCGCGTCGCCCGCCTTGTTGGCGGCAGCGTCGATCGCGTTGCCCGCGACAGTGGCGGCGCTATCGACCGTCGGCGCGACTTGCTCGCCGATCTTGTCGGCATTGGCCTTCACATCGGCGGCAGCGGCATCCGCCGCCTGGCCGGCCTTGTCCTGCGTTTCCTGCGAGCAGCCCGCCAGGGCGAGCGCGGCGGCGAGCGTGATGGCGACGGTAAGGGTGCGCATGAAAGTGTTCCTCGAATGCTTTGGGATCGTCATCCGCTCGCGCCGGGTCTGTCCAAGGCCCGTGCCCGGCGGCGTTACTTGTTCTTGAAGTTCTCGAGACCCTTGACCGAGCCCAGCTTCTGAGTCGGCTGGCTGGCGTTGGTTTTTTCCTTCGTCTTTTTGGGCTTACGGGTTTCCTTGTTCGATTTCGCCTGACCTTTCGCCATGATCTCTCTCCATCGGAGTGGCGCCGGGCTCGGGATGAGCGCGCGCCTGGCAGAACTTAACCGCGCCGAGGGGGGCGGCGAAAGCGTTTTTCCTGCGGCGCGACGAATTTCAGTCCGGGCCGAGCATATCCTCCGGCCGCACCAGCCGGTCGTAATCGGGGGCGGAGATGCCCGCCGCGAGCGCCGCTTCGCGCAAGGTGGTGCCCGCCTTGTGCGCCGCCTTGGCGATGGCCGCGGCGCGGTCATAGCCAAACTCGGGGGCGAGCGCGGTCACCAGCATCAGCGATTGTTCGACACCGCGGGCGATATTGGCCAGCCGCGGCTCGAGCCCGGCGAGGAGGTTGCGGGTGAAGCTGTCCGCCGCGTCGCCCAGCAGCCGCACCGACTGGAGGAACGCATAGGCGACGACCGGACGGTAGACGTTGAGCTCGAACTGGCCCTGGCTGCCCGCGAAGGTGACCGTCGCCTGGTTGCCGAACACCTGGGCACAGACTTGGGTGAGCGCCTCGACCTGGGTCGGGTTGACCTTGCC
>JBDSUJ010000003.1:0-3398 GCA_039927815.1 Croceibacterium sp. | reverse complement strand
GCGGTGGAATCCGGTGCTGCCCTTTTCCGGTGCGAGTACGCGGGTCTGCCCCACGGTGGTCTCGCCGGCGCCCAGCATGACTCGCCCATCCGGCGCCAATGCCTCGGCAAGGCGCTCGAAAGCCCGGGTGCGGGTCTGCGTGTCGAAGTAGAGCAGCACGTTGCGGCACAGGATCAGGTCGAAGCGGCCCGGCGCCGGCGCTGTTTCCAGCAGGTTATGCGTCGCGAAGCGTACGTTTTGGCGCAGCGCTTCGGTCGCCCGCCACCCGGTGCGGGTTTCCTCGAACGAAGTGACCATCTGCATGGCGCCCAGGCCACGCTGGATCTGGAACTGGGAATAGTGCCCGTCGCGCGCCGCAGCTACTACCGAGGGTGCGACGTCGGTGCCGAGAATGTCGATCGTCCAGTCCCGCCAGCGTGCCGCCTGCTCGGCGAACAACATCGCCAGTGAGTACGCTTCCTGCCCGGTCGAGCAGCCGACCGACCAGATCGCCAGCCGTCGTCTGCTCGCGCGCCGGCGATGCAGTTCGGGCAGCACGACTTGACCCAGATGATCGAACATCGCGCGGTCGCGGAAGAAATAAGTTTCGTTGTTGAGCAGGGCTTCAACCACTTGCTGCGCCAGGCTGGCGTAGCCCGGCGTGCCCAGCTTCTCGACCAGCTGCTCGAGCGTCGCCAGTTCGTAGCGACGCAGCACGCCGGACAATGCGGTTCCCACCCGCCACGCGCGATCCGCGGTCAGCTTCTGCCCCGTGCGCGTCTCGAGCAAGCCAGCGACGATGCCCAGCGCGACCTGGCCCGGATCGATGGTGCCGGCGCCGCTCATCGGGTTTCAGACGCCGCGACGATCCGCATGGCGAGCTGCTCCGGCGGCAGGATGGCCGAGGCAAGGCCGGCTTCTACCACCGCGCCGGGCATGCCCCATACCGCGCAACTGGCGGCATCCTGTGCCATGATCGTACCGCCGGCGGCGACGATCCGCTCAGCGCCAATCGCACCGTCGCGGCCCATGCCCGAAAGCACGACGCCGAGCGCATGGGCGCCGTAGACTTGGGCGATGCTGGCGAACATCGGATCGACCGACGGGCGGCATCCGCTCGGCGCCGGGTTTGTTTCGAGCTTGACCACCGCCCCACGCCGGTCGGCGGCGACTGTCAGATGGGCGTCCCCCGGGGCGACCAGGATCTGTCCGGGCAGCACCACTGTACCGTCCTTGGCGACCAGCGTTGCACGGCCGGACGCATTGTGGAGCTGACGGATAAATGCGTCGGTGAACGTACCCGGCAAATGTTGGGTCACCAGGATCGGCAAAGCCAAGCGCTGCGGCAAGCTGGCAAGCAGCCTGCCGAGCGCATGAATCCCGCCGGTCGAAGCCCCTATCGCCAGCACGTCCGGCACTTCGCGCGGATAACTGCGCAAAAGCGGGCGAGACGGCGCGTTGCCGGTCCGCATGCGGACCCGCCGGGCAACGCGTCCCAGCAGGCGCACCTTGCGCAGCAGCAACGCGCGATAAGCGGCGTCGAATTCGCCCGCGCGCGGTTTGGCAAGTGTGTCTGCGGCCCCCAGCGAGAGCGCATTCAAGGTATGTTCCGCGCCGCGTTCGGCAAGCGCGGAAACCACCAGGATGCGCGCCGGCTGGGACGCCTTGAGCATCTTGGGTATGGCTTCCAGCCCGCCCATTCCGGGCATGTCGAGATCGAGCATGATGACGTCGGCCGTCGTGCGCTGCAAGGTCGCCAAGGCACTTTCCGCGCTGCCATCCGTGGCCGCGACCTCAAGATCGCGCTCGGCGCCGATGATGCGCGCCATCACCGCGCGCACGGTCGGGGAATCATCGACCACCAGCACCCGCACGGGGCCTTCGGGCCCGGTCGCGGGCACAGCGTCAACCGCGATGGTGTGCGCGGCGCTCATCGCGGTGGAATTACGCGGCGCCGATCAGCTGGAGCTTGATCTGCAAGGTGTCGTGGTCAAACGGCTTCATCACGTATTCGTCGGCTCCGGCGGCGATTGCCTCGCGGATGTGGGCAACATCATTTTCGGTTGTGCAGAACACCACCTTGGGCCTGTCGCCCCCGGCCTGCTTGCGCAGTGCGACGATGAATTCGATTCCGCTCATTACCGGCATGTTCCAGTCGAGCAGGATCAGGTCGGGCATGGCAGCGGCGCACTGGACGAGCGCCTCCTGGCCGTTTTCCGATTCGCTCACAGTGAAGCCAAAGCTTTCGACGATGTGGCGCGAAACCTTACGGATTACGCGCGAATCATCGACGATCAGGCAAGTCTTCATCCCGGGAATCCCACTGTTTCGTCTGCAATACCGCATGAAAGTAAGAAATGGCTTAAACGTCGAGCGCTGCTGTTCCGGCGACCA
Source organism: Croceibacterium sp. (assembly GCA_039927815.1). Taxonomy (GTDB): domain Bacteria; phylum Pseudomonadota; class Alphaproteobacteria; order Sphingomonadales; family Sphingomonadaceae; genus Croceibacterium_A. The sequence goes on along the minus strand of JBDSUJ010000003.1, from coordinate 1,025 downwards.
GCCGCCCGATATCGAGCACCAGCAGCGGCCCGAGCGGACTTTCGACGACCCCCAAAGAAGCGCTGTTCCAGCCTGGCCCGGGATCGGCGGGCACGTTGGGTTCGCTGAGCGCCGGGACGATATCATCCGCCGCATCGACCGCCAGCCCGTAGAGATGACCCTCGTGCTCGACCACGACCGCGCGCGCGATGCCGTCCTGCGACGGCGCCAGGCCGAATCCGAGCGCAGCCTGGCAGTCGATGATGGTCAGCGGTCGGCTGCGCAGCGCGGCCAAGCCAGCGACATGCACCGGGGCGCGCGGCACCGGAACCACGCTGGCCGGCTCGACCACCGAATTGACGCGCTCCGCCGGCAGCGCAGCACGGCGGCCGGCCACGGTCACCACCAGCAGCATCGCGCTCATGCCGCGCACCGCAGATGGCCGCGCGCCAGCGCGGCGCAATCGACTAGCTCAACAGTTTCGCCGTTGTGCAAGGCAAGCATCGCGGGATCGGCACCGACTTTGGCGGGTGCTTGCTGCAAGTGCTCGATGTCGAGCACTTCGCGGGCGGCGTAGGCCATTCCGCCCGCCGCGGCGGTCAGGCGCAGCACCGGCAGCGGATCAGGCAACTCCACGCCCGGTATCACCCCGGCAAGCGGCAGGACTGCATCGCCCAGCACGACCTGAGCATGCTTGCCACTGCGCCGTACGGCAGCGGCGGGCGTCCGCTCGATCTGCTCGACCAAGCTCATTGGCACCGCGCGCCGCGCGCCGTCGAGCCCGATCAGGAGCACGACCGCCAAGCCCTCTTCTTCCCGGATAGTCGGCGCTGGCCCGGCCGGCCGATGCAATTCGCGCGGAACGCCGTTCGCATAGCCGATGTTTGCAACGTCCAGCACCAGCACCGGGAGCCCATCGTCGAGCTGGGTGCAGCCGACGAACAGCCCGCAGTCCATGATCGGCGGCGCGAGCGGCTTTATGACCAGTTCCTGATGGTCGAAAATCTGCTCGACCTCGAGCGCATAAAGATCGCCCCACCCGAGCC
>JBDSUJ010000002.1:0-14376 GCA_039927815.1 Croceibacterium sp. | reverse complement strand
CAGGTACTGTTCCCCGCGCCGGGGACCAGGAAGATGGACGCGTATTTCGTCTTTCCAGCCACCGGCAAGTATCCGGGCGTGATCATGTGGCCCGACATTGCCGGGGTCCGCGATTCGTTCATCGCGATGGCCAAGCGGCTCGCCCGGCAAGGCTACGCAGTGTTGCTGCTCAATCCGTACTACCAGGACGCCGAGTCGCCGCAGTTCGACGATTTCGACGCCTTTCGCAGCGGCGGCGGAATGGCCAAAGTCGGCCCGTGGCGCGAGAAGCTGACTGCGCCTGTAGTAATGGAAATCGCCAAGGCGGCCGCAGTCTTCCTCGACAAGCAGGACGCCGTCAACACCGCCAAGGGTCTGGCCGCGCAAGGCTATTGCATGTCCGGCGGGTTCGCGGTGTGGACTGCCGCCGCGCTGCCTGATCGGGTCAAGGCGGTCGCCTCTTTCCACGGCGCGGCGCTGGTCGGCGAAGCCGAAACCGCGCCGGTCAAGGAGATGGCGCAGACCAAGGCGAGCTATCTGTTCGCCATCGCGCGCAACGATGACAAGACCGCGCCGGGCGACAAGACTGCGCTCAAAGACGCCGCGGCAGCGGCGGGCCGGCCCGCGACGGTCGAGGTGTTCAAGGCGGACCACGGCTGGACGGTTGACGATTCGCCCGTGTTCGACGTCGACCTCGCCGACAAGGCGTGGGCGGAAATGCTGGCGCTTTACAAGACCAGCCTGTGATCCCAACCGGGTGGGCCCGCACCCGGCGGGGGCTAGCGTTCATCTTCGCCGCCAGCCTCGCGGGCCTCGCGCCGCTTTCGGCCCAGCCGGCGATACCGCCCAACGCTTCGTTCGACGCGCTCGCCCGCGATGTGTCGCGGGTCGAAAGTTTGCGCCAGATCAAGACGGTCCAGCGCCTCTACGCCCAGTACGCGCAGTACGGATTGTGGGACCAGATCGGCGGTCTGTTCGCGTCCACCGCGCGATTCACCTTCGACGGCCAGGTCAAGCAGGGGCAGACGATGGCAGGACCGGCGCAGATCGCGGCCTTCCTGCGCGGGCGCTACGGCGGCGGGCACGAAGGGCTGCAGGCGGGCGACACGCGGCTATTGTTGATGGATGCGCCGCTGGTCACCATCGCGCCCAACGGGCGGGAAGCGACCGGGCGCTGGTCGGTGCTCAATTTCATCGGCGGCGGCGGGAAAGCGGCGATCGAAGGCGGCATCGCCAATGTCGATTACCGCCAACTGGACGGCGTGTGGAAGATCGTTGGCGTGCGCTATTACCCGCAATATTCGGGCCCGTACGAGAGCGGCTGGACCAACTGGGGTGGGGGCGACCTGCCGGTCGTGCCATACCACTTCACGCCCGCGGACGCCGGACTGCCGATCCTCCCGGCCGAAACGCCCGCCTCGCCGGCGGCCGCGACCCTGGCCGAGCTATCGGCGCGCATCGCGGCGCTCACCGACGAGGATGCGGTTCGCAACCTGCAGGCCGCTTACGGATATTACGCCGACCGCAAGATGTGGCCCGACGTGGCGGACCTGTTCGCCGCCGACGGTGCGGTGCAAGTAAGCGATCGGTCCTGGCGCGGTAGGGCGGGTGTACGCCGATGGCTGGCATCGCTCGGCCCGGCCGGGCTCAAGCATGGCCAGCTCAACGATCGCCCGCAGTTCGACATGACGGTGACCGTCGCTCCCGGCGGGCGCGAGGCGTGGGCGCGCGGGATTGAGCTCGGACTGCTGGGGGAGGGGGACCAGGAGAAAGGCTGGTGGGAAGCCGCCGCGTTCCGCAATCGCTTCGTCAAGGACGGCGGCGTGTGGAAAATCCGCGAGCTGCGCCGCTTTTCCTTGTTCAAGGCCGACTACGATCTCGGGTGGGGCAGGGATCTGGCCGCCCGCCCGCCACACGCCCCGATGCCCGCGTTCGCGACTGGAAACCCCGTCACCGGCGCACTGGTCGCACCGTTGGGCGAAGCGCGGATCGCTGCCCAGGCGCCGTTGACGGGCACCATCATGCCCGGCCCGGCCCGGCTGCTCTCGCTGGCCGAAGCACAAGTGGCGCTGCGCCGCTCGCTCGCTTTCGACAGTATCGAGAACGTCTCGGCCGCGTACCAGGCTTACCTCGACGATTTCAAATCAGACAACTTTAGCGCGCTGCTGGCCACCAAAGGCTTCAAGATGTCGGCGTTCGCCGGCTATTATGTCGGCCGTGAACGAGTGGCCGAAGCGGGCCGGCGGGTGTGGGGCCCCGAGCCGGTGACGCGTGCCGGCATCTCGTTCCACTGGCGCGTTCAGCCCGTCATCTTGGTCAGCGACGACGGGCGCAGCGCCAATATGCGCGTGCGCCTGTTCCAGCCGCGCACCGGCAAGGACGTGGGCGCGGCGGGCGGATTCTACGGCGCCTACTTCTACAGCGGCATGTACCACGATCAGTTCGTCCTTGAGGACGGCGTGTGGAAAATGTGGAATCTCAGCCTCGACGAGCCCTACATGTCGAACGTCGCGTGGAAGGTCGGCTGGGCGCGCGCCAAGGACCCCACGGTCGTGCCGACTGCGGCGCCGAGCGTGCTGGTCCGCCCCGACAGCACCTTCAAGCCCGACGTCCCGGTGGCTGCGCTCGGCGCGCGCGAGCGCCACTTCCGCGGCGGCACCGGCGATCCGTGGCAATGGCCGACGATCCTGCCGATGTGGTTCGAGTACCGGAACCCCGTCAGCGGTCGCGTGCCCGAGCACTACCAGGCCGATTGCGTCCCGTGCCTGGCGCGACCCGACTTGCGGCTCGATCGAAACGGTTACCAGCAACCACCGGTATGGCCGCAGAAGCGGGGGTAACCTCGTCCTTCGTCATTCCCGCGAAAAGAGGAAACCAGCAGGTTGTTCGGGGGGCGCGAGTTCCAACCCACCGTCTATTACGCTCAACATGCACGGCCGTAAGTGGCAGCGCCGCTGGAAGCACGAAAGCTACGCGGTGGCCGACTGTTGGCGTCAGCCGAACCAGTAGCAGGTCCCGCGCATTTCCAGGCTGACCCGCGCCGGGGCGTCGGGGCCGGCGGCGGGGTTGTCGAAGGCACCGTGGGGCATCAGCTGGGCGCGCGCCGAATCGCTTTCGCTGGTTTTGAACACGATCGCTTCGGTCGGGGTCATGTCCGAATAGTAGTACCAGCGGTGAGCCGGATTCTCGGCCAGCAGGTAGTTGGCGAAGCCCCATTCCGGGCTCCCGTCGAGCGGGTCGAAGATCGCGTCGCAATCGAGCAGGTCCTCGGCCGCGACACTGGGACAGGCGCACAACCCGAGCGGCACGTCTTGCGTTCCGCCGCTGAGCGCGCGCCACACGTTGTACATCGCGCTGCGGACCACGGTCCGGCCTTCCGGTGCCGTCTTGGCGCGGGCTGCGGCGGCGTCGTCGCGCGCCATGTCGACATGGACGAAGCGCGCAGGGTGCGAATTGTCGTGCGCGGCGTTCTCGCCCAGCTTCTCTGAGAAGCGCAGGATCCCGAACGGGGTCATTGCCACGTGGTCGCAGCCGGTCACCTGCGTGAGCAGTTCGGCGATCTCGTCGCGGTGGACGCGGGCGACTTCGGCAAGGTCCGTCAGGTCGGCGACCGCGCTGGTGTGCTCGACAAGCGTGAAGCCCTCGACATCGAGCGTGCAATCGCGGCCGCGCGCGTCGCTGATCGCGACTTCGGCAGGAGCCAGTGGCACGTAGTCCTTGTCGTGCGCGTTGGCGTAGAAATGCGGGCGCTGTTCGGTGCGCTGCGAATACCCGATTTTGGCGCGGACGTCGGTCACGCCGGCTCGAGCTCTTCGGTGTCGATCGTCGGTCGGATCGCCGCGTGATAGCGGTGCCCGGCGACGGTGTGGTGGTTGATCAGCGCATCGGCCGCCGCCAAGACATCGGGTGCGATGGTCAGGTTTCCGGCGGCATGGTTGTCCGCCAGATGTGCCAGGCTGGTGGTCCCGGGGATCACGTGGACGTGCTCGCCCCGTGACAAGACCCAGCCAAGCGCGAGTTGCGCTGCGGTCATGCCGTTGTCTTCGGCCAGCACTACCAGGCTTTCGATCAGCGCCAGGTTGTGCGGCCAGTTATCGGGCTGGAAGCGCGGCATCTTGGTCCTGAGGTCGGAATCCTCCAGCGTGGCGGGGTCGGTCAGCACGCCGCACAGCGCCCCTCTTCCGACAGGCGAGAACGCGACCAGCGCGATCCCCAGCCGGCGGGTGGTTTCCAGCACCGCCAGCTCGACGTTACGCGTCCACAGCGAATATTCGGTCTGAACCGCGGCTACTGGGTGCACGGCATGGGCCTCGGCGATGTGGGCCGCGCTCCATTCGGACACGCCGTAGCTGCCGATCTTGCCCGACTCGATCGCGCCGGCCAGCGCACCGATCGAGTCGGCGATCGGCACCTTGGGGTCGAACCGGTGGAGGTAGTAGAGATCGATATGATCGGTCCCGAGCAGCCCCAGGCTGGTCTCGATCGCCTCGGTGATATTTGCGGGCGAGCAATTTACGCCTCGGTTCGGCCCGTCGACGGTGATGCCGCACTTGCTGGCGAGGAACACCTGCTCGCGTTTGCCCTTGAGCGCTTCGGCCAGCAGCGCCTCGTTCTCGCCCAGGCCATAGATGCGCGCGGTGTCGAAGTGGTCGTAGCCGAGCTCGATCGCGCGGTGGAGCAGGCGGATGCCGTCGTCATGGCTGGGCGGGGTGCCGTAGGCCCACGACAGATTCATGCAGCCGAGGCCGACGGGGTGAAGCCGGCGTCCGGCGATGGTTCGGGTCATGCGCCTCCTGTGGCGAGGCTGCCCGGGTGGCGCAAGAGGGGTTAAAGCCCCGCCAGTGCGTTCTTGGCCCAAGTGTAGAATTCGTCCTGCTTGCGGCCGAGTTCGTCGGTCGAGCGGCGATAGCCTTGCGCATCGGCATCGATCTGGGCGCTGCGCCACTTGGTCTGATGCTGCGACAGCGCCTGGCGCATGTCGAAGAACTTGGCCTCGAACTCGTGTGCGATGTCAGGCTTTTTCTGCAGCCGGGCGTCAGCCTTGAGCGCGCCCATCATCTCGGCGACGAGGGTGGCGAAGCGCGTGCGCAGACGGACGATGTCGCGCACGGCACGGTCGCCCGAGGTGCGAACGGCCTCCTGCATGGCCCGGTGAGTCTCCTGAGCTTCGCCCAGGATGCGATCCAATTCCATATCTCTCCCTTCCCGTTTTTATGACCGCTAGGATCATCCTACGCCGGCCTCAGGTCAACAACGGTCAGGACCACCCGTCCTGCGCATCGAGGCTCGCCGCCAGTTCGCCGATTACGCGATAGCAGTCGAGCACCTGGCCGATGCTGCTGTTCGGCTCGCGTCCCTCCTGAATAGCGGCCACGAACTCGCGGTCCTGCAGCTCGATGCCGTTGTTGCTGACCGCCACGCCCGTCAGGTCGATCGGTTCTTCCTTGCCGGTAAACAGGTCGTCGTAGCGCGCGAGGTAAGTCGCGGTGTCGCCGATATAGCGGAAGAACGTTCCGAGCGGACCATCGTTGTTGAAGCTCAGCGAGAGGGTGCAGATCGCTCCACTTTCGCTTTTGAGTTGGATCGACATGTCCATCGCGATGCCCAGTTCAGGGTGCCTGGGACCCTGGATGGCATTGGCGGTGACGATCTTGCCCGCTTGGTAAGCGAACAGGTCGATCGTGTGCGCGGCGTGGTGCCACAACAAGTGGTCGGTCCAGCTGCGCGCCTCGCCCTTGGCGTTCATGTTTTTGCGGCGGAAGAAATAAGTCTGCACGTCCATTTGCTGGATCGCCAGCTCGCCCGCGACGATCCGGTTATGGACGTAATGGTGGCTCGGATTGAAGCGGCGGGTGTGGCCGACCATGCAGGTCAGCCCGGTCTCGCGCGCCTTGTCTGCCACGGCCTGCGCGTCGGGCCAACTGTCCGACAGGGGTATCTCGATCTGGACATGCTTGCCCGCGTTCATGCACGCAAGCGCCTGTTCGGCGTGCATCTGGGTCGGCGTGCACAGAATCACCGCATCGACATCGGGCAGCGCCAGGGCTTCGGACAGCTCGGTCCCCGAATGCGGCGCACCGTACTTGGCGGCGACTTCGGCGGCCTGTTCCGCTCGGCGGCTGATGATCGAGGCGATCTCGACCCCGGCGATGTTCTTCAGTCCGTCGAGGTGCTTTTCGCCGAAAGCGCCGGCACCGGCGAGAGCAATGCGCATATGTACTCCTTGGTTCTCAGACGGTGACCTGTTCGCGCACCGCGGGCGGGGCGGCGCCGATACCTTCGGGCTGAAGGATCAGCGCGCCCAGCGCGGTGTTCGAGGCGGGGATGTGGTAGAAGCGATAGAGCTCTTCGACCTTGTCGCCGAGCGCGCCGCGCATGATCAGCCACATGACCAGCTCGATGCCTTCGCTGCCCGCTTCGCGCAGGTATTCGATATGCGGCTTGTAGCGCACTTTGTCCGGGTCGTTGATCAGGTCGTCGATAAAGGCGAGGTCGAAGTCCTTGTTGATCAGACCGGCGCGCGGGCCCTGCAACTGGTGGCTCATGCCCCCGGTGCCCCACACCTGAACGTCGATGTCCTCGGGAAAGCTTTCGACCGCGGCGCGGATGCTTTCGCCCAGCGCATAGCAGCGATTGCCGGTTGGCGGCGGATACGTGACCACGTTGACCGGGAACGGGATCACTTGGCACGGCCATGCGTCGGGTTCGCCGAACACCATGCTCAGCGGCACGGTGCAGCCGTGGTCCACGTCCATCTGGTTCATGATGGTCATGTCGAATTCGTCGAGGATCAGGCTCTGGGCGATGTGCCAGGCGAGATCGGGCGCGCCGATCACGTCGGGCACCGGGCGCGGGCCCCACCCTTCGTCGGCCGGCTTGAAGCGTTCGGCGCACCCGATCGCGAACGTCGGGATGATGTTCATGTCGAACGCGGAGGCATGGTCGTTATAGACCAGGATCACCACGTCGGGGGTATTGCCCGGCTGCTTGACCCAGTCGCGGATCGGTTGATAGCCGGTAAACACCGGGCCCCAGTAATCGTTGGTGCTGGTGCCGGTCTGGATCGCGGCACCGAGCGCGGGGATGTGGCTGGATGTAATTCCGGCGGTTATGCGCGCCATGTCAGGAGCCTTTCTTTATCGAGCGCTGGCCCTCGGGCGAACGACCGCCCGCGAGCATCATGGCGGCGTAGTCTTCCTGGCTCATCCCGGTCATCGATCCGGCGGCGAACTGGAAACTCTTCTTGTCAGTCGAGAATAGCTTCGAGAGGAAGTAGATGTTCCCGCCTTCATCGATCATCGCGTTGTAATCGCGCGCCAGCACCGCCGCCTTGGCGGCATCGGTCAGCTCCCATTCGTCGAGATAGGCCTTCTCGTCGCCCAGGAACCGGGTGCGGTTTTCTTCCTTCATCAGGCTCATCGCGAACTGGTTGAGGTGATAGCCTTGCCGCGCACGCTTGGCGGTGAACACCCGTGTCCCGGGAATATCGTCGAATTCCGCCAGGTAGCTGTGGATGTCGATGCGTTGTTTCTTGTCGGTCATGCGCCAGGCTCCTCGGAATTCCATTCGTAGCTCAGCGGCGCCTCGCGAAAGGCGAACCGGTCGATATGCCGCTCGATCACGCCGCGCATGTGCACGCTGCGGTCGTGGTCCCCGGTCACCAGGGTGATCGCGATCCCTTGCGGCCGCGCGGTCATGACCGCGTTCTCGGTTTCCGAAAACGGGATTGTGCCCATGCCCCCGGAACCATTGGCGCCCTCATCATAGCTGGTGGCATATTTGTGGCTCCAATGGCTGACGAGCTGCTTGATATAGCGCTCGGGCTTGTCGCACTTGCCCATGCCGTGGGCGACCACGCCGGTTGTTAGTTCGCTCATCGGCCCATGTCCTTCAGCTTAGCGTCGAGCCGCGGGAAAACCCGCCGCGCGTTGCCTTCGAATATCGCGTGCTTGCGCTCGGCGCTGATCGGCAGCGCGTCGACATAACGCTTGGTGTCGTCGAAATAGTGCCCGGTCTGCGGATCGATCCCGCGCACCGCGCCGACCATCTCGCTGCCGAACAGGATATTCTTGGTCTCGATCACCTCGGCCAGCAGGTTCACGCCGGGCTGGTGGTAGACGCAGGTGTCGAAATACACGTTGTTCATCACGTGGGTGTCGAGTTTTGGCTGCTTGAGCATGTCGGCCAGCCCGCGATAGCGGCCCCAGTGATACGGTACCGCCCCCCCTCCGTGTGGGATGATGAAGCGCAATTCGGGGAAATCCTGGAACAGGTCGCCCTGGATCAGCTGCATGAACGCGATCGTATCGGCGGCGATGTAGTAGGCGCCGGTCGCGTGCAGCGCCGGATTGCAGCTGCCCGAGACGTGGATCATCGCCGGCACGTCGAGTTCCACCATCTTTTGGTAGAACGGATACCAGAATCGGTCGGTCAGCGGCGGATGCTCGAACTTGCCGCCGCCGGGATCGGGGTTGAGGTTGCAGCCGATGAAGCCGAGCTCGCTCACGCACCGCTCAAGCTCTGCGATCGAGCCGGCCATGTCGGCCGCTGGGCTTTGCGGCAACATGCATACCCCGAAGAAGGTTTCAGGATAGAGGTCGACCACGCGCGCGATGAGGTCGTTGTTGTTGGTGGCCCATGCCTTGGCCACGCTCTCGTCGCCAAAGTGCGGCGCCATCGCGCTGGCCCGCGGCGAGAAGATCGTCATGTCGGCGCCGCGCTCTTTCAGCAGCTTCAACTGGTTCTGCTCAATCGTCTGGCGGATCTCGTCGTCGCTGATCGGGGGATAGGGCGGGGGCGTCGATCCGCCCTTGAACGCGGCCTTCTGCGCTTCGCGCCACGCGTCGTGCTGGGGCGGCGCGGTGGTGTAGTGGCCGTGGCAATCGATGATCAGCGTCATGTGTTACTCTTCCCGCGCCCGGCACGGCGCTGCAGTTCGATGGTGCCGCGCGTCATCACCGGTTCAATGCCGAGCCCTTGCAGCGTTTTAGCCGATTGTTCCATCTCCGCCGCGCGCCTCAGCCCGTGCCGGCCCATCCGCTCGCGGTTATAGGCGATGCGCTCGGCCCAGGTGAGGGGCTTTTCCGAGGCATCGAGCGAGGCGACGACCTCTTCGAACACGCCCGCCGCCTCGGCCGCGGCGGCGCACTCGGCGCTGAGCGCCTCAAGCCCCTTGACCACGACCGAGCGGATCATCTTGATCGCGCTGGCGCGCCCGATCTCGTCGCCGACAATCGTGACCTGGGTGAACCCGAGCGCGGCGAGCAGTGGCCGGGCGGCGAGCGCATGCGGGCCGGACAGCAGCAGCGGGACCGCCATGCCTTTATCGACCGGGGCCATCACCGCGACATCGACGTAGCGCCCACCGGCGCCGCCGATCGCGGCAGCGGCGGCACGCTTGGTCTCGGGTGCGACCGAGTTCATATCGCACCACAGTGCCCCCTCCGGGAGCAGCGGCGCATAGTCACGCGCCGCGTCGAGCGCGGCGTCGGCGGTCACTAGCGAGAGAACGAACGCGCTGTCGCCGAGCGCGGCGGAGGGACTGTCGGCCGTTTGTACGTCGCAATTGGCCATTGCCGCGCGCCGTTCGGCAAGAATGTCCCACGCGCGGGTCGTGCCCCGCCAGCCGGGCGAGCGCGCAAAGGTCTCGCCCGCTTCGCCGAAGCCGACCAGCGCCACGCGGGGGCCGGGAAGGGGGAAATTCGAGTCTGGCATCCTCGGGCTCGCCGTTAGGGAATGTAGGTGTTGCTTACAAGTTTGCGCGGGCGCGGGTCCTTGACGGACCGGGCCGCGCCGGTCCACCGCGCTGCCGAACGTACAGCGGGAGACTCGCAAGTCATGGCAGGGGTTGTCGTCCAGAATATCGTGCGCGCGGACATTGAGGTCGTCAACGGCCTTGGCGCGTGCGGCGTCGCCACGGTCCATGAATCGCAAGAGCGCACCGGACTCCTGGCCAGCTACATGCGCCCGATCTACCCCGGCGCACGGATCGGGGCGACGGCGATCACGATCAGCGTGCCGCCGGGCGACAACTACATGGTCCACGCGGCGATCGAGCAGTGCCGCGAAGGAGACGTGTTGGTAATCGCGCCGACCAGCCCGTGCGAGGACGGCTATTTCGGCGACCTTCTCGCCACCTCGGCACAAGCCAGGGGCGTGCGCGGGCTGATCATCGATGCCGGGGTGCGCGACGTGCGCGACTTGCACGAGATGAACTTCCCGGTGTGGTCCAAGGCGGTGTTCGCGCAAGGAACGATCAAGGCCAGCCTCGGCAGCGTCAACGTGCCGGTGGTGTGCGCGGGCGCCTATATCGAGCCGGGCGACGTGATCGTGGCCGATGATGACGGGGTGTGCGTGGTCAAGCGCGCCGACGCCACGCTGGTGCTCGAAAAATCGCGCGCCCGCGAGGCCAACGAAGGCGACAAGCGCCAGCGCCTTGCATCGGGCGAGCTGGGTCTCGACATGTATGGCTTCAGGCAGAAGCTGACCGACATGGGGCTGAAGTGGATTTGACGACATGAATTCGGCACCCGTGATGTGGATGCGCGGGGGCACGTCGAAGGGCGCCTATTTCCTCGCCTCGGACTTGCCCGCTGACGTCGCCGAGCGCGATGCCTTCCTGCTCCGCGTAATGGGCAGCCCCGACCCGCGCCAGATCGACGGGATGGGCGGGGCCGATCCGCTGACCAGCAAGGTCGGGGTGGTCAGCAAGTCATCGCGCGAGGGGATCGACGTCGACTACCTGTTCCTGCAGGTCATGGTCGATCAGGCGATCGTCACCGATTCGCAGAACTGCGGCAACATCCTCGCCGGGATCGGTCCGTTCGCGATCGAGCGCGGGCTCGTCGTTGCAACGGGCGACGAGACGCGAGTGGCAATCTATATGGAGAATACCGGCCAGGCCGCCATCGCGACCGTGCAGACGCCTGGCGGGGTCCCGACTTACGAGGGAGACGCGAGGATCGACGGCGTGCCGGGCAGCCATGCGCCGGTCCCGCTCGAGTTCCGCGATACCGAGGGGTCAAGCTGCGGTGCGCTGCTTCCGACCGGCCACGCGGTAGACGCCATCGAGGGAGTTCGCTGCACGCTGATCGACAACGGCATGCCGTGTGTGGTGTTCAAGGCCGCCGATGTCGGCGCGACCGGTTATGAGAGCCGCGAGGAACTGGAGGGCGAGGCCTTTGCGCGCTTGCGGGCGAAAATCGAAACCATCCGCCTCGCGGCCGGGCCGCTGATGAATCTCGGCGACGTGGCCGATAAGACGGTCCCCAAAATGATGCTGGTCGCCCCGCCCAGGGCCGGCGGCGCGGTGTGCGTGCGCAGCTTTATTCCCAAACGTGCGCACGCCACTATCGGCGTGCTCGGAGCGGTCAGCGTGGCGACCGCGTGCCTCATCGAAGGCTCGCCCGCGGCGGACGTGGCGGCAGTCCCCGAAGGGGCGCGCAAGTTGCTCAGCGTTGAGCACCCGACCGGCGAGATGAGCTGCGTACTGGAAACCGATGACGCCGGCGCGGTGATCAGCGCTGCGCTGCTGAGAACCGCGCGCAAGCTGTTGGACGGCGAGGTGTTTGCATGACCGACCGCATTACATCCAGGCACCCCAACCCCTCGACCCCGCGCTTCGTCCCCCCATCCGGTGCGGTCGATGCGCATTGCCATGTGTTCGGGCCGATGGCGCTGCATCCGTTCAGCGCCAAGGCCAAGTACTTGCCCGAGGACGCCGGGCCCGACATGCTGTTCGCGCTGCGCGACAAGCTTGGCTTCGCCAAAAACGTGATCGTCCAGGCGAGCTGCCACGGGACCGACAATGCCGCCACGCTCGACGCCATTGCGAGGTCCAACGGCAAGGCGCGCGGAGTCGCGGTGGTCGACCCGGCCATAACCGAGGTCGAGCTGGAGCGCCTTCACCACGGCGGGATGCGCGGCATTCGCTTCAACTTCCTCAAGCGGCTGGTGGATGACGCGCCCAAGGACAAGTTCCTCGAGGTCGCCCGCCGTCTCCCCGCCGGGTGGCACGTGGTGATCTACTTCGAGGCCGACATCCTGGCCGAACTGCGCCCGTTCATCGACGCGGTCCCGGTGCCGCTGGTGGTCGATCACATGGGTCGCCCCGACGTATCACAGGGCCCCGACGGACCCGACATGCGCGCGTTTCGCGTTCTGCTCGACAGCCGACCCGACATCCACTTCAAGGCCACTTGCCCCGATCGGCTCGATCCCCCCAAGAACGGACACGGGGGCGATCCGTGGAACGCATTTGCGGTAGCGGTCGCTCCGCTGGTCGCGGATTATCCCGACCGGTGCCTATGGGGCACCGACTGGCCGCATCCCAACATGCAGGACCACATCCCCGATGACGGCCACCTCGTCGACATGATCCCACGCATCGCGCCCACCTTGGAACTGCAACGAAAACTGTTGGTTGCTAATCCAGAACGGCTCTATTGGGCCGACTGAACAGGGGCATCGTGTGGGACAAGCCATAATTCGCTGTACGGCGGCGCTAATCGTCTTGAGCATCGCGGCCCCGGCCGCAGCGCAGGACAAGGCGCCCTGGCGCTATCGCGTCACTGCCGGCGCGCAGGTTAAGCCGCAATATCCCGGCGCCGATCAGGTTTCGGTCCAGCCGATGTTCGATCTCGACCGGGCGCGCGGTGACACCCCGTTCGAATTCGAAGCGCCCGACGACAGCTTCGGCGTCGCGCTGTTTCATGCAGGTTCGTTCTCGGTCGGGCCGGTGGTCAACCTGGTGGGCTCGCGTAAGCCCGAGGATGTTGGCGTGGCGTTGCCCAAGGTGGATCGCACGATCGAGGTCGGCGGCTACGCGCAGACTTGGCTGGGCGACAATTTCCGGCTTCATGGCGAACTGCGCTACGGCGTGACGGGGCATAAGGCACTGGTCGGGGTCGGCGGCGCCGACCTTGTGCTTCGCGATGGCGACAAATGGCTGTTTTCGGTTGGGCCGCGCGTGACCTGGGCCGATAACAAATTCCACGATGCCTATTTCAGCGTCACCCCGGCCTCCGCGCTCGCCACCGGGCTGCTGGTTTACGATGCCGGCAGCGGAATTGAATCTTACGGCGCGGCTGCCGGGACCCAGTTTGAGCTGACGCCGCACTTCGGACTTTATGGCTATGCAAAGTACGACCGGCTGACCGGCGAGGCGGCGGCATCGCCGATCGTGCTCAGGTACGGATCGCGCGACCAATTCGCCGGCGGCATCGGGCTCAGCTATTCGTTCTAAGCTACGCCTCTTCGGGCCCGACTTGTCGGCGATGCGAGCCTAGAGCCCCAGTTCCGACAGCCCCGGATGATCCACCGGGCGCGGTCCCTGGGGCCACCGGAACAGTCGCTCTGCCGGTTCAATCGGCAGATCGTTGATGCTGGCGATCCGGCGCGCCATGTAGCCTTCGGCGTCGAACTGCCAGTTCTCGTTGCCGTAGGACCGGTACCACTGGCCAGCGGCATCCTGCCACTCGTAGGCGAAGCGCACCGCGATGCGGTCCTCGGTGAACGCCCACAGCTCCTTGATCAGCCGGTATTCGAGCTCGCGAGCCCATTTGCGCTGGAGGAAGGCCACGACCTCCACCCGCCCGCTAATAAATTCGGCCCGATTCCGCCACCGGGTGTCGGGGGTATAGGCGAGCGAGACCGCCTCCGGGTCGCGCCGGTTCCATGCGTCTTCGGCCGCGCGCACTTTGTGCGCGGCCGTCTCGGCGGTGAACGGCGGGGCCGGCGGGCGGCTCATTTCAACCGGCTATCCTAGCTCTCCAGCGTCATCCGCACGAAGTCGACCGTCTGACGGGTCGCCGCAGCAAACTCGGTCTCGGTCGCCTTGAAGCTGCCGTAGTGCGCGAACTGGTCGGGGGTCATGCCGTCGAATTCGTAAGCCGCGCGGAAGCTGGGCAGTTTCATCAGCTTGTCGATGCTGGCCCGGTTGGGCGCGCGGTCGATGGCGGTGGCATCGAATGGATCGAGTTCGGCCTCGACCGCCATCAGCTGCGCGATGTAGCCGGGCGGGCAGGTGAAGACCATGTCGCTGCCGCCGAAGTCCTGGATATGGCGGCTGCACATCTTGCCGGTGCGCTCGTCCTGTTCGACCCGCATCGAGCATTGCAGCATCTTCGAGGGGTGGTTGATCGATTTGCCGTAGTGGTAGGCGCGCTTGAGGACCGCTTCCTCGCCGTCGCGGATCTCTGGTAACGTCAGTTCGATACCGCGCGCCTTGGCCTCGGTCTTCCAGTCGCTCAGCTCGCCGAGGCGCGCCGACATGTGGGTGATGACCGAGCGATGCTTCGACACGTCGACGCCGGCCGCCCGGGCGCGCTGCAGGCCGGCAGTGATCGCCGACATGCAGCGCGAATACTGCGCGACGGTGAAGCTGGTGGTGTTGTTGGT
>JBDSUJ010000001.1:0-6091 GCA_039927815.1 Croceibacterium sp. | reverse complement strand
CATAGAGCATAATGCCCAAGACAACGATCATCGCCAGCGCGACATAGCCGCCCGGCGCAATTCCGAAGGCGGTCGGCTCGGCAGCTTCGCCGTGATCGGCGGCGGCAACGAGGAACTCAAGCACGGCTCATCGCCTCCGCAACAGCCGCCCGAGCCGTGGTGTCGTCAACTGTGGCTCCGGTCAGCCTGGCGACAATGTCCCGCGCCGCTTCCGCCGCGACCGCCTCGATCTGCGACAGCGCGCTCGCGCGTGCAGCGTTAAGCTGGGTAGTTGCCGCATCGACCTTCTTGGCAACTTCGGCATCGGCCGCGTGAACCCGCAACTCGGCTTCGCGCGCAGACGCCGCCTTTGCTTCAGCGGCCTTGCCCTGCGCCTCGGCGTGCGCGGCGTTGAGCCGCGTGCGCCAGGCTTGCTCACTTGCCTCAGCCTCGGCCCGCAGGCGCTCCGCTTCGGCCAAGTCGCGCGAAATCTGCGCATCGCGCTGATCGACGGTCGCTTCCACCTTGGGCACGATCCCGCGACCGACGAAGAAATAGATCACCACCAGGGTCAGGGCGAGCCAGAACCACTGCGACTGATAGACAAGGGCAAGCTGGGATAACTGGGGCATTGCGGTCTTGGGGTCTCTCTTTAGGCCTCACGCACAAGCCCGACGGCACGCCACCGCCGGGCTCCTGCGATCAACGCGCGTAGAGGATGATCATGGCGACAGCGAACGCCATCAGGCCGAGCAATTCGGCCGCGGCAAAACCGATGTACAGCGTGCCGGTCTGGCCGGCCGCGGCACCTGGGTTGCGCAGCGCGCCCTGGAGGAACGATCCGAACACGAAGCCGACGCCGGCCGCGGCAGCGCCAACGCCGATGGCCGCGATACCGGCACCGATTACCTGAGCAGAAGCGAGATCCATTTTACAAACTCCGTTGAATAAGACGTTGGAAGATCAATGAAGATGAACAGCGTCGTTGATATATAGGCTGGTCAGAAGCGCGAATACGAAGGCCTGGATCGCGCCGACCAGCAATTCCAGCGCGCTGACGAAAATGACGAAAACGAACGACAGCAGCGAGATGCCGTAGCCCATCGGTCCCCCGGCATTGAGCCCCTGGACGACGAAGTTGCCGAACACCTCAAGCAGGATATGCCCCGCGAACATCGCGATGAAGGGCCGCAGGCCAAGGCTGAACGGACGCACCATGAACGAGATGAACTCGATCGGCGCGACGATGAACTTGAGCGCCAGCGGCGTGCCGTGCGGCACGAACAAGCCGAAAAACTTGAACCCGTGCTTCCAAAACCCGACGCCGAGCACGATCAGAAAGCTGATGATGGACATCGCCCCGGTAATCGTGAACTGGCTCGTCACCGTAAACGGGTGGCCGCCCGGAACGATGCCGAATGGCATCGCGCCAATCCAGTTCGCCGCGAGTATGAAAACGAACGCGGTGAAAACCCACGGCAAATAGGCGCGACCTTCCTTGCCGATGTTCTGGCGCGTGATGTTGTCGACGAAGCCGGTCAACATTTCGACCGCTGCCTGCCATCGCCCCGGGACCAGCTGGCGCTTCATCCCGCCCCACATGAAGAGCACGATCGCCGCCAGCACGATCAGCATCCACAGCGATGAATTGGTGAACTGGAACGGGCTCACCGCCAGATGATCGCTGCCGACAGGCGCGATCTGGAACTGGTGCATGGGGTCAATCTTGGCAGGCGCGGCCACTGGTACGGTTATCCTACGGTCCGACGCGCCTAACCGGCGCGGCTCTTGTTGATGCGCACGACGTTGAGTAGCGCGCCGGCGAAAGCGAGGAACATCAGCACGATGGTAATCCACGGCAGAGTGTCGAACACGTTGTCGAGCACCAAGCCGATGATGATGCCCCCTAGCGGATAGCCGACCATCGTCGAGGCGACCTGGATCGCCGCGCTGCGCCCGTCACGCATCGGTGCGTGCTCCTTGGCCATTCGGGCATCCTCGACCTGCCGCGCGGACGCGATGCGGTCCTCGAGCGAGCCGATTTTCGGGTCTTGTCCGATGGGTGCGTTGTCGGGTTCGTCGACCACGATGAAAGCGTCAGCCTCGCAGGATAGCAATGAAAATGCGCCGCCCGACGATGCCGGCCGACGAACGCGCCGCCCTTACGGACGGGGTGTAGGCGAGTCAACCGCGTGCGCACCGCGCCCACGCCTGCGGCGCCAGGCAGATAAGGATTCTAGCGCGTTACGGGCAGCGCGGATCACGCAGCGGAGCGCCGGCGCCCCGGGTCTGCCAGGCACCGTCGGGCGCCTGGTACTTTTCGCCCGGCGCCGTGCGGGCAATTGCCAGACAACCCGAAGTGATCGCATACTCCTCAAGCGTCGCCTTGGCCGCCTGAGCCTTGTCCGCGTAAAGCGCGCGGCGCTTGATGTTGATATCCTCGACCATCCTGCGCACACTAGCATCGGCGGCGCCGGCGATGCCCAGGTAACCGTCGGTCTTCTCGCCCACTACGCCAGCGTGCCGCGCGGCCTCGTAAGCCGGATCGCGTTGCGCGTATGCGGGTGCGGACAAGCCGCCCAACGCCAGCGCGGCTCCGGTGGCGCCCAACATAAAGCGGCGGATCAGTAGCATGGTCATCGCGGTTCCCATCAGAAGATGTCTTTGTTCTCGTCGATCGTGTTGCCGGCGTCGCCTGACAGCCGGTAGATCACTTCCTGTTTGATGTTGATGTTGAGTTCGATGACGATCGGAGCGTCAGGCGCCTTTACGGTTACGCACCCGCCGCTCCCGAGCGAACCCAGCATCACCATCGCCCCTGTCCACTTGCGAAATTCCCCCATTGGATAGGTCTTCGCCGGCGGGCGAGGATTGGTCATTTTCATGGATGTCATAGCTATTTCTCGCTTTCGCGGTGCTGAATGGGGGCTTCATCGGGGATCAGGTTCTCAGGTTTGACCGGCGGCTGCGCTACACCGTTCTTCGAGCGAGAGAGCGGATTGCCCGCTGCGTCGAGTAGCCCGACTGCGTCTGAGCGCGGGTCCTTAACGGCCGCCGGATCGTACAACGACTTCAAGTTGGTCAGCAGCGAATAGAACGAGGTCCGTATGTTCACGTCGAAGCGGAACGGCAACTTGGCGATCTGACGGGTAATGTAGTTCTGTTTGGCCCCGGCTCCTTGGCTGACGCCGTCGAACCGCACTTTGGTGACGACCTCGCCGGTCAGGTTGCCGTTCATTTCGATCCGCATCTGGCGGTAATCAAGCGAGCGTAGCGCCTGGAAGGCGAAGTTCGCCATCGCGCCCATGTTCTTGTAGGTCAGCGCACCGACATAAGAGACATTGCCACCAGGGGGGCGCGAGTTTAGCACGCCACCTTCGATCCGTCCTGTGCCGCTAGCGTCGAACACCACCGGGATCGTACCGTCGAACATACCAGTGGCGTTCAGGTTTTCGAGGTTCATGCGTTCGAGAAAGCGCGCGGCGTCGAGGCCAGTGATCTCGAGCACGTATCGTCGCTCTTCCGTTGCCCCGAAAGTGATCTGGACCGGACGCAGTTTGAGTGTTCCACCCATGAACGGCCAGCTGCCGCCCTGCACTGCCAGCACCTGCCCACCCTTGAGCTGCAAGGAAACTTCGCCGTCGGTCACTTCGATGCCGGGATTGAACCTGGCCACGCGGATGCGCTGGTCGGGCGCAGTAGTCAGGCTGAGCAGATCGGAAAACTCGACAGTGCCCGACGCGCCTTTGACCGGCCCGAACGCGGCCGCGAAATCAAGCGCGTCGCTCGAGAACCGACCGGTGCTCGTTACGCTGCCAGGACGCCAGTCGATGGCGCCGGTACCGGTGATCGTGCCACGTACCAGCGCGACCCTGCCCCGGGCGATATCGCTAAGATTTTCGGGCTGGAAGCCGCGGCTAAACGTGATTCCGGCAACCGTCAGGTCCGCGTGGCCGCGACTGCTCGCCAGATCTTGGCGGATATCCGCCCGCGTCACCGGGCGGTCGCCCTTCGGCTCGCGCAACAACGCATGCGCAACGACCAGGTTGTTCTCCAGCGTCAGGTCCGCGCCGCGCGCGATCACCGGGTAGAATCGGGCGGGATTGGCTCGGTCCTCAAGCCGGAATGCCGCGTCGCTCAGCGTAAGGCGCCCAGCGGCATAGCGCCAGTTGCCACTCGCCCCGAACAAATCGAGCGGGACTGAAAACAGCTTGACGTCGGTACCCGAGAAACGGCCGCTGACGTCCTTGCCGATGCGGGCGGTCAAGTCACTTATCAGGAACCGCTGTGCGTTTGCAGGCGGGCCCAGCGAGACATCGATTTGCCGCGCGGACAAGGCGCCTGGATACGAAAACCCGACCGGTCCGCTCCGTATAGCGATCGGCGTCTGGCCGAGCAGCCCGGTCAACCGCAGTGCCGGCGCGCCCGCCGCGAACCGCAAGCCGCGCCCGTCATACCGCACGATCGCCGCGCCGCGCGACGGGCATAGCGTCACGTTCTGCCGGGTCAGGGTCAGGTTGGCGTATTGCAGCCGATCGAAGGTAACCGGGACGCATCCGGGCCATAACTCAAACCGGCCGTCCCGCCAGGTCCCAGAGACGGGCAGCAGCAGGTTGTCCGCCCGGCCACCAGGCAGCTTTCCGCTCGCGCGAATCGTGCCCGCGAAACCAAGGGCGCCACTCGGGCGCTGGACAAGGAATAATTCGGGAATGGCCAGTATCGAGCCAGCGGCATGATATTCCGCCATCGCCACCCGGGCCTGCACCTGCCCGCCCGCGCCTAGGGCCACGGTGCCGACGATGCGCGGCAAGCCTTGGCCGCCCGTCGCAATCCCGCCCGAGATTTGCAGCGCGGTGCCCGGGCGCACAGACAACTGTAAGCGCGACAGCGA
Source organism: Croceibacterium sp. (assembly GCA_039927815.1). Lineage (GTDB taxonomy): Bacteria > Pseudomonadota > Alphaproteobacteria > Sphingomonadales > Sphingomonadaceae > Croceibacterium_A. The sequence continues at coordinate 1,221 of JBDSUJ010000001.1, read as the reverse complement.
CAGCAGCATGTCGCCGCTCCCGCCGCGCAGCCCGGCGTTCGGCACCACCAACGCGAGAGCGTGTCCGGTGCGCCGCAGCGTGAACTCGCCCGCAAGCGCGCTGTTGCGGCTTTCGCCAGCGAGCCGGCGTCGAATTTGTGCCAGCACCGGTGCCAGCAGGGTGTCGCCGCCAGTCCGCGCGGCCGCTGACAGCGCGGCGTCGAGGCCGTTGCCGAGGTGAACCCCAGCGCCCTTCACCGTGCCATCGACCTCAACCCGCTCAAAGTCGCGCCGCGTCCGCAGCGTGCCGGTGACCGCAACGCGGGAAAACGCTGCCTTGGCAATTTGCACGCCGCGCCCGGTGACGCCGAAGTCGGCGGTCAAACCCTGGTCGCGCCAGGTGAACTTCGCGTTGCCTTCAGCGCTGGCCAAGATGCCCCGCGCGAACGCCGAAGGGCCGACCGCGAGCCGGACATCACCGTCGAATTTCTGCAACGCTTCATCGGCTGCAAACCGCACTTGGGCCGTGACGTTGCGCAGCAAAAGGCCGCTGCCGGGGCAGCGCAACCGCGCGAAGCGCACGGGGCCGGTGAACTTGGGCTTTCGATTGGCGACTTCCAGCCGGCCGTAGAGCGAAGTTCGGACGCTTTCGCATCCGGCAATAGTCAGCCGCGGCGAAACCGCGCCCAGTTCGCCGGCAAAGCCATTCTGCAAGTTTCCCCGCCCTGTCAGCTTCGCTCCCAAAGTACCGAAATTGGTCTCGATCAGGGCGCCCCCATCCTCGACGGCGAGGTCGAGATCGGGCAGCTCGAATTGCTTTTTCGGCTTGTTGCGAAACAATAGCGGATCAAGTTCGCCGAAGCTCAAGGTGCCGTTGTCAAAAGTGCCGTGCAACCGCGGATGGACCAGCGTGATGCGACTCACAGTAGGTATGCCGAAGCGCGGGTTGATCCGCACGATCGCTCGCGCGATCGTCAGGTCGGGGTGTCGGGGATTGCCCACAACGACGTCGCGCAGGATTTGCGTGCGGGTGCCGATCTGCTCGATTTTGTAGGTCGCATGGATGTTACGCTTGGCGAGCTGGCTGCCGAGATAATTTCCGACGATGCGCTCGCGGCTAAACCATATAAACGCCAGGCCCGCTACGACGATGGCGAGAAGCGCTAGCACGCCCCAGCGACCGGCGCGGCGCAGGCCCGAACGGGCCGGCGGCGCTACCATAACAGCGTCTTCGGCGGCGTC